>PXTX01000023.1:607-18868 GCA_003023275.1 Bacteroidetes bacterium SW_4_67_19
AAACAGCTTTACTTCGAGGCCGGCGCCGAGGAAGTGTGGACCTGTGACGCCGACGGCTACCTGCTCTTTTTCGACGCCGAAGGAAAGCGAGACGCTTCCGAATATGTCCCGGTCTTCCCCCAGCACCTGGATGACGGACGGCCGACCAGAAATTACGCGAATATAGAAGTTTTTCCGTCTGTCTTCCTGCACTTTGCTTGCGTGCATGGGACGGTCGCCTCGCAGGCCGCCCTCGCCCTCCTTTTCCAAAAATGTTCCCCGTCATGACCGACGACGCCTCTTCCAGCGAAAGCACTACCCAGCAGGCCAAAAACACTGCGCAAGACGCCGCCCAGCAAGCCCAGGACAAGGCCGTCGAGGAAGTCACCGTGCGTGGCAACCAAGTCGTCGAGAAGTTCAAAGAGATCGTGGATCGCGGCAACGCGCGCCGCGTGATCGTCAAGCGCAAGGGCGAGACGGTCATGGAGCTGCCCCTGACGGCGGGCGTCGGCGGAGCGGTCCCAGCAGCAGACGGCTGCATCGTGACGGTGGGCGCGCTCTTGCGCACGGTAATCTTGAGGTCTTCCTCTTCGACGGTCAGCTCTTCGACGTCGCTTTCGGCGACGACATTGAGCAGCTCGCGGATCTGGGTGAGGTCCATTCTGGGCGCGGGGGCGGGGGAGAGCGGGGCGGGGGTAAAGCGGGCGTGCACTTCGCTGGTTGCGCGTGCGCTGCTGGCGCGTGAGCTCAGGGCGAAGGCGTTCGAAGCATTTCGGGGCCGGCGAGAGCAGGGGAACGGTCGTCCGCCGTCCTAACATCACGCCGTCGACACGCGCGTGACGTATTCGCCGCTGCCGGTGGACACGCGCACCACGTCGTCCTCTTCGATGAAGAGCGGCACGTCGACGACCGCCCCGCTTTCCAGGGTCGCCGGTTTGGAGCCGCCCTGCGCGGTGTCGCCTTTCAGCCCGGGGTCGGTCTCGGCGACGGCCAGGTCCACGTTGGTGGGCATCTTCGTCGAGAGCGGCTCGTCGGTGTCGGCGCGAAAGAGAATGTCGATGGTGCCGCCCTCGGTGAGAAATTCGCGTCCCTGAACGTTCTCGGCGTTGAGGGCGAATTGCTCGTAGGTTTCGGTGTTCATGAAGTGCAGCCCGTACTCGTCCTCGTAGAGGTACTGATGCGGGCGCCGCTCGACGCGCACGTCTTCGACTTTGGCGCCGGCGCGGAAGTTTTCCTCCTGCACGCGCCCGTCGCGCACATTCTTGAGCGTAGTGCGCACGAAGGCGCCGCCCTTGCCGGGCTTCACGTGCTGCATGTCGGTGATCTGCCAGACGTCGTCGCGCCACTCGAAGGCGAGTCCGGTGCGAAAGTCGCTGGTGTCGGCCATGAAGGGTTTGGGGGTGTTCGTGTTGTGGGGCGGGCGTGGCGAGGAGCGACGATGCGTAATATACGATGCGTAATATAGCGTTGCGCGGCCTCCGGTGTCAATTTTCGGAGGCGCGCCGCGCCGACCGCTCGCCACGGCATACGCTACGGCAACGCCCGGTCGGTCGTTCTCCGCAGGCAGCGCTTCACGCGCTTTCCGAAGAGCAACGCGCCTGGGAGGAGCAAAGACGTTTCTGAAAGCGTGTATCAAAATGAGACAGTCGCTTTTTTCAGAACAAGACGCGCCGGCGCGAGGACGAGGCGGACGATGAGGAGAAGGGTCGCTCGCCCGCCCGTCGCCGCCCGATGGCCGCTCCCCTCCGCGCCACCTATCGCCTCCAGCTCACGCCCGACTTTGCGTTCGCCGACGCCGAAGCGCTCGTTCCGTACCTGGAGGCGCTGGGCGTCAGCCACCTCTACCTCTCGCCGATCACCGAGGCGGTCCCCGGCTCCACGCACGGCTACGACACGGTCGACCTGACGAGCGTGCGCTCCGAGCTGGGCGGGCGCGACGGCTTCGAGTCGCTCCGCGAAGCCGCCGCCGACGCCGGCCTGGGCCTCGTCCTCGACTTCGTGCCCAACCACGCCGCCCTCCACGCCGCCAACGAGCGCTGGCAGCACGTCCTGGCGCACGGCTCGCACGCCGAGCCGCAATCCTTCGACATCGACTGGGACGCGGGAAGTACGCCCGAAGGAACCGTGCGGCTCCCGTTTCTGGGCGCCTCCTACGGCGACGCCCTCGACGACGGCGACATTGCGCTCGTCTGCGAAGAGGGCCGCCTCTTTGCCGCCTACTACGAACATCGCTTCGCCCTGCGCCCCGACCGCTACGCCGGCGTGCTCGACGAGGCGCTGCCGAAGGAAACCGACGACACGCGCGAGCTGCTGGGGGCGTACCGCGCGCTCGACCCCGGCGACGCGGAGGCCGCCAGGCAGTTGCGCCCGCGCCTCGACGCGCTCGCCGAAGAAACCGACCTCGACACGCATCTCCAGAACCTTCAGGGGCCGGCCCTGCACGACCTGCTGGAAGAGCAGCACTGGCGCCTCGCGCACTGGCGCACCGCGCTGGCGGAGCTCAACTACCGCCGCTTTTTCCAGATCAACGACCTGGCCGGCCTGCGCCAGGAAGACGCCGCCGTCTTCGCGGACACCCACCGCCTCCTCGCCGAGCTGGCCGCCGAGGAAGGCGTCGACGGGGTGCGCATCGACCACGTCGACGGCCTCGCCGACCCGCAGGGCTACCTCGACACCCTCCGCGACGAGCTGGAGGTCGAGCACGTCTGGGTCGAAAAAATCCTCGCCGAGGGCGAGACGCTCCCCGCCGCCTGGCCGGTGGAGGGCACCAGCGGCTACGCCTTCATGAATGACGCGATGGGCGTCCTGACCGACCCGGCCGGCGAACAGCCGCTCACCGACACGTACGATACGTTTTTCCCTGGCGCTCCCTCCTTTGCCGAAGAGGTCTACGCCGGCAAGACCGACGTGATGCAAACCACCCTCGCCGCCGACCGCCGCTACCTGGCGCGCGGCCTCGAGGCGCTGGCCGACCGCGACTACCACACGCGCGACCTCACGCGCCCCATCCTCGACGAGGCGCTCACCGAAGTCACCGCCGCCTTCGACCGCTACCGCACCTACCTGCCGTACGGGACCGAACAGGCCGAAGCGGTCCTCGACGACGCCATCGCGCGGGCCCAGAAGCGCGCGTCCTTTCCCTCCGCCCGTGCGCCCTACGCTTTTTTGAAAAAAGTGGCCCTCGGCGACGTATCCGACGAGATGCAAGCCGACGCCCGCGCCTGGACGCGCCGCTTCCAGCAGTTTACCGCGCCGGTCGCGGCGAAGGGCGTCGAGGACGCCGCCTTCTACCGCTACAACCGGCTGGCTGCCCACGCCGAGGTCGGCGGCGAACCTGATGCCTTCGGCTGCTCGAAGGAGGCCTTCCACCGCCGCTGCCGGTTTCGCGCCTCCCACTGCCCGCAGACGCTCCTGGCCACCGCCACGCACGACCACAAACGCGGCGAAGAGACGCGCGCCCGCCTGATCGCCCTCGTCGAGCGGCCCGACGAATGGCACGGCGTCGCCGGCGAACTGGCCCGGATCGGGCGTCGCCACGTGAGCGACGAAGACCGCGTCCCCCATCCGGCCGACGCCTACCTCTTCTACCAGATTCTGGCGGCCCTCTGGCCCGAGCGCGAAAACGACGACTTCGTCGAACGCCTCGTCGCGTACATGGAGAAAGCCTGCCGCGAGTCGAAGCGCGAGACGCGCTGGATTGCCCCCGACGACGACTACGAGGCCGGCGTCGAGGCCCTCGTGCGCGGCCTCGCCGGCGACCCTGCCACCGCCGACGCCCTGCACGCCTTTTCGGAAAACATCGCCGCCGACGGCTTCTTCAACGGCCTCACGCAGCTCGCGCTCAAGGGCCTCACCCCCGGCGTGCCCGACGTCTACCAGGGCCGCGAGTTGCCCGACGACTCGCTCGTAGACCCCGACAACCGCCGCCCCGTCGACTACGACCACCGCCGCGCGCTTCTGGACGAAGTAACCGACGGAACGCTCGACGCCGACACGCTCCGCCAGTGGACGCAGCAGCAGGACGAGCGCGCCAAGCTCTATTTCACTGCGCGTCTGCTTGACCTGCGCCGCCGGCACCCGGCGCTCTTTCGAAAAGGCAATTATCGGCCCCTCGACGTGAAGCCGCCGGAGGAAGGGGCCGGGAACGCCGACGTGTGGATCGCCTTCGCGCGCACCCTCGACGACGACGCGCTCGTCGCTGCGCTGCCGCGCTTCCCGCGCCGCCGGCGCGCCGGGCACGCGGCCACCCTCGCGCTCCCCGACGCGCTGGCGGGGCGTTCCTTCACCGACGCCCTGTGCGGCCAGACCGTCCGCCCCGACGACGGCGCCCTCGCGCTCGACGACCAGGCGCTCCCCTGGGTCGTGCTCGCCCCCCGTTCGTGAAGGGAACGGGCGTGGGAGCGCGGGAGCACGGGGGGCTCTCCCATTCACCTACTGCTTCGTCAAACGTCAATGTGTACACTCCGAGCACCTGCTCATTTGCCTCCGTCGGCGCACGCCGAAAAGGGACGACCGACGATGGACGATTTGTGCCCGTTCGTCGTCCATCGTCTATCGTCGGTGCGCGCCTGGCAGGAGGACCGCATGTGAAGAATCGCGGTTGACCGCGCACTACGCCCCCACGTTCCCACCCACGCGCTTACTCGAAGGTCACGTACGTCTTCACGGCCCAGTTAAACGAATACCGCTATACGCTTCCATGCCCCCGTTCATCAGCACCCGCGGCAGCGCGTCGCCCGCTTCCTTCGAGAAGGCTTTGCTCGAAGGACTGGCCCCCGACGGCGGGCTGTTCGTGCCGGAAACCGTTCCGTCGCTCGCGCCTGCACGGGACGCCGAGGCGTTTCCCGAGCGCGCTGCGCGCGTGCTGGCGCCCTGGCTCGACGACGAAATTGCGCCCGGGGCGTTGCGCGCGATCGCGGCCGACGCGCTCGACTTCCCGGTTCCGCTCGTGCCGCTCTCCGGCGACGGGCCGGGGGGAGAGACGGGCGTGCACGTGCTGGAGCTGTTCCACGGCCCCACCCTCTCGTTCAAGGACTTCGGCGCGCGCGTCATGGCGCGGTGCATGGCGCACTTCATGCAAGAACAGTCCGATGCGCTCACCATCCTGGTCGCCACCTCCGGCGACACCGGCAGCGCCGTGGCCGACGGCTTCGCGGGGCAGCCCGGCATCGAGGTCGTTTTGCTGTTTCCCGAAGGGCAGGTCAGTCCCGTGCAGGAGCAGCAACTCGTCGCCCGGCGTCCCGGCGTGCGTGCGCTGGCCGTGGACGGCCCCTTCGACGACTGCCAGCGCCTGGTGAAGGCCGCCTTCCAGGATCCCGACCTGGCGCACCTCTTGCTCTCCTCGGCCAACTCGATCAACGTGGGGCGCCTGCTGCCGCAGATGCTCTATTACGTCTGGGCGCTGGACCGGCTGGGCGACGAAGAGGTCGTCTTCTGCGTCCCCAGCGGCAACCTCGGCAACCTGACGGCCGGTGTGCTGGCGGCCCGCAGCGGGCTGCCGGTACGCCGGTTCATCGCCGCGCATAACGCCAACGACTTCTTCCCGCGCTTCCTCGCCGGCGACGCGGACGAGTTCGAGGCGTCCGAGCGCACCCTCTCCAACGCGATGGACGTGGGCGCGCCGAGCAACTTCGAGCGCCTGCGCTGGCTGCTCTCGGAGAAGCAGCTGCGCGAATGCATCTGGGGCGCCAGCGTCTCGGACGAGGCGACGCTCCGGTCCATGCGGCGCGTCTACGACGACGTCGGTTACGTCGCGGACCCGCACACCGCCGTGGGCCTCGAGGCGGTGCGGCGCTACCGCGCGGCCACCGGCGACCGGGCGGACGCCCCCGAACGCCTCGCGGCGCTGTGGGACGAAGAAACGCACGCCGAACCGCTCGCCCCGACGACGGAGGCGCTCAAGGAAAAGCTGTTGAACGCTTCGCCAGACCGTCGCTGAACCGACAGTCGCTGAACCGGCCGCGCGGCCGCCGGGTACGTAGATCGGCGAAACTACGTTTGCTGACTGACGGCGGACGACCGACGGCGGACGTTCGGCCCGAGCACGTCATCTATCGTCCTTCGACCGTCGTCGCTACTGGCAGGGTGATTAGCGTACTTTGTTGGGCCTACCGGCGCCTCAGCCGTCCTACTCGGTCTTTTCCCCAGCTCGACCCGCCGTGGACGCCTCCGAAACGCGTTCTGCCGACCCGCCCTCTCCCGCCGCCGGGCACTCGCCCCAGCAGCGCACCGACCAGCAGCGCACCGAGCGCTTCGACCTGCGCGCGCTCTACGAGACGAGCAGTCTCCTCAGCTCGTCGCTGGAGCTGGACTTCGTGCTGGGCAACCTGCTGCTCACGGCACTGAGCAAGCTGCTGGTCACGCGCGGGGCCGTGCTGCTGTGGCGCCCCGCCGAGGGCGGCTATCGCGTGGCCGCCACCAAGGGCGGCACCCAGATGGAGGAGGGAACCGTGCTCGCGCTCGACGACGAAAGGCGTTCCCTCGACCGCGACGACGACGGCGAACCGATGCGCGGCGCGGGCGTGCCGGCCCCGCTGCGCGAACGCGGCGTGGCGCTGGCCCTCCCGCTCCGAAGCGGCGAGCGGCGCCTGGGCCTGCTGGTGCTGGGACCGAAAGCCACCGGTGCGCCCTTCGCCGACGCCGAGGTCGAGTTCGTCGCCTCGCTGGCCTCGATGAGCGCCGCCGCCGTCGGCAACGCCCTGCTGGTCGAGGAGCTGCGCACCGCCAACCGCGACCTCGACGGCAAGGTGCAGCAGATGAACACGCTCTTCGACCTCTCGCAGGAGATGGGCGCTATCCGCGAGGAGGCGCGCCTCGGCAAGCTCCTGTCCTACGCCCTGATGGGCCAGATGGCCGTGCGTCGCCACCTGTTTTTGCTGCGCCAGGACGACGACGACGCCGAGGACGACTCCGCGAACGGCCCCCGGCGTCCCTTCCAGACGGTCGTGCGCGGCGGCGGAGCCGACGACGTGGAGGTCACGCCCGCCCTCACCGAGGCGATCTGCGGGCGGCGCAAGCTGGTGCGCCCGGCCGACGAAGACGGCGCGTCGTGGGACGCGCTCGCCGAGGCGGGGTTCGACATCGTGCTCCCCATCCGCCACCGGGACGAGGTGTGCGCCGCACTCGCGCTGGGGCCCAAGCTCACCGGCGCGCCCTACGAGACGGGCGACATCGAGTTTCTCTACTCGCTGGGCAATCTGGCCTACACCTCGCTCCGAAACGCGCGCCTGCTGGAGGAGCAGATCGAAAAGGAGCGCCTGGAGCAGGAAATCGCCCTCGCGCGCCAGGCGCAACAGCGCCTCCTGCCGCAGCAGCTGCCGGCGGCAAACGGCGTCGAGCTGGCCGCGCGCACCGTGCCGAGCCGCGAGGTCGGCGGCGACTACTACGACGTGCTCTCGCTTCCCGGCCGCGCCGACGACGAAAGCGAACGCCTCCTGCTGGCCATCGCCGACGTGACGGGCAAGGGCGTGGCCGCCTCGCTCTTGATGGCGAACGTGCAGGCGGCCCGAAAGCTGGCGGACCAGCCCGGCCAGTCGGCCGGCGTGGTCGCGCGGGCCGGCCCCCACCCGGAGGTCGCGCACACCCTCGACTACGTCAACGCCGGGCACAACCCGCCCATGCTGCTGCGCGCGGGCGGCGAGCTGGAGCGGTTGGAGACGGGCGGCCTGCTGCTGGGCGTCATGAGCGGGGCCGACTACGACAGCGGCCGCGTCGAGCTTGCAGAGGGCGACACGCTGGCGATCTTCACCGACGGCGCGACCGAGGCGATGAACCCGGACGACGAGGAGTTCGGCGAGGCGCGCCTCGCGGAGAGCCTGCGCGCCCACCGCGACGTCTCTGCCGAGGGGGTGCTCGACGCGGTTTTCGAGGACGTGCGCGCCTTCGCCGGCGCCCCCGCCCCCCTCGGCGACGATCTCACGATGGTTGTATTGCGTGTGCCGTGACACATGCAACGCGCCACGCGCTACGCCTCCTCCGGCGTCCAGTACTTCGCCACGACCATCTCGGCGACCAGCAGCGCCAGCGCCAGCGCCAGGAAGACGTTCCACAACTCCATCCCCGCGCGCCCGGCGCGAAGCGTGCGCGCAAGGCCGCGCCGTCCGTCCTCGCCGGCGAGCACGCGCACGTCGTCGGTGCCGAGCGCCTCGGCCAGACGGTCGGCGGCTTCGTCAGCGGCGGCGGGGCGCACGTCCGACTCGGCGGGGTCGAGGTTGAGGGCCACGCGGCGGACGAGCCGGTCGCCCCGGCGCACGTCGTAGACGCCGGGCGTGCGCAACTGGCCGCTCGTCTCGATCAGCGTGGCGCCGAAGAGCCGGCGCTGCGGCGGGATGACTTCCTGCCCCTCCGGGCCCACGAGGCGAAGCGGTTCGCGCTCGCTGCCATCGCTGCCGGTGCGCCCGCCGCCGCGCACGCGCAGTTCGCCGGCCCGGCCCGCGATGAGCGCGTCGCCGGCCGTGCTCCCGCTTGCGGACAGGTAAAAGAGCGAGCGGTACAGCAGCGGCACGAAGAGGCCGCGCGTGGGCAGGTCGCTCCAGCGCTCATTGGGCGCGGCGGCCATGAAGAGCGCCCCGCCCTGCCCGTGGCGAATCTCCTGCAAAAAGGGACGCCCGTTGGAAAGCTGAATCAGGGCCTGCTCGGCGCCGGAGCGCGCGGCGTAGTCGGCCACGCGGTAGAGGGTGGGCCGCTCTACGCGCTGGGAACGCGCCTGGTCGAAGACGCCCTCGAAGAGCGGGTGGTCGGTGTCTACGCGCTCGAAGGAGGCGATGGGCCGGCGCGTGCCTTCGCCGTCCCCGGAGCCGCCGCTCATGCCCGTAATTTCGCCGCCGCCCAGCCGGTCGAGCAGCGCGTTGTAGTCCGCGCGCGCCATGCCGCTGCCGGGGAAGAGGAGCAGCCCGCCGCCGCTGTCGACGTAGCGGGCGAGCGCCTGGCGCGTCCCGCTCGCCAGCGACTGCGGCCCCACCAGCACCACCGCGTCGTAGGTCGAGAGGTTCGCGCCGGCCAGCTGCCCCGCGCCGAGGGTCTGGGTCTGGAAGACGCTGCCGCCCTCGCCGGCCCCGCCCGAGGCGAGCGCCAGCTCGACGTACTCCGCCGGCTGGTCCTGGCCGCGCACGATGAGCACGCGGCGCTCCCGGGGCACGTGCAAGATGAAGTGGCGCGCGTCGTCGGCGGGAAAGCCGTCGCCGCCCTCGGTTTCGACGCGGCCGGCGAGCCACCCGCGCCGGCGCGGCGTGACGGTAAACGACACCGTCCGGCGCTCGCCGGGAGCCAGGTCGGCGGTGGCCTGCGCCAGGCGCTCGGCGCTTTCGCCCCCGCTGCGTTCCTCGCCGAGGTACACGCTCGCGCGGTAGCCTTCGAGCGTCTCGTCGCCGAAGTTTCGGAGCGTGGCCGTCAGGCGCGCCGGCTGCCCCACCTCTACGATGCGGCTCTCGACGGTCACGTCGGTGACGGCCACATTGCCCGAGGACGCTTCTCCGGCGCCCCCCCCGCCGACGGGGACGAGTCCCACGCGCAGGTTGTCGTTGGCCTCCGCATCTGTGCTTTCCGCGAGCGTGTCCGCCAGGGTGCTTTTCTGGAGATCCGTAAAGAGGTAGAGCTCGCGGGCGCGGGCGCCGGCGCGGTCTGCGGAGGCGAGCCGGCGCGCGGCGCGGCGGGCCGTGCGCACCAGCGGTTCGGCGCCGGGATGCGCTTCGACGGCCTTCACCGCCTCCCGCGCGGCGCCGGCGTTGCGGTAGGAGGCGCGGCCCGTGCTGCCGTCGCCCCGCCCTGCCGTGGCGCTGAGGCGCAGGTCGTCGCCCGGCTGCATCTGCCCGGCCAGCGCCGCGGCGCGCGCCTTCGCCTGCCCCAGGAGCGGCCCCTCCCCGCCCGAGCGGCGCGTCATCGAAAGCGAGTTGTCGACGACCACGCTCATTGCGGCATTTCCCGACGCGGGCGCCCCCACCGTGCCGGCGATCTCGGGACTCAAGACGGGCCGCGCGAAGGCCAGCGCCAGGCACGCCACCGCCAGGACGCGCAGCGCCAGGAGCAGCCACCGCTTGATGTTGAGCCGCTGCATGGTGCGCTCCTCGACCTGCCTCACGAACGCCAGCGACGAGAAGTCGACCCGGCGCGGCCGCCGCAGGTTGAAAAAATGCACCGCGATGGGCACGGCCGCCGCGGCCAGCCCCATCAGCATCCAGGGGTTCAGAAAGCTCACCGGCGCAGGGGAGACGCGAGCGTTGGAACAGAAGAGAAGGACGCTCTCTGCTACTCGAAGCGGCCTGGGGTTGTTTTCGGTGGTCCGTCGTCAGTTCAGTTTTCAGTGGTCAGTTTTCAGTGGTCGGTTTTCGGTTTTTGCCCGCCCGCAACACACGGCCCCTTTCGGCGTAGTGGAAAAACACGGTCAAATGGGGGAGCGGTGAAGACGCTACCGAGAAGGCATCGTTGCACGGGGAGGAGATGGGCCGCGAAACCACTCCGTAAGCTGAAAATCCAGACCACGCAGGACCGATGAAACGCACAGGCAAAAAAGAACAGCGTGGGGTCGCGCTTCTGACGCTTGCGGCCCTCGTCGCGGTGCTGGGGCTGGCCGCGTGCGGCGGCGACTCCGAGCCGCAGCGCGCCACCGAAGAAGCGCTGGCCGCGACCGAGGCCGACGAAGGCCCCGACACCGTCCGCTCCGCCGCCGACACCATCGACACGGCAGGCACGTGGGTCCGGGCCGACACGGCGACGGTCGATACGGCAGCGGCTGACACGGCGGGCAGGTGGGTGCGGGTAGACTCGGCAGCAGGCGCGTCCTCGGATACGACGGCGGGAAGCGCCCCTGCGCCAGCCGGTGCCGGAGACGTGACCTACGAGACGTACCAGAACGAAAAGCTCGGCTTTTCGGTGCGCTACCCCGCCGGCGTGCTGCACCCCGCCGGCGAGGTGGGCAACGGCAACGGTCGCACCTTCGAAGCATCCGACGGCTCGGCCAGCATGCTCGTCTACGGCACCGAAGGATCCTCGCCCGACAAGCTCCGCCGGCGCTTCGACGAGCAACTCAACAACCCGGACCTGAACGTCACGTACCAAACGCGCGGAGACGGCTGGTACGTGCTCTCCGGCTACCGGGGCGATCACATCTTTTACGAGCGCGTCGAAGCGCGCGACAACACGTTCAAGGTCGTGCGCATGTTTTACGACCGCTCGCGCAAGAGCGCCTTCGACCCCATCGTGCGCGAGGTGTCCGCCTCGCTGGGCGGGTGAGCGGTTTTTCGAAAACCATACACGCGGCGGCGAGCAATGAACCGTCCAGCCGGGCGCTTCGTAGAGGATGCGCAGCCAGCCTTCCCGTGGCCGGCCGCCGCCCCGCAGCAGGCGCCGGACTCCCGAACAATCCGCTCTGCGCTATGGAGTCGATAGACGACCTGCCCCTCCTCGACGACGCCGACGCGCCCGCGCCCGCCGACGCCTCCGCCGAGGCGCTGGCCACTACCGATCCCCAGCAGGCCGGCGGCGACGGCGCGCCGGCACGGCCCCAGCAGGTCTACATCGAGACCTACGGCTGCCAGATGAACGTCTCGGACTCCGAGCTGGTCGCCTCGATCCTCTCGGACGCCGGCTACGACATCGTCGACGAGCCCGACGGGGCCGACGTGGCGCTGTTGAACACGTGCGCCATCCGCGAGGAGGCCGAGCAGAAAATCCGCCGCCGCCTCGACGCCCTTCGCGCCGAGCGCCGCAAGCGCAATCGCGGCGTGGAGGGCCGCACCGAAGGGGACCTGCGCCTCGGCGTCCTCGGCTGCATGGCCGAGCGCCTGCGCGAGACGCTCCTGGAGGAAGAAGAGCGCGTCGACCTCGTGGCCGGCCCCGACGCCTACCGCGACCTGCCGCGCCTGCTGCGCGAAAACGCCGACACCGGGCAGGCCGCCGTCAACGTGCAGCTCTCGAAGGAAGAGACCTACGCCGACCTCGCCCCCGTCCGCGACGCGGGCAACGGGCTGCAGGCCTACGTCTCCATCATGCGCGGGTGCGACAACATGTGCGCCTTCTGTGTCGTCCCGTTCACGCGCGGGCGGGAGAACAGCCGCCCCACCACCAGCATCCTGTCGGAGTGCGCGCAACTGGTCGAAGCGGGCTACAAGGAAGTCACCGTCCTGGGCCAGAACGTCAACTCCTACCACTTCGAGGGCCAAAACGGCAGCAGCGACCAGGCCGTCAGCTTTGCCGAGCTGCTCGACCGCATCAGCCGGCTCTCGCCGGAGCTGCGCGTGCGCTACTCGACCTCCCATCCCAAGGACTGCTCCGAAGACCTGCTGCGGGTGCACGCCCGCCGGCCCAACGTGTGCAACTACATCCACCTGCCCGTCCAGCACGGCAACACCGAGGTGCTGGATCGCATGCGCCGCACCTATTCGCGCGAGGAATACCTGGCGCTCATCGAGCGGGCGCGCGAGCTGTGCCCCGGCGTCTCCTTTTCGACCGACCTCATCGCCGGCTTCTGCGGCGAGACGGAGGACCAGCACCGCGACACCCTCTCGCTGATGAAAAAGGTGCGCTACGACCACGCCTTCATGTTCAAGTACAGCGAGCGCCCCGGCACCTACGCGCAGCGCAAATACGACGACGACGTGCCCGCCGACGTCAAGCAGCGGCGCCTGGAAGAGATCATCCACCTCCAGCAGCAGATCGCCGAAGAGGAAAACCGCAAGGAAATCGGACGCACGGTGACGGTGCTGGTGGAAGGGACCTCGAAAAAGAGCGACGCGCAGCTCTCCGGCCGCGCCGACAACGGCAAAACGGTCGTCTTTGACAAAGAAGACTACCGCCCCGGCCAGTACGTCAACGTCGAAGTCACCGACTGCACCAGCCCAAACCCGAGACGAGCGAAGCGCCCCGCCCAGCGGGCGGAAGTACTCCTGGGGTGCGCCCCGAAGGAAGTACTCCTGGGGTGCGACTCACGCCAGTAACCCCCAAACCCGAAACCGCTCCGCATGACCATCTACGAAGTCAACCTCGCCGTCGCCCCCGACCAGGTCAACGAGTACAGCGCGTGGCTGGAGGAGCACATTCGCGACATGTTGGAGATGGAGGGCTTCGAGAGCGCGGCGCTCTACGCCCGCTCCGGCCCCGACGGCGAGACCTCCAGCAAGCAGGCCAATGCGCCGGACCGCGTGCCCGAGGGCCGGCGCCACTGGACCGTCCACTACCACCTCGACAGCCGCGACGCGCTGGAGCGCTACCTCGACGAGGACGCCGACGAGATGCGCGCCGCCGGCCGCGACGACGGTGCGGAGGTGACCGGGCGGCGCGTGCTCGAAAGCCGCAAGGTCTTTAGCCACCAAGAACGGTAACGCGCGTGCGCACCTCCTGAACGCTTCGCCAAACAACCTCTCACAGCAAAAATCGAAAGACGGCCAGCAGCGCGGCGACGAGGCTGGCGGTAAGGCCCGCGCTGGCGAACGCGGCGCGCCACATCTTTCGCGTAAGGCGTTCCTCGAGCGCAACCAGATCGGTCTGCGAGGGCTTTTTGCCGAGCGTCTCCTCGATGTCTTCAACCTTCCCTTCGCCGAATGAGCAGACGAACGGCGAAGCCGTGGAGGAAGGCGCGAGCAACTCGGCGGTCCGCCGTCGGTCGCCTGCCGCCGGCGTGACGCCCGCTTGAAAGCCGCGCGCCGGTTGGATCCTGCGGCGGGGGCGACGGGTGCCAATACGTCAGTCGCGTCCTTTTTTTCGCGAACGTCAACGCTCGCCCGCATGGACCGCGCGTCATTCCAGGAGCGCTTCGGCATTCACGGGTCCTCCGCCGCGCTGCGCGGCGTGATCGACCGCGTGCGCCGGGTGGCCGACACCGACATCACCGTGCTGTTGCAGGGCGAGAGCGGCGTGGGCAAAGAGCTGCTGGCCGAGGGCGTGCACGCCCTCTCGATGCGGCGCCACCAGGAAATGGTCATCGTCAACTGCGGGGCCATCCCCGAGGGGCTGATCGAGAGCGAACTGTTCGGGGCCGAGAAAGGCGCCTACACCGGCGCGACCCAGCAGCGCGCCGGCTACTTCGAGGAAGCCGACGACTCGACCATCTTTCTCGACGAGATCGGCGAAATGCCGCAGGCGGCGCAGGTGCGGCTTCTGCGTGTGCTGGAGTCGGGACGCTTCAGCCGCGTGGGCAGCGCCGAACAGCGCCAGGCGGACGTGCGCGTGGTCGCCGCCACCAACAAGGACCTCGCCGACGAGGTCGCGCAGGGCCGCTTCCGCGAAGACCTCTACTACCGCCTCTCGACGGTCTTGATCGACGTGCCGCCGCTGCGGGAGCGCTCCGAAGACGTGGTGCCGCTGTTCGAGCGCTTCCTGCACGCGTTCTCCGCCGAGCACGGCGCCACCGGCAAGCGCCTGACCGAAGAGGCCGAAGAACTGCTCGAACGCTACCGCTGGCCCGGTAACGTGCGCGAGCTAAAAAACGTGGCCGAGCAATCGGTCGTGCTGTTGCGCGAGCAGGAAATCACCGCCGAGGCCCTGCGGCCCTTCCTGCGGGGCGTCTCCAAAAGCGGCGCGACCGGCAAGTTGATGCGCGTCGAGCACCGCCGCCGCGGCCCCTCGGGCGAAGAAGCGGGCGCCGGCGAGCGCAGCGGACCTGCGCACTCCGGCCGCGAGCGCGAACTGCTCTACCGCGCCGTCCTGGAGATGCGCATGGACCTGCGCGAGGTCAAAGACCGGATGCAGACCCTGGCGGAGAACATCGGCGTGGCCGTGCCGCGCGCGCTGGTGGAGCGCGGCGACTTCCCGCCCTCCGACGAGGACGACTACGTGGTGATGCCCAGCCAGGCCGCGCGCCGTGAGCAGTCCTCGTCTTCTTCCGAAGGCGCTCGCGACTACGATTCGATCATCGAAGACGTCGTCTACGAAATCGAAGACGACGAGGGCCGCGGCGACGGCGGCGCCCCGCCGCCTGCTCCCGACGACGCGCTCGACGCGTTGGAGGAGCACACCGCCGCCGCCCCGCCGGAGCGCAGCGCCCCATCGGAACGTGCCGAGGCGCCGACGGCGCTCGACGAAGCGCCCCAGCAGGAAGACGCGCCCGACGAGCAGGCGTTGCCGACGCTCGAAGAAGCCGAGGAAGACCTCATTCGCCAGGCGCTGCGGCGCTTCGAGGGCAACCGCCGCCGCACGGCCCGCGCACTGGGGATCTCCGAACGCACCCTCTACCGCAAACTCAAGGACATTGATGAAGACCTCTAAGCGTGCGGGCGTGCGGGAGCGCGGGCGCGCGGGCACAAGCGAAGAAACTTCCCTCCCCTCGCACGCCCATCCCCCCGCACCGCTTCCCACAGGCAGAAGCCGGCAAGTGAGCTGGAGCGTTTTCCTGCTGGCGCTCCTGCTCGGCCTCACCGGGTGCAGCTACTACGGCTTCTCCGGCGCCATGATTCCGCAGGAGCACCAGACCATCACCATCGTGCCGGTCGAGAATGCGACAGCGTCTTCGCTTCGGGACCTCGAAGGCTCGCTGACCGACCTGCTGAACGAGCGTTTCGTGGAGCGCACGCGCCTGCGCCTGATAACCAACGCCAACGAGGCCGACGTCGTCCTGACCGGGCGGCTCATCGAGTACAGCGACGCCCCCACCTCCGTCAGCGGGGACGAGCGGGCCACGCAGAACGAGGTGACCATCAGCGCGGAGGTGCGGTACCGCGCCACCGAAAGCGACAGCCTCCTGCTCGACGACACCTATACGCAGTCCGAGACATACGCCCTTTCGGGGGAAGGCGCGCAAAGCGCCGCTGACGCCGCCCGGGTCGTCCTCGAAAACATCGCCGACGCCGTCTTCGCCGACGCCACGTCGAACTGGTGAGGCTGGCGTGATGCGTGTCGTGTTACGTGATGCGTGTTACGTGATGCGTGGCTCGCCAGAACGACGGCAGAATTCAGTAGCAAGGGGCCTCCTCGCTCACGTTTGGGGATTTCCGCCCTGCTGCGGAGTGCCGCCCTGCTGCGGAGTGCCGCCCCTGTCAGCACCCGCCCCGCCGCGCGCCTGTTCGCGCTGGGCCGTGTCGGTTTGCGCCTGCGACCAGGCGTACACGATGCCCAGCCCCAGCAGAAAGAGAAGCGCTACGAGCTTCCAGGTCTGCGCAACGCCCGCCGCGTCGAGTCCAAACCACACGGCGGCAATCATAAGCCCGTAGCCAATCAAGTAAACGATAAAGTACGTGTTCATAGCCAAGCAGCAGGGAGTTGAGAAAAGACGCGTGGCAAAAAAGAGAGAAGCGGGCGGCCACAGGAGGAAGTGCTTTCAGCAATAGTATAATACAGGGCAGACGCCGAGGCTTTTGTAAAGATCCCGTTCGCCCCGCGCGACGGACGGCGCGTACGCACGCTCGGAAAAGAAAAAATCGACTTTCGCTTCCATCAAAAGAATTTTTCTGAGTGCGCGCTTTCAGCGAAACGGGCTTTCAGGTCGATTCCATTCCGTCCGCGCCATCGCCGCGCTCCAGGACGACCGCCGGGGCCTGCGGCTGGATGCGCACGCGGTCTCCCTCCGAGAACGCCACGCGGCTGGGCGTATGGACGAGGTACTCAGTGTCATCGGAGGCGGCGGCCACGCGGTAGGTCACGTCGTGGCCCTTGAAGGCGCGGCGCACGACCGTGCCGGCAGGCGCGTCGCCGGCGCCGGTCTCCATCGTTTCGAGCGTCAGGTGCTCGGGGCGCAGCGACAGCAGCACCGGCCCCTCTGCCGCGCGGGTGAGGCGCAGGCGGCCCAGCGGCGTCTCGGCCTCCTCGCCGTGCGCCTCGGAAAAAAGCAGGTTCGTGCGCCCCAGAAACTGCGCCACGAAGAGCGTGCGCGGGCGGTGGTACACCTGCTCGGGCGGGCCGACCTGTTCGATGCGCCCGCCTTTCATCACCGCCACGCGGTCGGCGAAGGAGAGGGCCTCCTGCTGGTCGTGCGTGACGAGGAGCGCGGTGGCGCCCGCCTCCTTGAAGCGCCGCCGCACGCGGTCGCGCGTCTCCTGGCGCAGGAGCGCGTCGAGGCCACTGAACGGCTCGTCCAGCAACACGACGGAGGGGTGCGCGGCGAGCGTGCGCGCCAGGGCCACGCGCTGCTGCTGGCCGCCGGAAAGCGCGTGCGGGCGGCGGGCGCCGAGGTCGCCGAGGCCCGCCGCGTCGAGCGCTTCGCGGGCGCGCTTCTCGGCGTCCGGCTGCCCCTCGAGGCCGAAGGCGGCGTTCTCCAGGACCGAGAGGTGGGGGAAGAGCGCGTAGTCCTGAAAGACGAATCCGAGGCCGCGCTGCTCCGGCGGCACGAAGCGCCCGCCCGGCCCGCAGAGCGTACGCCCGTCGAGCTGGACGGTGCCCGCGTCGGGCCGCTCGAAGCCGGCGAGGAGGCGCAGCGTGGTCGTCTTGCCGCATCCGCTGGGGCCGAGAATGGCGAAGATTTCGCCTTCTTCGATGCCGAGGTCCACGTCCTGCACGGCCGGGGCGTCGCCCGGGGCGAAGCGCTTGGTGAGACCGGCGGCGGTGAGGAGCACTTCTGGGTATGAAGGGGTGGAAGTATGGCACGTCCGGGACGGGTCACGTCCATACGTTCACACGTACGAACGTCCCCACCTATCGCTCCTGCGAAAGCAGCAGCCCGACGAAGGCGGCGGAGAAGGCGATGATCAAAAGCGCGAAGGGGGCGGCCTGGGCAAAGAGCGCTTCTTCGGCGTAGCTCCAGGCCGCCACCGCCAGCGGGCGAAAGCCCAATGGCGAAAGGAGCAGGGCGAGCGGGAGTTCCTTCATGGCCGAGAGGAAGACGAACGCCACGCTCACCAGCAGGCCGCGCCTCAGGAGCGGAAAAACCGTCTCGAAGAAGGCGCGCACGGGGCCGCGCCCCAGCGAGCGAGCGGCCTCTTCGAGGCGCGGCGGGGCCTGGTAGAGCGCCGAGCGCACCGGACCGACGGCTTCGGCGAGGAAGTGTAGCGCGTAGGCCCCCACCAGCAGCGCGAGCGTCTGGTAGAGCACCGGCGCGGCGCGCAGCGAGAAAAAGACGAGCGCCAGCGCCAGCGCCAGCGGCGGGGTGGCGTAGCCGAAGTAGGCGACCCGCTCGGTGGCGCGCGTCAGGCGCGACGGGCGGCGTACCGAGAGGTAGGCCAGCGGCACGGCCAGCGCCGCCGCCGCGAAGGCAGCCGGCACCGCCGCCGAGGCGGAGTCGAGGAGCGCCGCCGCGAGGTCGCCCGCGCTCACCGACGCGGCGGCCAACGAGCTGCCCTCCGCCAGCCAGAAGCCCGTCGCCGCCAGCGGCACCCCCACGCCGACGAGGGCCACCCCGAGCGGCAGCCCGCACGCGAGCCACCG
>PXTX01000024.1 GCA_003023275.1 Bacteroidetes bacterium SW_4_67_19
CGTTCGTAGCCACGGCGTTTCAGGTCGTTTCCGTTGTTCCGTTCACGCATCAGTAACTCGCGGGAATGATATTTGCAGCAGAAGACGCATTCGTCCCGTCTGCATCGCGTCTTCGCCCCGCCTGCGTGCTATGGCTCGCTCTTCGCCGTCTGCCCCCGCGTGTCGTTCGGAACGCTTCCCGTGCTGCCGCTCGCTGCTGCCGCTCGCTGCGGGAGCGCAAGCGGTCCCGTCGGTGCCGGCGGAATGGATGCGTGCGGGGGAGGAGATCGCGCGCACGCTTCTGGCCGTCTGGCCGTGGGGGGCGGGCGTGCTCGGGCTCGCCGTCGTCGTGTGGATGGGCGCGGCGCTGTACCGGCGCTACCGGCGACGCCAGAGCGAGGAGCGGTTCGGCGCGCTCTTCGAAGCGGCGCCGGGCGCGCTCGTGTTGATGGACGAGGACCGGCGCGTGCTGGAAGTGAACGCAGCTGCCTGCGAGTTGCTGGGGCGAGCGACCGCTGCGTTGCGCGGGCGGCGTCTGGAGGAGTTTCTCCAGCCCGCCGGAGCTGAAGCCCCGAAAACGGCGTTTGAGGCCCTTGACGAGCGGCACGACGCCGGGGAGGAGGCGGCCGGCGACGACGGCGCCCCCGACGAGGCGGCGGAACGCCCCACGTCTTCGGATGCGCACGTCGACGCCTGTATCGAACAGCCCGATGGAACGGTGCGGGAGGTGCAGCTCCGATTGCGCGTGTTTACCGACGGGGGCCGGCGCCGCACCGCGGCGACGCTTCGCGACACGACCCCCGTCGCCGAGGAGCGGGCGCTTTTCAGGCACTTCCACCGGCGCACCGTCGAAGACTTGCCCATCGAGATGGCCGTGCTCAGTCCCGAGGGCACCTACCTGTACGCCAACCCGCTCGCCTGCACCGACGAGATCGCCGCGCAGTGGCTCGAAGGCAAGACCGACTTTGATCTGTGCCGCCGCCTGGGGTGGCACCCCGAGGTGGCGCTGCGTCGCCGCTCGCACCGCCGCCGCGCCCTCCAGGACGGGGAGCGCGTGCAGTTCGAGGAAGTGCTCTCGCGCCGGGATGCGCCGCCGCGGCACCTGGAGCGTTTTTACACGCCCATCTACGATGAGGAGGGAGAAGTACACGCCGTCGTCACTTACGCGCTCGACCGCACGCGCCTGAAGCGCCGCGAGGACGCGCTCGAAGAAGCCGAGCGCGCCTCTGACGACTACGAGGACATGAAGACGAGCTTGCTGCGCAACCTGCGCCACGAGTTTCGCACCCCCCTGACGAGCATCCTCGGCGCGGCCGAAGTGTTGACCGAAGAGGCGCCTCCCGACCAGCAGGAATTCGTCGAAATCGTCGATCTTAACGGCCAGCGGCTTTTGCGTACGCTCAACGCCATGCTCGACCTGGCCGGCGCGCAAACCGGGAGTCTCGACCGGGAGCCGCGCGTGGTGAGCCTCGGCGAGACCGTCGAGAACGTCATTGGCGAGCTGCAAGAGACGGCCGAAGAAAAAGGGCTCTTCCTGCGCAAGCAGGCGCCGTCGGAAGACGCGTTCGTGCGGGGCGATCCCGCCAGTCTGTACCGCGTGGTGCGCAGCATCGTGGGCAATGCGGTAAAATTTACCGACAACGGGGGCGTCGTCGTCGAGGTGGAGACCGAGGCGCAGGAGGCGCGCCTGCGGGTGATCGACACGGGCGTGGGCATCGACGACGCGCACTTGCCGCAGCTTTTCGATTCCTTCGCACAGGAAGACGCCTCGATGACGCGCCACTTCGACGGCGCAGGCGTGGGCCTGGCCGTCGCCAAGCGCCTGCTCGACCTGATGGGAGGGACCGTCTCGGTGGATTCGAAGAAAGGGGAGGGCAGCGTGTTCACCGTTGCCCTGCCGATGGCCTTCCGCGACGCCAGTGGCGAGCGTCCGCACGTGCTCGTGGCCGACGAGCAGGAAGACCAGCACAAACTCCTGCGTCACTGCCTCGACGAGCAGGTGCGCCTGACGTTTGCCCGCGACCTCGACGAAGCGCTCGACGCGGCGCGGGGGCGGCGCTTTGCCGCCGTGCTGGTGAGCGCCGGCCTCAGCTCGGAAGTCGGCGCCGCGCGCGACCTCGCCGAGTGCTTCCGCGCGCTGGGCGGCTACGAAGAGACGCCGCTGATCGTCATCGACGACGACGCGCTGCCGGGGGCCGCCGAGCAGTTCGAGGCCGAGGGCTTCGATGGCTACGTTGCGCGCCCGCTCAAGCGAGCGGCGCTGCTCAACGCCCTGGGCGACGCCTTCGCCGACGCCGGAACGCTCGGGGAGGCGGTGCACGTTAACACTGGCGCGGAGCACGTCGACGCCGGCGCAGAGGCGCAGGCGCGAGTGACGGTGTGAGAAGCTGCTGGAGGGGGCAGGAGCACGTCGTGCAGGGCTTCCGGCGTACCAACGGCGGTGGAAACCCCCCTGCCGCGCTCGCGGTTCACACGGCTGAGCAGCGTCTCGCTGCCGCTCCGCTTTCTCGGCGGAGTGGCTTGACTGCGACCGGGGGCGAAACCTGGCACGCTTTTGGGAGGGGAAACGTACGCACGGGCACTGAACATCCGCTGTTGCGTTGTTGCTTTGAGGCGCGTGAAAACGTCCTCTGAGCCGCGCAGACCGCCCGTTCGCCCAGATCTCTCACACGCGACTGATTCCCATGCGTACCCTGCTCCGTTTCTCCCTCGGCGCTGCCTGCGCGCTCCTCGTCACGCTCGCCGTTCCTGCAGGCGCGGCGGCGCAGTCCTCCATCGGCTCCTCGATGCCGGCGGCCTCGCAGCAGATGCCCAACGCCACCGGGGCGGCGGCCTCGCTCTCGTCGCTGGCCGGCAACAACGCCACGGCCGTGATCTTCTGGAGCAACCAGTGCCCGTGGACGAAGAAGTACGAGCAGCGCGTCTTCGACCTCGCAAGCAAGTACGAGAGGCAGGGCGTGCAATTCGTGCTCGTCAATTCCAACAGCGCGTCGGACTTCCCGCAGGAGTCGCTCTCGGGCAGCAAAGAGCAGGCCGGTCATTACCCTGTGCCCTACCTCAAGGATCAGAGCGGCCAGGTGGCCGAGGCCTTCGGCGCGAAGCGCACCCCGCACGTCTTCGTCTACAACGGCCAGGGGCAGCTCGCCTACACCGGCGCCGTCGACGACAGCCCCGGCGACCCGTCGGCGGCGGAAAAGCCGTACCTCGCCAACGCCCTGCAGGCGCTTACGAGCGGCAACTCCCCCTCGACGGCTCAGACCAATGCGTTCGGCTGCGTGCTCAAGAAGTAGAGCCGACGGCGCGTTTGTCGGAAGGCGTTTGCGCCAGGGTCGCTTTCGCGCGCTCGACCATTCCCGGGAGTACGGCTGTCCATGACCCAATCAGACGACCCGGCGGCGACCGTCCTCATCCCGGCGGCGGGGCGGGGGACGCGCCTGGAGGGAAAGCGCAAGCAACTGCGCCGGCTGGGCGACGCGCCCGTGCTGGTGCAGACGCTACGCGCCCTTGAGCGGTGCGCGGCGGTGCAGGCGCTCGTGGTGGCCGGGCCGCCGGATCGCACCGAGGCGCTCCGCAGCGAACTGGACGCGGCGGGGCTGGCGACGCTCCGCGCCGTCGTCGAAGGCGGCGCCTCGCGCCAGGCGTCGGTGCGAAGGGCGTTCGAGGCCGCGCCCGACGAGGCCGAAGTCGTCCTCGTGCACGATGCGGTGCGCCCGTTCGTGCCGGCAGGCCGCGTCCGGGCCGTCGTGGAGGCGACGCGCGAAAAGGGGGCCGCTGCGCTGGCCGTGCCCGCCAGCGACACGTTGCGGCGCGGAAAACGCGGGGGGCGCTTCGGCGACACCATCGACCGCGCCGGCTGCTTTCGGATGCAGACGCCGCAGGGCTTCCGCTGCGCGCTACTGGCCGACGCTTTCACCCGGATCGACCAGCAGAACACCGCGCCCGCCACCGACGACGTGGGCCTCGTGCAGGCGGCCGGCCACGACGTGCACGTCGTCGAAGGGGACCGCCGCAACTTCAAAATCACCACGCCCGCCGACTGGCAGCTCGCCCAGGCGCTCTGGCCCGTCTGGCTGGAAGGGGGGAACGTTGAAGGGGGGCGGACCGCTGATGAGCATTGCAAATAGAGAAACTTTAAACTTTACACCCCTCAAGTTTACACTTTCAACGAACCGATGCGCATCGGATACGGCTACGACGTGCACCGCCTGGCCGAGGGCCGGCCGCTGGTGCTCGGCGGCGTCGAAATCGAGCACGCGAAGGGGCTGGCCGGCCACTCTGACGCCGACGTGCTTGTGCACGCCATCGCCGACGCGCTTCTGGGCGCCGCTGCCCTCGGCGACCTCGGCGCGCACTTTCCCGACACCGACGACGCCTGGGCCGGCGCCGACAGCCTGAACCTACTCCGCACCGTGCGTGAGCGCGTCGCCGCCGCCGACTACACCGTCGAGAACGTCGACGCGACGCTCGTGATGGACGCCCCGACGCTGCGCCCGCACATCGACGCGATGCGCCAGCACGTAGCCGACGCCCTCAACGCCCCCGTCGGCGCCGTTTCGGTGAAGGCGACCACCTCGGAAGGGCTGGGCTTTACTGGCGACGGGCAGGGCGCCGCTGCCCACGCGGTGTGTCTGCTTGCGGGGTGAGTCCTTGCGGATTCAAGACGGACGGACCGAGGACGGGGGTTTTTCCGTCCGCGAACGGGGACGTTTGGCAAAGCGCCGCGAGCGAGGCGGAGAGGAGCCTTCGGGGGGAAAACGAAAAACGTCGTTGCGTTCTGGATGGGGGCGACGGGAGAGTAGAGCAGCAACGCTGGAGGTCCGGCTTCATCACGTTTCACGCATCACGCATCACGTTTCACGCATCACGTTTCACCCCCCTGCCGGAGGCCGTGCTGTCGTGGATGGAGGGGCTGCCGGCGCTCTGGGCGTATCTGGTCATTCTGGCCGTTGCCTACGGCGAGAACGTCTTGCCGCCCATTCCCGGCGACATGGTCGTCGTCTTTGGCGGCTACCTCGTGGGGCGCGGCACGCTCGGCCTGCCCGTCGTCATTCTGCTGGCGACCGTCGGCGGCGCGCTGGGGTTTATGACCGTCTATGCCGTGGGGCGCCGCTTCGGCCGGGCCGTGCTGGACCCGGATCGCTTCCAGTGGGTCCCGCAGGAGCGCCTCGAACAGGCGCGCGGTTGGATCCAGCGGTGGGGCTACGGGGTCGTCGCCGCCAATCGCTTCCTGACCGGCGCGCGGTCGGTCATCTCGCTGGCGGTGGGCATGGCGCAGATGAACGCCTGGAAAACGGCGTTCTGGGCGACGGTGAGCGCGGCCGTGTGGTGCTCGCTGATCGCCTACGCCGGCTACGCCGCGGGCGAAAACTGGCGCCTCGTGCGCAACTACCTGGACGACTACAGCCGCGTCGTCCTCGCCGTGCTGGTCGGGGGGGCGCTCGTGTGGGGGGTGCACCATCTTCTCGCGGCGCGCCGCCGGCAGGCCGCGGGCCGAGAACAAGGCGACCCTCCAGAGTCAACGCCCGGAACCTCGTGAGCGCGGCCGTTGCGACCTTGCGTTTGCGAAGGCCCGCGGAAGGAACGCAAATGGCTGGTGTAGCTCAATCGGCAGAGCAGCGCTCTTGTAAAGCGCAGGCTGGGGGTTCGAGTCCCTTCACCAGCTCTCCCGTGATTTATGACCCATTGCGCGGGTCGCGTGTGCGATCGAACCTATTCATTTGAAATTCGCGCCCCGTTTCGGCACAAAGGGGGGCGTTGCTTTTTACAACCTGAATCGACGATCGCGTCGATGAAATGCTCTCGCCCGCTGGGCGAACGAAAAAGCAAACGAAAAAAGGGTCGGTAGCGAAGTGGCCAAACGCACCTGACTGTAAATCAGGCGGTTAATCCTTCAGAGGTTCGAATCCTCTCCGGCCCACTGGGAACGTCGAAGGTCGAATGGACGAATTCGACCTTCGTCCTTCTCCTGCGCGGGAGTAGCTCAGTTGGTAGAGCATCACCCTTCCAAGGTGAACGTCGCGGGTTCGAACCCCGTCTCCCGCTCCAATCAAGATTTTTTGCGCGCAAAAAATCTTAAAGGCCGCCTTAGCTCAGAGGTAGAGCGCCTCCATGGTAAGGAGGAGGTCCCGGGTTCAACTCCCGGAGGCGGCTCCGTTTTTCTTCATTTTCACCGAAGCAAATTCAGCCTACAAGCCATGAGCAGGGAGAGTTTTGAGCGTTCGAAGCCGCACCTGAACATCGGGACGATCGGCCACGTCGACCACGGGAAGACGACCTTGACGGCGGCGATCACGAAGGTCCTCGCCGAGGAGGTCGGCGGGTCGGCCGAGGCGAGTTTCGAGGACATCGACAACGCCCCGGAGGAGCGGGAGCGCGGCATTACGATTGCGTCCTCGCACGTCGAGTACGAGACCGACGAGCGCCACTACGCGCACGTCGACTGCCCGGGCCACGCCGACTACGTCAAAAACATGGTCACCGGCGCGGCGCAGATGGACGGGGCCATTCTGGTGGTCGCCGCCACCGACGGGCCGATGCCGCAGACCCGC
>PXTX01000025.1 GCA_003023275.1 Bacteroidetes bacterium SW_4_67_19
GCCCCGACCGGAGGGAGGGACCGACAGGTCATCCCCTCGCGGGGGAAGTGCTCTTGGAGTGCGCCCCGACCGGAGGGAGGAAGTGCTCTTGGAGTGCAACCGATGAAGTCACCGCATGTAGCTGCCGGCGTTGAGGTCGATGGTCGCGCCGGTGGCGTGGTCGGCCCGGCCGCTGGCGAGCAGCACAGCCATCGGCGCCAAGTCCTCCGGCTCGGTGAGGCGGCCCAGCGCGTTGCCTTCGAGCGCGTGCTCCTCGCCGTAGGCGTCGATGAAGTCCTGCGCCATGTCGGTGCGCGTGAAGCCGGGCGCGAGCGTGAACGCGCAGATTCCGTCCTCTCCGAACCCGCGCGCGAGGGAGCGCGTCAGTGCCACCAGGCCGGCCTTCGAGGCGGCGTAGGCGAGGTACTCCGGCGTGTCGCCGCGAAAGGCCGCCCGCGAGGCCACGCTGATGATACGCCCGCCGCCGTTGTTCTGGAAGTGGGGAATGGCCCGCCGACACAGCGCCTCCGGCGCGCGCAGGTTTACGGCCATCGTCTGTTGCCAGCCGGCGCGCCAGTTGCTTTCGCTAACGTCGTCGTTCCCCGAAGCGCCGAGCGGCAGCGACCGCGCCACGCCGGCGTTGTTGACCAGCACGTCGACCCGCCCGAACGCGCCGAGCACGTCATCGAAGAGCGCACCGGCGGCTCCGTCGGCGGCGAGGTCGGCCTGGAACGCCCGCGCCCCGCCCCCGGCCGCTTCGGCGACGGCCTGGGCCGCCTCGCGGCGACGGTGGTAGTGCACCGCCACGCGCGCCCCAGCCGCGCTCATCGCTTCGGCCACCGCCCGCCCGATGCCGCGACTGGCCCCGGTGACGAGCACGTGCTGACCGGAAAGGTCGAGCGTCATGGTGAGTGCGGGAGTGTGGGCGTGCGGGGGGACTCCGAGCGACCTTTTCAAAGGCAACATCACGCACGCCTCACTGTTCTACCGGGGCGCTCACGTTCCCACTACGCGGCGCCCCCCTTCAACCCGACGCTCGAACCTCGAAACCCAAACCGCCCCGCCCATGTCGCTGACCGAATCGCAGATGGCCCACCTGGGGACCGACGCCCCCGCCTTCGACCTGCCCGCCGCCAACCCCGACGCCGACGCGCGCCCTGGCAACACGCGCTCGCTGTCGGACTTCGCCGACGCCGACGTGCTGGTGGTCGTCTTCACGTGCAACCACTGCCCCTACGCCCAGCACGTCGAGCCGGCCCTCATCGAGCTGGCCGAGGAATACCAGCCGCACGGCGTCGCCTTTGCGGCCATTTCCGCCAACGACCCCGAGACGCACCCCGAGGATTCCTTCTCGGAGATGGCTGCACGCGCCGAGGCCAAAGGCTACCCGTTTCCCTACCTCTACGACGAGACCCAGGAGGTCGCCCGCGCCTACGGCGCCGCCTGCACGCCCGACTTCTTCGTCTACGGCCCCGGCCGCACGCTCGCCTACCGGGGCCGCTTCGACGGCACCCGCCCCAACAAGGGCACGCCCACCGGCGAAGACCTGCGCGCCGCCCTCGACGATCTGCTCGAGCACGGCGAGGTCCGGACCCAGCAGCACCCCTCCATCGGCTGCAACATCAAGTGGAAGCCCGGCATGGCGCCGGCGTGAGCCAATAGCTGTCAGCTTTTGGCCGTCAGCTATCAGGGGCCGAAGGTCATTACCCTTGCGGTGCTTTTCGGGTCGAGAGGCCAACTGCCGGAGGCTCCAGCGGCTTGCCTGCGCGCCATCGCGTGTTGCTGACGTCGTTCGGTCGGGCTTCCCCCGCCCCCTACTACACGCGCAGCACCAGCTTGCCGGGCACGCCGCCGGCTTCGAGGCGGCGGTGCGCCTCGGCCACCTCCGCCAGCGGCAGCACGTCGGCCACGACGGGGCGCAGCAGGCCGCGCTCGGCCATGCGCGCCAGCGAGCGCATCGTCGCGCCCCGGCGCTGCATCATAAGGAAGTGCGCGCTGGCGTTGAGTCGCATCAGCGGGCCGGCCGGCGGCGCGGCGGTGTTGACGATGGTCACGAGGTCGGCGAAGGGCGCGGCTACGGCGGCGCTCCGCTCCAGCACGTCCCCGCCGACGGTGTCGAAGACGACTTCCGCCTGCACGCCGGCGGACTGCATCACCTCGGCGACGTCCTCGCTTTTGTAGTCAATGACCCGGCTGGCGCCCGCTTCGGCGGTCTGCTCGGTGAGCGCCGGGCTGCTGACGGCGATCACCTCCGCGCCGGCGGCGTGCGCGAGCTGCACCGCCAGCATGCCGACCCCGCCGGTGCCGTACACCAAGGCCGTCTGGCCCGCCTGCAGAAGGGCGCGGTCGAAGAGCGCCTGCCACGCCGTCGAGCCGGCCAGCGGGAGCGCGGCGGCCTCTTCATGGGAGAGGCTCGCCGGCTTGTGCGCCACGATCGAGGCGTGCTCGGCGTGGTACTCGGCGTAGGCGCCCTGCGCGTCGAGCGTGGGCGTGTAGAAGACCGCGTCGCCGGCCTCGAAGCGCTCCACCCCCGCGCCGACCGCTTCCACGATGCCGCTCACGTCGTAGCCCAGCACCGCCGGCGGCGTCAGGTCGAAGCGATCGCTGCCGCCGCGCAGCTTACAGTCGACCGGGTTGACGCTGGTCGCCACCACGCGCACCAGCACCTCGCCGGGGCCGGCGGTGGGCCGCTCCACTTCGCTCTGGCGAAAGACCTCGGGCCCGCCGAAGTCGTCGATCTGGTAGGCTTTCATCGCTTCGCGGTATGGACGTGTGTACGGATGTACGTGGGGACGTTCGCTACTTCCAAATGTCCACCCCTCCAAACGTCCACACCTACATGTTTCCCACCATCGCCTCGGCGAACTCGCTGGTCTTGAGCAGCTCCGCGCCGTCCATCGCGCGCTCGAAGTCGTAGGTCACGCGCTTCTGCTTGATGGTCGTCTCCAGCGACTCGACGATCAGGTCGGCCGCTTCGTCCCAGCCCATGTAGCGAAACATCATCTCGCCGCTGAGGATGAGGCTCGACGGGTTGACCTTGTCTTGGCCGGCGTACTTCGGCGCGGTTCCGTGGGTAGCCTCGAAGATCGCGTCGCCGGTGTTGTAGTTGATGTTCGCTCCCGGCGCGATTCCGATGCCGCCGACCTGCGCGGCGAGGGCGTCGGAGATATAGTCGCCGTTGAGGTTCATCGTGGCGATCACGCCGTACTCGTCGGGCCGCGTGAGGATCTGCTGGAGCATCGCGTCGGCGATTTTGTCTTTGACGGTGATCGTGTGCCCGTCGCGGGTGATCGTCTGCCACGGCCCGCCGTCGAGGTCGTCGGAGTCGTACTCCTCGGTGGCCACCTCGTAGCCCCAGTCGCGGAAGGCGCCCTCGGTGAACTTCATGATGTTGCCCTTGTGCACGAGCGTGACGCTCTCATAGCCGCGCTCGAAGGCGTACTCGATGGCCGAGCGCGTCAGCCGCTTGGTGCCTTCCTCGGAAATGGGCTTCACGCCGACGGCCGTGGTGGCCGGGAAGCGGATGCCGTCTTCGCCCATCTCGTCCTGAAGGAAGCGCAGCATGTTGCCGTTGGCCTCGCTACCCTGCTGGTACTCGATGCCGGCGTAGATGTCTTCGGAGTTTTCCCGAAACATCACCATGTCGACTTTCTCCGGCTCCTTGACCGGCGAGGGGACGCCCTCGAAGTGGCGCACCGGGCGCACGCAGGCGAAGAGGTCGAGCTTCTGGCGCAGGGCCACGTTGAGGCTGCGGATGCCACCGCCGACGGGCGTGGTCAGCGGCCCCTTGATCGAGACGAGGTAGTGGTCGATGGCCGCGAGGGTGTCCTCGGGGAGCCATTCGCCGTACTCGTCCTGCGCCTTCTGTCCGGCGTAGACCTCGAACCACGTGATGTCGCGGTCGCCGCCGTAGGCGTTTTCGACGGCGCTGTCGAAGACGTTCCGCGCGGCGGGCCAGATGTCCTGCCCGATGCCGTCGCCCTCGATGAAGGGAATGACGGGGTGGTCGGGCACATCGAGGCCGTCGTCAGTGTTGGTAATGCGTTCGCCGTCGGCGAGCGGGGTGAGCTGGTCGTAGGTGGGCATGGTCTGGGTGCGGGGATGCGGGAGGGTGGGGGTGGGGTGAACGTCGGGCGGTGCTGGAAAAGGACAGCCGCCGCCCGCCGGGGCTGCTGTGCGGAATCTGTTTGGCGTTCGGGGGAACGAGCCTCTCGGTTCGAGCGTCTGCCGTCGGTCGTCCGCCGTCCCGAATTTACAATCTCTGATTTGGGCTCACCCCCCGTACCGGGGAATGGAAAAAGAGTTGGCGCATGTGCACGAAGGCCTTTCTTTTTCCAGATACTTTAGCAGAACCACGGTGCGAGGCCATCAAGTGAGACCGGGTGCAGCGCCGATGGCCGAGTTGCTGATGGCCGGGCTGCTGGGAGCGGGCCGGGCGCACGCGCAGTCCGCCGTCAGCGCTCAGCGGTCGGCCATTCGGGCCGAGAGGTTGAAGGCCGAATGCCCTTGACAGCGCAGCCCGCGCCGCCGTAGCTTGCAAAGTGCGAAGCTGGGGGTACTCCGTGCCGGCGTCTCCCCTTGCGAGAAGCGCGCGGAGCTGAGAGAGTCCCCTCGAACCTGACCCGACTCGCATCGGCGCAGGAAAGCTTCCTTCTTCGGCAGCGCCGCGCGGCTGTTCCGCAACGCGCGTTGGCCGCATGGGAACAACTGTCCGCGCGCCCGTCTCGGCGCCTCCGGCTTCGCTTCCGCCCCTCCCTCTCCCCGAAGCGAAGCACACGCCATGTCCGTTCCCTCCGCTGCCCCTCCGTCCCGCCCTTCGCGCAGGACTGCCTCGAGACTGCCGCCGACATCTGGGGCGCCTCCTTCGAGCACCCGTTCGTGCAGGCGCTGGCCGACGGGTCGCTGAGCGAGGAGCAGTTCGCCTTCTACCAGATGCAGGACGCGCGCTACCTGGAGGCCTTCTCCGACGCCACCGCGATCCTATCCACGCGCTGCACGCGTCCCGGCGACAAGCTGTGGTTCGTCGACGCCGCCAAGCTGGCGCTCGAAGTCGAAGGCGAGCTGCACGCCGGCTACGGCGAGCGCTTCGGCTACACCCCCGAAGACGTGGCCGCTCTGGAGCTGACGCCCAACAACCGCGCCTAC
This sequence comes from Bacteroidetes bacterium SW_4_67_19, assembly GCA_003023275.1. Taxonomy (GTDB): domain Bacteria; phylum Bacteroidota; class Rhodothermia; order Rhodothermales; family Salinibacteraceae; genus QS-8-64-10. Next base: position 5,125 of record PXTX01000025.1, read on the forward strand.
CAGACCCACATGATCGCCACCGCCGAGCGCCGCACGCTCGTGGAGGGCACCGCCGCCGTCGCGCCGTGCCCGTGGCTCTACATCGCCCTCGGGCAGCACCTCCTGGACACCCGCGGCGCGCCGTCCGACGATCACCCCTACGCCGAGTGGCTCCGCATGTACAGCGACCCGGAGTTCAACGAGTACATGGAGAACCTCCTGGAGCGCCTCCAGCGCTTCGCCGACGCCTCGGGCGACGCGGCCCGCGGGCGCGCCAAAGACGCCTTCGTCACCAGCGCGCGCTACGAGTGGATGTTCTGGCAGCAGGCGTGGGAGCAGCAGGAGTGGCCGGTGTGATACGTGATGCGTGATGCGTGATGCAACCTCAAGGCTATAGTGCTGGCCCGCAGTGCACTTCTACCACAAGGGCGTGACCCGCAGGGGGCCCGATCGCTTCGCAGTCCACGGCCCTGGCGGCGACCTTCCCGAGAAAGCCTTCCTT
>PXTX01000026.1 GCA_003023275.1 Bacteroidetes bacterium SW_4_67_19
GAACGCTGGCGACCGCCCGCTGGGCATCCATCCCGAGCACGACATGCCGGTGCTGCTCAAAAACGGCCCCTACGGCCCGTACGTCCAACTCGGCGACAACGAGCAGCAGGGCAAGCCCAAGCGCGTCTCCCTCCCGCCGGGCATCGAGCCGAAGGACGTAGACTTCGATCTCGCACTTCAGATCATCAACCTGCCGCGCGTGCTGGGGGAACACCCCGACGACGGCCAGCCGGTAGACACCCACATCGGGCGCTACGGCCCCTACGTCCGGCACGACGGCACCAACGCTTCGCTCGTCGACGACCAGACCATCGAGAACGTCACGATGGAAGAGGCGGTGCAGCTGATTTCCGAGAAAGAAGCTTGAGCGTCCCGAGGCGAGAGGAATTACTTCCAGCGCGTTGCTGGTTGGCGACCGTTCCGTGGGTCGTCCGCACCACAGGGGTATGACGCAAGGCCCCTCGCGTTGCTCGCTGGGTCGTTGATCGTCCGTTCGCTTCGCATCCCAGGAGTACTTGTTCGCTGCGCTCACCGTGCTCACTGGTTCGTTTTTCGCTCGGCGGGTGCATTGCCAGATGAGACACGAACAACGACTCACGAACAACGACCCACGAAACTAAACGAAAAGGTCTGCCAAGAGCGCCACGGCCAGCCCGGTGAGGCCGATGATCGTCTCCATCACGGTCCACGTGCGCAGCGTCTCCGCCTCGCTCATCCCCAGGAACTCGCTCACCAGCCAGAAGCCCGAGTCGTTGACGTGGGAGAGCACCGTCGCGCCCGAGGCGATGGCGATCGTGAGCGCGCCGAGCCGGGGCGGGGCGAACGACGCGGCCTCGACGACCGGCTGCATCAGGCCGGCAGCCGTCACCATCGAGACGGTCGCCGAGCCCTGCGAGACGCGCACCACCGCCGCGATCAGAAACGCCAGCAGCACCGCCGGCAGGCTCGACGCGGCCATCATCTCCGCCAGCGCGTCGCCGACGCCCGTCTCGATGAGCACGTGGCCGAAGACGCCGCCCGCCCCGGTGACGAGGATGATGAGGCCGACGGGTTCGAGGCCGGCGCGGGCGATGCGGCGCACCTCGTCCATCGACTGGCCGCGCCGCACGCCCAGCAGGTAGAACGCCAGCAGCGCCGCTGCGATCAGCGCGGTGAACGGGTGCCCGGCGAAGGCCAGCCAGGGCCGCAGCGCGTGACCCTCGGGTAGGAGCACGTCCGAGGCGGTGCCGGCGAGGATGAGCGCGAGCGGGACGGCGATCAGGCCCACCGCGAGGGCGAAGCTGGGCAGTGCGTGCTCCTCTTCGGCAGCGGCCTGCGCTTCCTCGTGCGCGTCGGCCATCTGCTCGGGCACGCCCAGGGGGATGCGCCCGGCGGCGTAGCGCCCGAAGACGATCCCGCCCAGCACGGTCGCGGGCACGCCCGCCAGCACGCCGAAGACGATGACCCAGCCGAGGTCCGCCCCGATCAGGGAGGCGACGGCCACGGGGCCGGGCGTGGGCGGGATGAAGCTGTGCGCCACGGCGATGCCGGCGGTGAGCGGCAGCGCGAAGAAGAGCAGCGAGCGGCCCGTGCGCCGCGTGAGGCCGTAGATGAGCGGGATGAAGAGAATCAGCGCCACGTCGAAGAAGACGGGGATCGCCACGATCAGCCCGGTGAGGCCGAGCGCCCCGGGCGCGCGCTCTTCGCCGAACGCCCCGACGAGCGTGCGCGAGATCTGCTCCGCGCCGCCGCTGGTGCGCAGCAGTTCGCCGAACATGGCGCCGAGGCCCACGACGACAGCGATGTAGCCGAGCGTCGCGCCCATGCCTTCCTCGATGGCGGCGGCCACCTCGCCGGGCGGCACGCCCCCCAGCAACGCCACGACCAGGCTCGCCACCAGCAGCGCCACGAATGCCGGCCACCGCAGCCACAAGATCAATCCCAGCAGCACGGCCACGCCGAGGGCGGCCAGTCCGAGCAGGGCGAGGGGAGACATGGCGGGCCGGCGTACAGGGTGAGGAAGAAGAAAGAGCCGCTTTCAGATGCTGCTTCCGCGAGAAGAACTTGTCGCTCGTTTTGTAGATGGTGGATGGTTCCCACATCGCCAAGCGGTCGCTCGATGAAAACCATCCACTATCTACCATCGAGTGAGCGCAGCGGGCGGACCATCTACCAATCTCTCCTTGCTTCCCCCTCGCGGAGCGACTGGAGGATGTTGAGGTAGCTCTCGTAGCGTCGCTCGTCGATCTCGCCCGCTTCGACGGCTTCCTTGATCGCGCAGCCCGGTTCGTGGTCGTGCGTGCAGTCGATAAATTTGCAGCCGTCGAGGTAGTCGAAGAACTCGACGAAAAAGTGGCACAGCTCGTCCGGTTCCAGGTCGAGAATGCCGAACTCGCGGATGCCGGGCGTGTCGGCCACGAAGCTGCCGTCGGCGAGATCCGTGAGCGGGTAGAGCGCCGCGTGGGTGGTCGTGTGGCGCCCCTTGTTGGTCTTGTCGCTCACCGTGCCGGTGCGCAGGCCCAGTCCCGGCTCGATGGCGTTGAGGAGGGGGGACTTGCCTGCTCCGCTGGGGCCGGAGAGCACGCTCAGGCGGCCTTCGAGCGCGTCTTTTACGGCCGCGACGCCCTCGCCCTCGGTAGCGCTGGTCATGAGCACGAGATAGCCCAGGTCTTCGTAGAGCGCGCGCAGCGACGCCACGCGCTCTTCGTCTTCGGGGCGCGTCAGGTCGGTTTTGTTGAAAATGATCCCCGCCGGAATGTCGCAGACGGCGGCCATCACCAGAAAGCGGTCGAGGAAGCCGGGGTTGAGCCTGGGGCGGCGCACCGCCTGCACGGCCCAGGCGGCGTCCACGTTGGCGACGATGACGTGGCGCTGCCCGGCGCGGCGTCCGGCGGCGCGGCGCGTGAGGGCGTTTTCGCGCTCGTGGATGGCGGTGATGTAGCCGGTGCCGTCCTCGGGAGAGATGCGCAGCGTCACGCGGTCGCCCACCGCCAGCGGATTGGTCACGTCCTCGTCGCGCAGGCGCAGCTTGCCGCTGGCCTTCGAGGAGACGAGGCCCCCGGCGGTCTGCACTTCGTACCAGCTCCCCGTCGAGCTGACGACCGTGCCGGTGCGATGCTCTTCATCCGGTTCGGTGCTGTGCTCCGCGTCGCCGGTCGGCACGGGGCCGGCGGGAGGCGCGCTGCCGGAGGTGGTGGAGGGGGCGTTCACGAACGCAAATCGCGGATTGAACGAAACGGCGTCGCCGATCTTTTCGCCTCGCCGGGCATAACAATGGCGCATGTGTTCTCGTAAGGCACGTGTCCATCGAAAACGCTTTTCGAAAGACGCCCCGGCGGGCCGTGCTGTAAAGCCCGCGCCCCACGCATAGATCCGACCTCCAACCCCGACGCGCCCATGTCCCGCGATCCCGACGATCCGCGCGCCTACGACCGCGCCCGCGACGCCTTCGACGAGTTGACGCCCGAAGACCAGGCCCGCTTCCTGCTGGAGATGGCGGCCACGGGCGTCTCGCGCGGCGCCACAAGCATCAGCCGCACCCTCGCCGACGAGCTGGAGAACGTCTTCGGGGGCGGCGGCGGTTCGTCTCGTTCGTCGCGCTCCGGCCGCCGGGGTGCGCAGAGCGACCGCGATGCGCAGAGCGACCGCGACGAGTCGCGCACGTCGGCGGCCGACGAACCGCGTTCCCGGTCGCGCGGCGGTCCCGGCCCGGCGGAGCCGCCCACCGACGCGCAGCGCAGCCCATGACGTCGAACGGGTGCTCGCTCCCGTTCCCGTCCGCTCGCGAGAACCCTTCACCCTGTAACTTTCAACCTTCAACCCGCAGCCGCAATGTCAGACGACAGAAATCGCCCCCGCTTCGACAAACTCAACTGGCTCGGCCGCGCCGCTGCCCTCGGAGGGCAGGCCGTGCGCCTCACCGCCCGCGCCCTCGACGAAGGCGCCCGGCGCGCTGCCAACACGCTCGCCGACGCGGAGCAGGCTTTCCGCGAGGGCCGCGACCCGAACGTCGAGGATGCCAAGATCCTTGAGGAGCGCGACCGAGAGGACGGGCCTGACGGAGCGGGACGGCAGACGGCGGACCGCGGACGGCGAACCGCTTAATCGCCTGTGATGCGTGCCTTTCCGGGCGCCTCGTAGCCACGCCTCCAGTAGCCATGCGCCTCATGCCCGACCGCAGACTCGGCCGCACCGCCACCATTAGCAAGCGCGGCAACGAGCGCCCCTCGAACGACGACCTCGCCGGGAGCACGCCGGCGGAGCGCGTCGGCATGGTGTGGCCGCTGACGAAGACGGCGTGGGCGTTCAAAGAAGCCGGCGACCGAAGCCGCGGCGAAAACGCAAACGAAACACCCCGTGCTCAACAGCGACTATCGCGACATCTTGTCCGCCTTCGCCGACGCGGAGGTTGAGTATCTCTTGGTGGGCGCTCACGCGCTGGCGGCGCACGGACACCCGCGCGCTACCGGCGACATCGACCTGTGGGTGAAACCCAGCGCGGGAAACGCCGCGCGCGTCATGCAGGCACTCCGCCAGTTCGGCGCTCCGCTCGGGCAGGTGTCGAGGGAATACTTCGCCCAGCCGGACGTGGTATTCCAGATCGGCGTCGCCCCACGCCGCATCGATGTGATGACGTCCGTCGAGGCCATCGCCTTCGAGGACGCGTGGCCGGAGCGACTGGAGGTGAACCTGGAAGGCATACCCGTACCCGTCATCGGGCGGGCGGACTTTATACCGGCTCCCCTCGCGGGGCTCGGGCGAAACAACGTGCTTGCCTCTGAGGTACACTCTGAATGTCATACCGATAGCCAAGGTGTGACACGATTTACTTTTTGAAAACCTGTACCGTCGGGCTGACGGGAGAGGCCCCGCCTCTAATGTCTGCGGAGGGCACGTAAGACTTCGGCTCGCCTCTACCCCTGAGGTAAGCGAATAGTCGGAGCAGGCCCTGTGAAACAGAAAGTCTACCTCGCGAGAGAGAATCCCCCGGATTTATCCGGGGGAGAAGTCAACTACAAACCTTCACACTTACACACGTGCGCACCTACTTCCGCACCGCCCACAGCATCACGAGCGCCACGACCGCAAAGACCGCGTGCGGGAGCCACGCGGTGGTCATCGGCGACAGGTCGCCGGCGTAGCCGAACGGCTCGGTGAGCTTCTGGAGCGCCAGGTACATGAACGCGGTGAGGAGCCCCAGCGCGATGCGGGCGGTCTGCCCGCCGCGCCGCCGCCGCGCCGCCAGCGGCACGC
>PXTX01000027.1 GCA_003023275.1 Bacteroidetes bacterium SW_4_67_19
TGCCCGTTCGTCCACGGCGCCGCCGGCAACATCGCTACCGAAGACACCGCCTACCTGATGGAGCAAGTCGGGGCCGACACCGGGGTGGACTACCGCCGCGTGGCTGCCGCCTCGCGCCGCGTCGAGGACTTTCTGGGGAAGCGGTTTCCCGGCCGGCTGCACCGGCTCCCGTTCGTGGAGGGGCCTCCAGAAATCACTTGAAATAGCGTGCGCCACCGTAGACGAAACGACGCATGAGTAGCGGCAATAAAAAACACTTTATCCCCGCTCGACTTTCTTTCTTCCCTCTCTCCCGACACGGTTATGATGCTCATCAGCACGAGACGCACGCAGGTACTCGCATGGTTGCTGCTGGTGGGGATGTGGATGTGCGGACCGGCTTTCGGACAAGCCGCCGAGGTGGACCTGACCCGGCAGTGGGAGCTGACCGACACGCTCGACCGCCCAGAGTCTGCCCTCTACGACGCCTCCCGCAACGTAGTGTACGTCTCCAGCATGGGCGGGAGCGCCTCCGAAAAGGACGGCAACGGTTACATCTCGACGGTCTCGCCTGGCGGCGAAGTCCTCCAGGAAAAGTGGGCCTCGGGCCTCAATGCGCCCAAGGGCATGGCCCTGAGCGGCGACACGCTCTACACGGCCGACATCGACGCGCTGGTGGCTCTCGACGCGCAGACCGGTGCCGTGCTGGAACGCTGGCCCGCCGAGGGCGCGCGCTTTCTCAACGACGTGACTGCCGATGCCGCCGGGCGCGTTTACGTCTCCGACTCGCGTACGAACGCGCTCTATCGCCTCAGCGATGGCCGCTTCGCGGTGTGGAAGCAGAATCTGCCCTCGCCGAACGGCGTCTACGCCGAGGACGGACGCCTCGTGGTGGCCGCCGCCGACGCCGAAGCGGACGATCCAGGAAGCGCGCGGTATCTCCAGGTCATCCGTCTCGATGAAAACAGCACGCGCGCCAAACCGCTGGCTGACGACACGCCCCTCGGCGGCCTCGATGCGGTCGTGCCGGACGGGCAGGGCGGGCACTTCCTCTCGGACTGGGCCGGCGCGACGGTTTTGCACTTCCACCCCGACCACGGCCTGCGCACCCTCAGCGAACTGACCCGGGGAACGGCCGACCTCGACTACGCTCCCTCCAAATACCTCTTGTTCGTCCCGGTCATGATGTCCAACCGGCTGGTGGGGTTCGAGGTCGAAGGCCTCTGAGGCGGCGGGCTTTTTTGCTGATCCGGGCAGGGGTTGCTAAAAATGAGACCGAGACGCTCATCGGAGAAGAAGGGCCAAAAACGACACGCCGACGCTGTGCCGAACCAACGCCGCTGGAGCATCCGTCGCTGGCTGGGGCGCGGTGCGCTGGTCTTCCTCGTGCTGGGCGCGCTGGTCGTCGCGCTGTTCTACGTGCTGACCGTGCGCCCCGACCGCCGCTCCGCGCCGTATCGCCGGGCGATGAAGCAACTGCGCGCCACTGCCTCCGCCACGCGCCTGCTGGGGACGCCCGTCGAGGCCGGATGGTGGGTCCGCGGGCGCGTCGGAGCCGACAGCGCCGCGCTCGCCATTCCCGTTCGCGGCCCGAGGCGCGAAGGCGTGCTGCACGCCGAGGCGCAGACGGCGGGCGGCGACTGGGTGTTCGCCCGGCTCGAACTGGCCGTCGACGACGCCGCCCTGCGCGTGAGCCTGCTTCCGGGCGAGCGTAGGAAAAAGGATGGGAAGGGTTGAAGGAAGGTCCGTTCGTTTTTTAGTGACGTCCCCACTCGCCCTCTCATTCTCTTTCTTCAGAGCTGCCGTCTCGGCGTGCTTTCCTCGCGCACGGTGCCCCCCACCACGAGCGCCGCCCCGATCAGCACCAGGTTTTTGATGATGTACTGCCCTTCGGTCGTCAGGGCGAAGGGAAAATTCGTCCACACCACCTCCGGCAGCACCACCAGCGGGAGAAACGTGCCCACCATTTGCGCAAATAGCAGAAAGAGCGCCAGCCGCACGAGCGGGCGAAACAGAAGCGCCGCCCCGATGGCCACTTCCCACCAGCCCAGAATCGGAAAGAACACGTCGGCCGGCAAGAAGTAGACCGTACGCTTGACCAACGCCTCGGCCGGGCTCAGGCCCAGCGGCTTGAGGATACCGAACCAGATGAAAACCACCGCCAGGGCGTAACGCAGCACGCGCACGCCATAGCGCTGCATGGCGCCGGCGACGATGCGGTCGATCTGCTCGAAGCGCTCGGGGCCGAGCACGCGCTTGAAAACGGGCGTCATGGCGGTTCCTCGGAGACTGATGGAAAAAGACAGCGGGTGTCTTTTTACGTCGGAAGGCTCGAAAATATGCATCTCGGCCCGCAGGCTCACCGAGACTTCGCCGCGCGTTCCCGCGCCGTTCACCAATCAGAGAAAAGCGTCTTCCCCCGCTGATGCTGCGCCGTTTGTGGAAACTCGTCGCCTTCGTTACGGTGGCCGCCGGCTACACGCTCTACGCCGGGGTAGCGGTGCGCCTGAAACGCTCTTCGCGCGAGCGTGCCCGGGCGATGGCGCGCCACCAGCAGCGCGGCGCGCGGCTGTTGCTTCGCGTCCTCGGAGTGCGCGTTCGGGTGAAGGGGCGTCCGCTGGAGCACCGGGCGGGCGCGCCCCCGACGCTTCTGGTGTCCAACCACTTGGGGCTGCTCGATCCCTTCGTGCTGGCCTCGCAGGTGCAGGCGGCCCTGGTCGGCAAGGCGGAGATCGACGACTGGCCGGCGGCCGGGTGGGTCGCGCGCACGATGGGGGTGCTCTTCGTGGAGCGTGGGCATAGCGGCGCGGTGAAAGGGTTCGTGGAGCGCGTGCAGGAGCGCCTGCGCGACGGGGTGAGCGTGCTGGCCTTCCCGGAGGGCACGACCAACGAGCGCCCCCAGGTGCTGCCCTTCAAGACGGGGGTCTTCAGCGGCGTGGCCGGGCAAAAGGGCGAAGTCGTCCTGCCGCTTTACCTGCACGTGCGCTCCGTCGACGGCCGGCCTGCTCGCGTCGGGGAGGAGCGCCGGCGCGTCATCTGGGCCGGTGGCACCGAGCCGGGGCTGGCGCACGCCTGGCGGCTGCTGGCCCTGCGCCGCGTGGTGATGGAGGTGCGCGTCGGCGAACCCATCGACGCCGGCGAGCACGGACGGCGCGCGCTGGCCCGCCGCGCGCAGAGGCAGGTCGAGGCGATGGCCGAGGAGGCGCTCGGAGGGTGAGCGGGCGCGGGAGCGTGGGAGAAAGGCCGGTTGCGGGCTACCGTGCGTTGCACGCGCCCCCGGTCCACGCGCCGCGTTTTGCGCGACATGCCCTACGCAACGAAACAATCAGGGGGCTGCGGGGTGTTTCCATCAACCATGCTCGCGCCCGTGCGCAATCTGCTTTTTCCTCGTCGTCCGTCGTGTCGTAGATGAAGCGCCGCACCGCTCTTTTCGCTGGACTGGGACTGGTGCTGGTGGGGCTGCTGGCCGGCATTCTGGGCACGCTCTGGTTGTCGAACGCGGCGCAGCCGGCGCAGCAGTTCGTGCGGCGCGTAGAGCTGAACGCCTCTTCGCTTCCCGGCAACGCCGCCTCCGGCAGCACGGCCGCCGTGCAGGCCCGCGCGGCGGAAGCCGGGGCTTCGCCGCGAAGCGGGGGGCGGGACGGGAGCGCCCCCGGCAGCACCGCCGCGCCGACGGGCCGCCTCGGCGAACGATTCGAGCGCGTGGCCGACCAGGTGCGCCCGTCGGTGGTCTACCTTCAGGTCGCAAGCGGTCAGCAGGCGCTTCCCAGCAAGGGCGGCTTCCCGGGCGGCGGGGACGACGGCAGCGGCGAACGGCGGCGCTTTTTCGGCCCGCGCGAGAGCATCGGCAGCGGCGTCATCATCAGCCCGGGCGGCTACATCGTCACCAACAACCACGTCGTCAGGGACGCCGAGCGCATCACGGTCAATCTCGCCGACAAGCGCAAGTTCGAGGCCGAGGTCGTCGGCGCCGATCCGTCCACCGACCTGGCCGTCCTCAAAGCGCAGGGGGCGGCCAACCTGCCGGCGCTCCCGCTGGGCAACTCCGACGAGGTGGACGTCGGCGAATGGGTGCTGGCGGTGGGCAACCCCTTTCGCCTGACCTCGACGGTCACCGCCGGCATCGTGAGCGCGCTCGGGCGGCAGGTCGGCATCATCAAAAACCGCTTCGGCATCGAGCATTTCATCCAGACCGACGCGGCGATCAACCCCGGCAACAGCGGGGGGGCGCTGGTCAACCTGCGCGGCGAGCTGGTGGGCCTCTCGACCGCCATCGCCTCGGAGGGCGGCTCCTACGAAGGATACGGCTTTGCGGTCCCCTCGAGCCTGGTGCAGCGCGTGACGCGCGATCTCATCGAGCATGGCGAGGTCGAGCGCCCGCTGCTGGGGGTGCGCATCGGCAACGTAGATGCGCAGATGGCCCGCCGGCTGGGGCTCGACGACGTCGCCGGCGCCTACGTCAGCGACGTAAAATCCGGCGGAGCGGCCGACCGGGCGGGCCTGCAGAGCGGTGACGTGGTGCGGGCCGTTGGTGAGCGCGATGTGAAGGCGGCCAACGACCTGCAGAGCGCGGTGGCGCGCCGCCGTCCCGGCGATACGGTGCAGGTGAGGATCTGGCGCGACGGCGCGACGCGCGTGCTTGCGGTGGAGCTGTTGGGGCGCGATGCCTCGGTGTACAGCAGCTGGATGAACAGCGGCGACAACAGCAGTGCGCCGCCCCCTGCCCCCGGCGGCCAGAGCGCTCCCCCCGCTCCCGGCGACGACGGCGATGGCGAAGGCGGGGCGGCTCCGCAGGTCTTCGAGCTGGAAGGCTGGGGGCTGGGGCTGCGCGCCCTCACCCAGCAGGAGCGCGACGCCTTCGAGCGTCCGAAGGGGGGCGTCTTCGTGGCGTTCGTCGCCGACGACGGCAGCGCCGCCCAGGCGGGCGTTCCGCGCAACGCCGTGCTTACGGCCGTGAGCGGTGCGGCGGTCGGTTCGGTGAAGGGCGCGCTTCGGGCGTTGCGCGCGGCCTCGGCCCAGGGCGCCCCCGCGCTCCTGCGCCTGAAGCGGCGCGACGGCACGAGCGCCTTTTACGAAGTCGCTCCGCCGCGGTGAGGCGATTTTCGATTGGGGCATGCTACTGCTTGCCTTTCTGCCGGCTCGTTTTCTTCGAGGCCACCGTGATGGCTACGAGTTGGTCGGCTTCGCTCTTGAGTTTTTGCACCTTCGAGGGATTGCCCACGTCCATTTCTTCGAGCATTTCGAGCCAGAAGAGCGATTCGTCCGCTTCTTCTTCCACGATAGCGAGCTTGGCAACGAACGCTTTTTTCGAAGCGGCCCGGCAGGCGGCCCGGTAATTTGCTGCCACCGACGAGGCCGAACGCAAAAGTTGCTTTCGCACGACCCAGCAGGACGGCTTAGAAGGCAATTCGTCGCAAAATTCGAACACGTTCGGCGCAAATCGCTTCGTTCGTTGCTGTAGCTTTTCCGGTGTCAGGGGCATTTCCAGAGGCGATAAAAAGGAGAAAAAGGCCACGAAATTCACCGATATAGACACACGGAAGCCCTCGCCCGTAACGTCTCGGCCAGCAGCCAATCGCAAATCGCCAGCAGCCAATCGAAAATCGCCAATGATACGATACCTCACCGCCGGCGAGAGCCACGGCGAAGCCCTCATCGGCGTCGTCGAAGGGCTGCCCGCCGGCGTCCCGCTCACCGCCGACGACCTCAACGAGCATCTGGGGCGGCGCTGGCTGGGGTACGGGCGCGGGGGGCGCTCGAAGATCGAGCGCGACCAGGTGCACGTCTACTCCGGCGTGCGCTTCTCGAAGACGCTGGGCAGCCCGGTGGGCCTGCGCCTCGACAACGGGGCCTACGAAAAAGACCGCGCCGGCTGGCCCGAGAAAATGGCCCTCGAAGGCGAGCGCGGCGACGTGGAGCGCGTCACGCTGCCGCGCCCCGGCCACGCCGACCTCGCCGGCGCGCGCAAGTACGGCTTCGACCGGCCCCCGCGCGGCCCCGACCTGCGCCCCGTCATCGACCGCTCCAGCGCGCGCGAGACGGCCATGCGCGTGGCCTGCTGCTCGACCGCGCGCCAGCTGCTCCGGGCACTGGGCATCGAGGTGGGCAGCCACGTGGTGCGCATCGGGCGCGTCGGCTTCGAGGACGCCGAGGCGTGGCAGGAGCGCGCCGGCGAACTGCTCTCCGAAGAAGGCGGCGCCCGCGCGCTTTACGAAAAAGCCGACGAGAGCGCCACGCGCATGATCGACCCGGAGCTTACCGAGCGCTGCGTGGAGCACATCGACGAAACCAAAGAGCAGCGCGACTCCCTCGGCGGGGCTTACGAGGTGGTCGTCACCGGCGTGCCGGCGGGGCTGGGCAGCTACGCGCAGTGGGACCGCCGCCTCGACGGGAAGCTCGCGCAGGCGATCCTCTCGATTCAGGCGCAGAAGGGGGTCGAAGTGGGCGACGGCGTGGCCGGCGCCGGGCGCTACGGCTCGGAAGTGCATGACGAAATCATCCACCAGAACGGCGCCGACGGCGGGACGCCGGAGGACGCGCAGACGCTGCGGCGGCGCACCAACCGCGCCGGCGGCGTCGAGGGCGGCGTCTCCAACGGGATGCCGCTGGTCGTGCGCGGCTTCATGAAGCCAATTCCCACGCTCATCGAGCCGCTCGACTCGGTGGACCTGGACAGCGGCGAGGCGCGGACCACGCGCTACGAGCGCTCCGACGTGACGAGCGTGCCGGCGGCCTCGACCGTCGCGGAGGCGACCGTGGCGCTGGTCGTGGCCAACGCGCTGCTGGAGCGCTTCGGCGGGGACCGCTTCGAGCAGATCCAGCGGCGCTTCGAGGAGGCGCGCTCCTCCTCGTGAACGTGCGACAAGGACCGCAGGCGGAGAGGGGCTTTCGCTCCGTGCACGTTCCGTTTGCAGGCTTGCGGGAAGCCCGGAACCGTCGCTCGGGAATGGCTGTTTTGCCGCCGCGCTGCGAAAGCGACGATTCGGAGACGCCTCCCGTCTGTCCGGCAGCGTGCCCGGCGCGTCTGTCTTTTCGGCCTGCATCCGTCTGCCCATGCCTTCTGCCTCCTCCGAACGCTTCGAGCACCCCCGGCAGCTGCTGGCGGGGCTCATGGAAAGCGCGCTCGAAGGCGTCATGGTGCTGGAAGCGGTGCGCGAAGGCGAACGGATCGTCGACTTCGCGTGGCAGTGGGCCAACGCCCCGGCTGCCGAGGCCTTCGGGCATTCGGCGGAGGAGTTGGCCGGACGGCGCCTGCTGGCGGAAGCGCCCGCACTGGAGGCGGAGGGCTTCTTCGACGACTGCGCGCGCGTGACCGACGGGGCCGCGCCGGTGCGCCGCCGCCTGGAGGCGGAGCCGCTGGGCGGCGAAGGGGCGCGCGTGTCCGTCGCGCGAATGGAGGGCGGCGCGGTGGTCGTCACGCTCGACGCCCGCGCCGAGGAGGCCGGGGCGCTCCGGGCGCTGCGCGAGAGCAAGGCCCGCTTTCGCGCCGTGACCGAAAACATCAGCGACCTGGTGTGCCTGCACGACCCCGACGGCACCTGCGTCTTCGCCACTCCTTCCTCGCGCAGCGTGCTGGGGTACCCCCCGCGCGCCCTCGAAGGCGGCGGTCCCCTCGCGCTCGTCCACCCCGACGACGCCGAGCGCATCGAAACTGCGCTTGAGCGCACGCGCCGCGGCGAGCGCGTGACCGTGCAGGTGCGCCTGCGCCACGCCGACGGCTCCTACCGCCACGTCGAGGCCGCCTGCCGCCCCATTCCCGGCGACTGCGCCGACAACCGCAGCGAGCGGCCCCGGCGCTTTCTCACCTCCACGCGCGACGTGACCGAGCGCGTCGAGGCCGAGCAACAGATCGAACGCACCAACGCCACGCTACGCCTGCGCAACCGCGAACTCAAGGACTTCGCCCACATCGCCTCGCACGACCTGCAAGAGCCGCTGCGCAAGGTGCGCGCCTTCGCCGGCCTGATGCGCGAAGACTACGACGAGGCCGTCGACGAGACGGGCCGCTACTACCTCGACCGCATGCAGGACGGCGCCGAGCGCATGGGGCGCCTCGTCAGCGATCTGCTCCGCCTCTCGCGCGTGACGACCCGGGACACCCCCTTCGAGCAGGTCGCCCTGAGCGACGTCGCTGCCGATGTGCACGCCGACCTCGAAATGCGCATCGCCGACACCGGCGGGCGCGTCGAGATCGGCGCGCTGCCCGGGGTCGAGGCCGATCCTACCCAGATGCACCGGCTCCTGCAAAACCTCGTCGGCAATGCGCTCAAGTTTCACCGCGAGGGCGTGCCGCCGGTCGTACGGGTACACGGCGAGCGCCGAGAAGTTGCCGGCTGCGAGGCGGACGACTTCGCGCCCGGCGTCACCGAGGTGGTCCGCCTCGTGGTGGAGGACAACGGCATCGGCTTTGAAAAGAAGTTCCTGGATCGTATCTTTACGCCGCTGCAACGGCTGCACGCCCGCGACGAGTACGCAGGAACCGGGATTGGACTGGCCGTCTGCCGTCGCATCACCGAGCGCCACCGGGGTCGCATTCGCGCCGAGAGCACGCCCGGCGCCGGCAGCTGTTTCACGATTTTTCTCCCTGCCGAACAACCGTCCAGCGAGCAAGCGCAGGCGCGCTCCGACCGGGCGTCGCCGGCGCCCACCGATACGGCGCCCCCCGGCACGGCACCGTAGCCGCCGGCGGAGAGGGCTGTAACATGCTCGACACCGCCGAGCTGCCCCGGTAAGGGCATTGCCTGACTTTCACGCTCCTGTGAAACTTCGCGTCGGTCGCTCTTTTGGACCGGAATGCCTTCTCTCGGGGCGGTCTTTCCTTGCCGGAGCATTCCTTTCGTCCCCCGGTTTCTTTCCCGTGCCCGGCGCGCACGCTTCGAGGAAGCGGCCTCCCGACGGCGGACGAAACGGCGACAGACGCAACGCAACGACCCATCCCATCCGTCTTCACCCGCCTCCGATGGAACGCGAACGCCTCGACGTTTTGCTGATCGAAGACGACGAAGACGACGTCTTCATCATCAAGCGGCTGCTGAAAGACGCGCCCACCATCACCTGCGACCTCACCTGGGAGTCTTCTTACGAAGCAGGCTTCGAGGCCTGCTGCTCCGGCCAGTTCGACGCGGCGCTGATCGACTACCGCCTGGAGGGACGCACGGGGCTGGAACTGCTCGAGGAGGCCGCCGACGCCGGCTGCCGCACGCCGCTGATCCTGCTTACCGGGCAGGGCAACCCCGAGATCGACCTGCAGGCCATGCAGGCCGGCGCGGCCGACTATCTGACGAAAAACAAGCTCGATGCCGAACGGCTCGAACGCGCGCTCCGATACGCCCGCGAGCGTGCCCGCTCTCAGCGCGAAATCCGACGACAGGCCGCCCTCCTGGACGAGGCGCGAGACGCCATCTGCGCCTACGACCTGGACGGCAACGTCACCTACTGGAGCGAGGGCGCCGCCCGCATGACCGGCTACGAAAAGGACGACCTGGGCCGGCTCCACAGCGACGACTGCCTCTACGGCGTCGTCGACCAGAACGCCCTTGAGGAGGCCTGGGACGCTGTGCTTGCGGAGGGCCACTGGAGCGGGGAACTGAAACAGGAAGACGCCGACGGCGACGTCCTCGTCGTCAAAAGCCGCTGGACGCTCGTGCACGACGACGCCGGCGAGCCCGAAGCCGTGCTCGTCATCAACACCGACATTACCGAGCGCAAGCGCCTGGAGCGGCAGGCCCTGCGCTCGCAGCGCATGGAGTCCATCGGGCGGCTGGTGGGCGGCATCGCGCACGACCTCGGCAACCTGCTCGTCCCCATCCAGCTGGGCGTGAGCGTCCTGCGCGACCACTACCCCGACCGGGATGAGCGCGCCGAACGCTCTCTGCGCATGATCGAAAAGAGCGCCGAGCGCGGCTCCGACATGGTCGAGCGCGTGCTCTCCTTCGCGCGGGGCGTGGACGGGGAACGCCGCCCGCTCGACCTGACCGGCATCGTCGAGGAGGTCGAGCAGCTCGTCGAGGAAAGCTTCCCCTCCGAAATTGTCTTCGAGGACCACCTGCTCGACGACCTCCCGCCCGTGCGCGGCGACGCCACCCAGCTGCAACAGGTGCTCGTCAACCTCAGCGTCAACGCGCGCGACGCCATGCCCGACGGCGGCCGCCTCACGCTTCGCGCGCGGGCCGTTCACCTCACTGAAGAAGACGTGCGCCTGCTGCCCGACGGGGCCGCCCCCGGCGACTACGTGCGCATCTGCGTCGAGGATACCGGCGAAGGCATTCCCCCCGATGCGCTCGACAAAATCTTCGAGCCGTTCTTCTCGACCAAAGACGACGGGACGGGGCTGGGCCTGTCGACCGTCTACAGCATCGTCACCAGCCACGGCGGCTTCATCAACGTGCAGAGCGAAGAGGGCGACGGCACGTGCTTCGACGTGTTCCTGCCGGCCAGCGACGAGGCCCCCGTCGCGGAAGAAAAAGCCCGCGCCAACGGGACGCCCGCTCGCGGTGTCACACGGAACGAGCGCGTGCTGGTCGTCGACGACGAAGCGCTCATCCGTGAGAGTGCCGAAACGGTGCTCGAAACCTGCGGCTACGCGCCCCTCACGGCGGCGGATCTCGACGAAGCGCTCCACCTCTTCGAAGCGCACGACGTAGGAGCCGTTCTCACCGGCGTGTCGCTCGACGGCACCGACGGCCTCGAGACCGTGCGCGCATTCAAAGAGCGCGGGGCGTCCGTGCCGGTCATCGTGTGCAGCGGCCGCGCCGACAGCCAGATCCAAGAGGCCCGCGAGGCCGGCGCCGAGCAGTTCCTGGCCAAGCCCTTCGACACCGAGGACCTGCGCGAGACGCTCGACGACGTGCTTTCGTAGGCGTTGGTTGTTGGGAAAAATGAGCTGGCGGCTTGACGTTACAATGTCAAGTCTGCGTCCATTTTTTGCACCCCCGCACCCCCGCACCCCCGCACCCAAGTGACCTGGACCCAGGCGCTCGCCGCCCGCTCCGACGCCACGCTTCTCGAAGGCGACACGCACGAGCCGACGCGGCCCGGGCCCGACGCGCCGCACGCCGTCGTCATCGGGGCGGGAATCGGCGGGCTGGCCTCCGCCATTCGCCTCGGCGCGCGCGGCTTTCGCGTCACCGTCGTCGAACGGCTCGACCAGCCCGGCGGACGGGCGCGCGTCTTCGAGCAGGACGGCTTCACCTTCGACGCCGGGCCGACGGTCGTCACCGCGCCGTTTCTTTTCGAGGAGCTGTGGCAGCTCTGCGGGAACGAGCTTTCCGATGACGTGGAGCTGCGCAGCGTCTCGCCCTTCTACCGCATTCGCTTCGACGACGGCAGCAGCTTCAACTACACCGGCGACCCTGAGGCGATGCGGCGCGAAGTGGCCCGCTTCTCGCCCGAGGACGTACGCGGCTACGAGCGCTTTTTCGAAAAGAGCCGGGACATCTTCGCCGTCGGCTTCGAGGAGCTGGGGCACGTCCCCTTCTCGCGCCTGCGCGACATGCTCAAGATCATCCCCGCGATGATCGGTCTCGAAAGCTGGCGCAGCGTGCACGGCCTCGTGTCCAAGTTCATCGACGACCCGAAGCTGCGGCAGGTCTTCAGCTTTCACCCGCTCCTGGTGGGCGGCAACCCCTTCAGCGTGACCTCGATCTACGCGCTGATCGCCTTTCTGGAGCGCAGGTGGGGCGTGTGGTACGCCATGGGCGGCACCGGCGCGCTCGTCGACGGCATGGCCGGGCTGGTGACCGATGAGCTCGGCGGCGCGATTCGGCTGGGCGAAGAGGTGACGGAGATCACGCTGGAGGAAGACGATCTTCTCGATGAACCGCGCGCCACGGGCGTGCGCCTCGAAAGCGGCGAGCGGATCGACGCCGACCTCGTCGTCTCCAACGCCGACGTGGGCTTTACCTACAAGCACTTGCTGCCCCAGAGCGCCCGCACGCGCTGGACCGATCGGCGCGTCGACCTGCTGCGCCAGTCGATGAGCCTGTTCGTCTGGTACTTCGGCACCGACCACACCTACGACGACGTGGCGCACCACACCATCCTGCTGGGGCCGCGCTACGAGGGGCTGCTCGACGACATTTTCCACGAGAAAACCCTCGCCGACGACTGCTCGCTCTACCTGCATCGCCCCACGCGCACCGACCCGTCGATGGCGCCGGACGGGCACGACGCCTTTTACGTGCTCAGCCCCGTTCCGCATCTGGAAAGCGGCGTAGACTGGAATGAGCGGGCCGAGCCGTACCGCCAGAGGGTCAGCCGCCGCCTCGGCGAGACGGTGTTGCCCGATCTGGAGGAGCACCTCGTGACTTCGCGCATGCTCACGCCCCTCGACTTCCGCGACGACTACCTTTCCTTGAAGGGGGCGGCCTTTGGCCCGGAGCCGGTGCTGCGGCAGAGCGCCTATTTCCGCCCCCACAACGAGAGCGAGGACGTGGAGCATCTCTACTTCGCAGGGGCGGGCACCCATCCCGGCGCGGGACTGCCCGGCGTGCTCTCCACGGCGCGCGTGCTGGACACGGTCGTGCCCGAGCCGGCGCATTTTCGGGCGGAAGGATGAACGCGCTGGATGGTTCTTTCACGGAACCGCCCCCCGGCGGCGTGGGATTAAGGCTCGTCGTCACGGTTCTGTTGATGCCTTGCCCCGCCCTCCTGTGAGCGAAGCCGACACCGGCGCTCCGCCGCGCGCCACCAGCAGCCAGTACGACCCCACCGCCATCGAGGCGCGCTGGTACGACTTCTGGGAGAAGGGCGGCTTTTTTCAGGCGGACGAACGCAGCGAGCGCGCGCCGTTCACCGTCATGATGCCGCCCCCCAACGTGACCGGGCGGCTCCACATCGGGCACGCCCTTCAGAGCACCATCCAGGACGCCCTCACGCGCATCGCTCGGATGAAGGGGCGCGAGGCGCTCTGGCAGCCCGGCCTCGACCACGCCGGCATCGCCACGCAGAACGTCGTGGAGCGCCGCCTGCGCGAGGAAGACGGCCAGACGCGCCACGACCTCGGCCGCGAGCAGTTCGTGGGGCGCGTCTGGGAGTGGAAAGAGGAGTACGGCGACATCATCACCGACCAGATGCGCCGGCTGGGCGTCTCCTGCGATTGGAGCCGCCGGCGCTTCACGATGGACGAGGGCTTCACGCGCGCCGTGCAGGAGGTCTTCGTGAAGCTCTACGAGGAGGGCCTCATCTACCGGGGCGACTACCTCGTCAACTGGGACCCCGAGAACCGCACGGCCCTCAGCGACGAAGAGGTCGAAAACGAGGAGCGCGCCGGGCACCTGTGGTACGTGCGGTACCCGCTGGCGGGCGCGGCGCGAAACGACGTAGAGACGCGAGATCGCGCGTCTCTGCCGGGCGATGCGGACGCGGAAACGAACCGCCCGTACCTCACCATCGCCACCACCCGGCCCGAGACGATGCTCGGCGACACTGCCATCGCCGTTCACCCCGAGGACGAGCGCTACGCGCACCTGATCGGCCAGACGGTGACGCTTCCGCTGCTGGAGCGCGAACTCCCCATCGTGGCCGACGAGCACATCGACTCGGAGTTCGGCACCGGCGCGCTCAAGGTCACGCCCGCGCACGACGAAAACGACTTCGCCATCGGGCAGCGCCACGACCTGCGCACCGTCAACGTGATGAGCGAGGACGGCACGATCAACGAGAACGGCGGGCCATATGAGGGCCTGGACCGCTTCGCCGCACGCGAAAAGATCGTGGAAGACCTTGAAGAACAGGGGCTTCTGGAGAACGTCGACGACCACACTGCGCAGGTGCCCGTCTCCAGCCGCAGCGGCGCAGTGATCGAGCCGCTCATCTCGCGGCAGTGGTTCGTGGAGATGGAGCCGCTCGCCGAGCCGGCCATCGAGGCGGTCGAGGGCGGCGAGATCGACTTTTACCCCGAGCGCTGGGCCAGCGAATACTTCCGCTGGATGGAGAACATCCGCGACTGGTGCATCAGCCGCCAACTCTGGTGGGGGCACCGGATTCCCGTCTGGTACTACACCGACGAGCACGGCGAGATCGACGAAAGCGAAGGCTACGTCGTCAGCGTCGAGCAGCCCGAGGAAGGAATGACCCAGGAGACCGACGTCCTAGACACGTGGTTCAGCTCGTGGCTCTGGCCCTTTGCCACGCTCGGCTGGCCGGAAGAAACGAAATCACTGGAAAAATTTTACCCGACCGACGTCCTGGTCAGCGGGTACGACATTCTCTTTTTCTGGATTGCGCGCATGGTGATGGCGGGGGAGCACTTCACCGACGAGGCCCCCTTCGAGGACATCTTCATCACCGGCATGGTGAAGGACGAGCAGGGCCGCTGGATGTCCAAAAGCCTCGGCAACGGCATCGACCCGCTCGAGATGATCGACCAGTACGGGGCCGACGCGGTGCGCTTCTCGTTGACCGTGCTGTGCGCGCAGGGGCAGGACATCAAGCTGGCCCCGTCGAAGTTCGAGATGGGACGCAACTTCGCCAACAAGATCTGGAACGCCTTCAACGTATTCGGCCAGTTCATGGAGGAGGGCCGCCGCTACGAGCGCTCCCGCGCCTTCGGCGAACTGGAGCTGGTCGAGCAGTGGATGCTCACGCGCCTTTCCGACACCATCGAGGCGGTCGAGGACGACCTTTCGCGCTACCGGCTCAACGAAGCGCTTCAGAAGATCTACCACTGCTTCTGGAGCGACTACTGCGACTGGTACCTCGAACTCATCAAGCCGCCCTACGGCGAAGAGATGACAGATGAGCGCATCGCGCTGGCTGCGTGGATCTACGAGCGGCTGTTGGAGCTGCTGCACCCGTTCATGCCGTTCGTCACCGAAGAACTGTGGCACCGCCTTCGCTCGCGCGACGAGGACGAGGCGCTCATCGCGGCGAGCTGGCCCGAGGCGGGCGCGGTGAACGCCGACGCGGGCCGTGCGGGCACCTTCGCCGCCCTCCAGGAGATGATCGCCGGCATTCGCTCGGTCAAAAGCGACTACGGGGTGGGGCAGGGACAGGAGATCGCCGCCTCGGTGCGCGTGCCCTCGGAAGACGGCCTGGCGGACGCCGTGCGCACGCACGCCGCGTATTTCGAAAAACTGGCCGGCGTGACCGAACTGGCCGCCGGACCCGCCGAGGAAAAGCCTCGTGCCAGCGCCGCGAAGGTGGCCGGTGAAAGCGAAGTCTTCGTCCCGCTCGAAGGCATGATCGACCTCGACCAGGAGCGCGAACGCCTGCGCAAGGAAATCGAAAACAAAGAGAACTTCCTCGACGGCGTGCGGCGCAAGCTTTCCAACGAGCAGTTCATCACCAAGGCGCCGGCAGAGGTGGTCGAGCGGGAGCGCCAGAAGCGCCGCGACGCCAACGAAGCGCTCGACCGCCTGCGCGCCAACCTCGACGACCTGGTCGAAGGGTGAACGTGGAAGGGGGAACGTGGAAGGTTTTTCACCCCGCAAAGCGCGCGACGGCTGGCAGCGCATCTGTCATTCTCCCGCACCCCCACACTCCCGCACTCGCCTGTGAAACGTCTTTTCGCTGTTCTGCCCGCTGTTCCGTTCCTGTTTGTACTGGCGAGCGGTCTGGCTGCCTGCAATGGGAGCGACTCGTCTTCCCCGTCGGCGGCCGCGCAGTTGAAAGTCGAAGACCCTGCGCTGACGCGCCTCGAGGACGGCACGCGCCTGTTTACGGCCAAGATTTACAACCCGACGGACCAATCGCTCAATCGGGCGCAGGTGCAGGTCACGCTGCTCGACGCGAACAACCGCCGGGTCGGCACGATGGCCGTCGAGGTGAGCAACATTGCCGCGCGGGACACCACCGCCTTCCGCCAGCCCGTCGACAGCAGAGAGGACGTCAGTGGAGCGCGAGTGAAGAGCGTCATGGTGCTCTGACCGAAGTGCTCTGACCGAATCACGCCGGGGCCGGGCGCGTGCCCTCGTTTTGGACGATGAGCGGCGCCGCTATACGCAGAGGCATGTCGGTTTTTGGCATTGAGTTTGCGCCCCCTCTCTTTGTAACAATGATCGGAGGCTTTCGCCTTTGTGCTTTACTTTTTCGCAAACGGCCCGCCTCATGTCCCTGCGCTACGATGAAGTGTTTTCTGATCTTCATACTGCCGTCGAGAGGGTACAGGCACACCTTCAGCAGGAGATCGAGGCGCGTACGAACGAGGAGGTAGCTGCGCTGTGCTGCCTGCAACTGGCGGTGCACGAGTGGATGGGCAACCTGGTGCGTCACGCCCAGTTCGGAGAGCGTTTCCCTGAAGTGCACGTGCGCGTCTGGCAGCAAGATGGGCAGTTGCGTTGCGCCATCGAAGACAACTCCGAGGGCTTCGACCTCGACGAGCAACTGAAGCTGCAGGAGCGGGAGACGCCGATCCACGCCCTGCCGGAGGGCGGCATGGGGCTGCGGCTGTTGCAGTCCAGCACCGAGCGCGCCGAGTACGGCCCCGTCAGCGAGCAGCAGAACCGCCTGGACCTGTCGGTCAGCCTCGATGAGTGAGTGCGCCGGGCGCGGGGCGGATGGCGGGGGGTCTTCTTCGAACGCGAACGCCTGCGCACTTCGAGAAACGCCCTGCGCCGAGCGCTCTGCGCTAAGCGCATCAATACTTCGGCACGCTCGGGTCGATCTCGTCGCTCCAGGCGTGGACGCCGCCCTTGAGGTTTTTGGCGTCGAAGCCGCGGGAGCGCAGCAGTTCGGTGGCCTTCGCCGAGCGCCCGCCGGTGCGGCAGTGCACGACGATCTCTTCGTCTTTGTGCGCCTCCAGTTCGTCGAGGCGGTCCGGCAGTTCATCGACGGGAATCAGTTCGCCGCCGAGGTTGGTAATTTCGTACTCGTGCGGCTTGCGCACGTCCAGCAGAAAGGGGGCGTCGTCGGTTCCGCGGCGTGCGTTGTAGTCCTGCACGGTGATCTCGGGCACCGCATCTTTCGAGTCGCTCATGGCCTGGCCGTTGGTGGAGTCGGAGGCAGCGGAGGGAAGCCCGCAAAAGGCTTCGTAGTCGATCAGTTCCGTTTGCTCCGGGTCGTCCGAGCAGACGGGGCAGTCGGGATTTTTCTCGACGCGAAGCGTGCGAAAGCTCGCCTCCAGCGTGTCGAGCAAGAGCAGGCGCCCGGCCAGCGGCTCGCCGATGCCGAGCAGCACCTTGATCGCCTCGGTCGCCTGCATCGAGCCGACCAGGCCGGGCAGGACGCCCAGCACGCCGCCCTCGGCGCAGGAGGGCACCAGGCCCGGCGGCGGCGGCTCTTCGTAGGCGCAGCGGTAGCAGGGGCCGTCCTCGGTCGCAAAGACGGAGACCTGCCCCTCGAAGCGAAAAATCGAGCCGTACACGTTGGGCACGCCGGCCATCACGCAGGCGTCGTTGACGAGGTAGCGCGTGGGAAAGTTGTCCGTGCCGTCGGCCACCAGGTCGTAGCCGTCGCCGATCACGTCGAGGGCATTGTCGGAGGTGAGGCGCGTTTCGTACCGCTCGATCTCGACGTGCGGGTTGATTTCGCGCAAGCGCCCTTTGGCGGCTTCGAGCTTGGGGCGGCCCACGTCGCTCTGCCCGAAGAGGACCTGACGCTGGAGGTTGGATTCCTCCACGCGGTCGAAGTCCACCAGCCCGAGGCGCCCCACGCCGGCGGCGGCGAGATACATCGCCAGCGGCGAGCCGAGTCCACCCGTCCCTACGATGAGGACCGAGGACGCCTTGAGTTTTTCCTGTCCCTCGCGTCCCACGTCGGGCAGCGTGAGGTGGCGGCTGTAACGCTGGAGTTCGTCGGTAGAGAGTTCGGCGGACGTCGTGCCGTTCTGCTGCTGGGCTGCTGTCTGGATAGGCATAGCAGGAGAGTGGAAGGTTGAAAGTGGAAGGTCGAACGTTTTTTAGCCCGCGACGTGTGGGGCAACGAGCAACGCGCTTGCTGAAAGAGAATCTCCCACGCTCAGGAGCCGCCGGCCACCGAGGGCACGATGGAAACCTCCTCGTCACCGTCGAGCGGGGTGTCGGCGCCGCCGGTGTGGCGGATGTCTTCGTCGCCGACGTAGACGTTGACGAACGAGCGCAGCTGGTCGTCATCGCCGTAAAGCTGTTCGC
>PXTX01000028.1 GCA_003023275.1 Bacteroidetes bacterium SW_4_67_19
CCGAAGACGTCGTCGGTCACGGCGCTGGCGCCCTCGAACTCGCCGGAGAGGGCCGCGTCGACCATGCGGCGCGTGTATTCCAGCGCGATGCGGTGCCCCTCGCCGTAGGGACCGCCCGTCCACCCGGTATTGATGAGCCAGCAGTCCACGCCGTGCGTGCGGATCTTCTCGCCCAGCAGCTCGGCGTAGACGGCGGGGGGGCGCACCATGAACGGGGCGCCGAAGCACGTCGAAAACGTGGCCTTCGGCTGCTGGATGCCCTTCTCGGTGCCGGGAATCTTGGCCGTGTAGCCGCTGAGGAAGTGGTACATCGCCTGCGCGGGGCTCATCTTCGAGATCGGCGGCATGACCCCGAAGGCGTCGCAGGTGAGCATAATGATGTTCTCGGGGTGCCCGGCGCGGCCCGTCGGCGAGGCGTTCTCGATGAAGTGGATCGGGTAGGAGCCGCGCGTGTTTTTGGTGATCGCGTCGTCGGCGAAGTCCGGCGCGCGCGTGTCGTCGTCGATCGGGACGTTTTCCAGGATCGTGCCGAAGCGTTCGGTGGTGGAGTAGATCTCCGGCTCGCTCTTGGGCGTGATGTCGATCATCTTGGCGTAGCAGCCGCCCTCGAAGTTGTAGACGCCGTCTTCGGACCACCCATGCTCGTCGTCGCCGATGAGCGTGCGGCGCTTGTCGGCCGAGAGGGTCGTCTTGCCGGTCCCGCTGAGGCCGAAGAACACGGCCGCGCCGCCGCCCTCGGGGTCGGTGTTGGCCGAGGAGTGCATCGGCAGGACGCCCTCGTCGGGCAGCCAGTAGTTCAGCACCGAGAAGATCGACTTCTTGATCTCGCCGGCGTAGTGGGTGCCGCCGATCAGGACGAGTTCTTTTTCGAAGCTCACCAGCACGAAGACCTCCGAGCGCGTCCCATCGCGGTCGGGGTCGGCCTCGAACTCGCACAGATCGATCACCGTGAAGCCCGGCTCGAATTCGCGCGGCGTCTTTTGGGCGGCCCCGGCGACGGCGCGGCGAATGAACATGTTGTAGGCGAAGAGCGAGTGCCAGGCCTTTTCGGTAATGACGCGCACGGGCAGCTGGTACGCCGGGTCGGCGCCGGCGTAGAGGTCCTGAACGAAGAGGTCGCGTCCCTCGGCGTGGGTTTTCAGGCGCTCGTGCAGGTGGTCGAAGGTTTCACGGTCGGTGGGGATGTTCTGCTCGCCCCAGACGATCTGGTCGGCGTTGGCCTCGGTTTTGACGAGGAAGCGGTCTCTGGGGCTGCGTCCGGTGTTCGGGTCGGTGCGAGTGGCGAGCGGGCCGCTGGCGGCGAGGGTCGCTTCGCTGCGCTGGAGGGCTTCTTCGTAGAGCGCGGCGGGCGGGAGCGCGTAGTAGACGGAGCCGTCGCCATGGAGGAGCCCCAGGTCGCGCAGGTGATCGGTGAGAGCGTCGGGAGCGTGCATGAGCATCGCGGTTTCGAGTTCGGGGGCCGTGAGAAGACGTAATGCTACGGGCGCTGGAAGGAGGGGTTTGGAAGCGATGGTGAAAGCGCTTTCACAAAGATGCAACTATGGAGCGCGGGCGCCGCAACCCTGCCGGAGCCGCGCTGGTTGCACGCTTTGCCCTGCACCCAGCGCGCCCTGTTCCTGTACTGCGCAGATGCGGCGAATGCGGAACCGGCGACGAAAAGATTCTGGAAAAGAGGTCGAAGCGTCCCCTTTCCCCGATGTCGTTTCGAGGGGCGCGCACCTCGCCATGCGTTTCGCAGGGCGGCTCGCGGCGGGGGGGCGCGGTTGCTGGTGGCACGGCGGCGTGCTCGAAGGCGGCGTGGCTGCCGCGATGGTCGCTGGGACGGGCGCGCTTGCGGGCCTGCCGCTGGACGGACCGCTCCTGGTGCTGGCGTTTTGCGGCACGCTGCTGGTGTACCATCTCGACCGCACCCCCGTCCTCAGCCCCGAGGATCGTTTCAACCACCCGGCGCGCTGGCGCTGGCGCCGCGCGCACGGCGGGCAGGCAGCCGCACTGGCGGGCACGGCGATGCTGGGGGCGTGCTGGGCGCTGCCGCAGTTGCGGGGGCGCACGCTGGGGGCGGGGTTCTTCCTGGCCGTGCCGGCGGTGGCCTACGCCCTGCCCGTGCTGGCAAACATAAGCGGCGGAGGCTCGGGCGACCGGCGCCGGCTCAAAGACGTGGGACCGGCCAAGCCGTTCGTCGTTGCGGCGGCGTGGGCGCTCGGGAGCGTGGGGCTGCCCGCCCTGGAAGCGGGCGCGTCGCTGACGGCCTCCGCCGGAACGCTGGCGCTCCTGGCGGGCTATCGCTTCCTTTTCGTGCTGCCGAACCTGCTGCTGGCCGACGCCGCCGACCGCGACGGCGACGCGCGCACCGGGCTGCGCACCGTTGCCACGATGTATCCGTCGCAATGCCTGCGGCGGGGGGCGATCGGTGCACTGGCTGCCTGCGTCGCCGGCGGGGCGCTCGCGCTACTGTGGGCGGAAACGCCGCGGCTGCTGCTGGCGGTAGACCTGGCGGGGCCGCTTTTGTTGCTGCCGGTGCTGCTGGCGACGCGCGCACCGCACTGCCGCCGCGCGCGCCTTGCCGACCTAACGATGCTGGGGCCGGCCCTCACCGCTCTCGTGGCCGCCGCCCGCGCGTGGATGGGGTGATATTCTGGGGCTGGAGGAGTAACGGCGGGGGCGGCCTCGAAAATTGTCTGCGAAAAGAGCGGCTCCCGCGTTTACGCGCGGGGGACCGCTTCGTATCTTTGTGGCCACAGTTGGAAAAAACCCCGTGCGGACGGGGTCGCTATTGCGCTCCGTATGGGCGCGATGCCCCGCAAGGGGATGACCGCTGTGCCTTATCGTGCTCCGTTCCCTGCAATGTTCCCATGTCTGCCGACCCGACCGACGTTTCCCCCGCTGCTCCTTCCGACACTGCGACCGACACCGACGACTGGGGCGCCGTCGAAGACCTGCCTGCGCACGCCGGCGACCGGGTCACGCTCAAGGGCTGGTGCTACAACAAGCGCGGCTCCGGCGGCATCTACTTCCTCATGTTGCGCGACGGAACCGGGATCGTGCAGTGCATCGTCAAGGAAGACGCCGTGGACGGTCCCTCCTGGAAGGCGGCCGGTGACGCCAATCAGGAGGACGCGTTCGTCGTCGAAGGCACCGTCAGCGAGGACGACCGCGCGCCCGGCGGCGTGGAGGTGCAGGCCGAGCGCGTCGAGCGCGTGAGCGCCGTCGAGGGGCAGTACCCGATCACGCCGAAGGAGCACGGCCCGGCGTTTTTGCAGGAGCACCGCCACCTGTGGCTCCGCTCGGAGCGCCAGTGGGCCGCGATGCGCGTGCGAAACCGGATTCAGCAGGCCATTCACGGCTTCTTTCAGGAGCGCGGCTTCATCCAGTGCGACGCCCCGATCCTCACCGGCAACGCTGTGGAGGGCACCTCCACGCTCTTCGAGCTGGACTACTTCGAGGACGAAACCGCCTACCTCACGCAGAGCGGCCAGCTCTACGGCGAGGCGATGGCGATGGCGCACGGAAAAATCTACACCTTCGGCCCCACCTTCCGCGCCGAGAAGTCCAGCACGCGCCGCCACCTGACGGAGTTCTGGATGATCGAGCCGGAGATGGCGTACTTCGACTTCGAGATGAACGTCGAGCTGGCCGAGGACTTCGTCGCGCACGTCGTGCAGACGGTGCTGGCGGAGTGCCCGAAGGAACTCGACGCCCTCGACCGCGACACCGCTGCCCTTGAGCAGGTGCGGACGCCGTTCCCGCGCCTCTCCTACACCGAGGCCGTCGAGCTTTTGAAAAGCGAGGAGACGACCGACCTGTTCGACGCGCGCCTGCAAGACCTGCAAGACGAGCAGCAGAACCTCGAAGAAGAGCAGGCGGAAAACGAGGAGCGCCGCCCGCGGGCCAAGAAGGGCGAAAAGCGCCGCATCGACGCGCGCGAGATCGAGATCAACGAGCGCCTCGACGAGATCGAAAAGGAGCTGCGCTACCTGCCGGACTGGCGCGACTCGGCCCAGCACTTCGAGTGGGGCGACGACTTTGGCGGCTCCGACGAGACGGTCCTTACCTGGCATTTCGACCGGCCCGTCGTGGTGCACCGCTTTCCGGCCGACATCAAGGCGTTCTACATGAAGCGCGATCCCGACGATGACCGCCTTGCGCTGGGGATGGACATTCTCGCGCCCGAGGGCTACGGCGAGATCGTCGGCGGCGGCGAGCGCGCGACGGACCTTGATTTCCTGAAAAACCAGATCGAGAAGCACGGGCTGCCGCAGGAGGTCTTCGAATGGTACCTTGACCTGCGGCGCTACGGCTCGGTGCCGCACGCCGGATTCGGCCTCGGGCTGGAGCGCACGGTCGCCTGGCTCTGCGGCCTCGACCACGTGCGCGAGACGATTCCCTTTCCCCGGATGTTGGGGCGCTTGCATCCGTAGCGAAGTGGGGGGCACGGTAGACCTCGGGGACCGCACTGATGCCTTCTTCGGTGCCGCTGGTGGGGCGCGGCTTCCCGCTTCTGCTTTTCCTCGCGTTCTTCGCCGCCGCACCGGCCCAGGCGCAGGCCGTGCTGACGGTGTCGCCTTCTCCGCCGAAAACGGCGATGGGCGGCCTCGGCGTGGCCGTGCCTACCACGGACGCGCACGGCTTTTTCTACAACCCGGCGCACCTCGGCCCCTTCGGGCGCGAAGCCAACCTGGCGGTGCGGGCCTATCCGACCTCGGCAAACTGGCTTTCCACCGGCGATCTCTCGACGCGCAGCACGGCGCTGAGCGCCGGTTACGACTTCTCCCCCCAGCTCGGCGTGCCGCTGAGCGCGGGCGTCGGGTACGCGCGGTCTTCGTTCGACCTCGGGACCCACGAGCGGCGCAACGCCCAGAACGAAGTGGTGGGAACGGTAGAACTCGGTGACCGCACTGATGCCTTCTCCGTAGGCGTCGGCTTCGGGCAGCTCGTGAACGGGTCTGCGGGCGCGACGCTCAAGCGTTTTCAAATAGGGCGGGAGGTGGTGTCCGGCGACATTCCCGCGGTGAGCAGCCTCCCGTCGGCGAACCTGCTCGACGTAGGCGCGCTCGTCTCAGTGCCGCTGGTGGGGCGCGGGCCCACCGTGACCGGGCTGGACGGGGCGCTCGACGAGCGGCTGGCCTTGGGCGCAGAAGCCGCGCTGGGATATGCGGCGCTCAACATCGGCGACGAATTGCAATACGGCGAGAGGCCGGCCGACCCGCTGCCGCGCACCGCGCGCCTCGGCTACGGGCTGACGGCGAGCCTCGACTACGCCCTCGGCGGCACGGACCGGCGCGTGCGGCTCGCGGAAATCGGGGTCAGTGTGGAGGCGGAGGACGACCTGCGCGACTGCTACGTCGGCGGATCGCGTCCATGCGACCGCGACGGCTACCAGGGGCCGCTCGGCGACATCGCGCCGCTCGACCACGTCGTGGCGATGCACAGCAGCAAGCAGGTGACGCGCCGCCGCGGCGTGCGCTTCGACCTGGCCGAGACGCTCCAAATCCGCCGGGGCGGTTTCCGGCGGCAGTATCCGAGCCTGGGGGAGGGAGGCGCCGAGGTGCAGACCAGGGTGCAGCAGGAGGCCACGCGCGGGTGGGGTGTGCGTACCGAAGGCACCCTCACGCTGCTGGCCGCCCGCACCGAGACGCCTGCGTTCGATGTTCTGGCCGAACACGCTGACCTGCGGTACTTTCACGCCACCAATTTCGCTGGCAGCGACCGCGAAACGACGTTCCACAGCCTCTCGCTGGTCGTTCGCGGCTTCTGATGACCGTTACCAAAACGTTGCCGGCCGGCGGCGCAAGCGGGCACGGCGTTGGCTGAAACGCAGGACGGACGATGTTCTTCGATTCACGATGTTCTTCGATTCAACGACGACGCTTGCCATGACGCGTTCGTTTTCCCCGCTCCTTCGCGCCGCCCCCGTGTTGGCGCTTCTTTTCATGTGGACCGCGCCCGCCTCGGCCCAGCTGGCCGACGAGCTGCGCACCGTGCTGGGCGAAGGCAGCCGCACCGTCACCGTCGGCGGGGAGGGCACTGCCCGCGCCGCGCCCGACGAGGCGACCGTGCGCTTTGGCGTCGTCACCGAGGCGCAGACCGCTGAGGCTGCGCGCCAGCAGAACGCTGAGGCGTCCAGCCGCGCGATGAACGCCGCGCGCGAACTGGTGGACGAAGACCAGATCCGCCTCGAAACGCTGCGCCTCCAGCCGCGCTACGACTATTCTAACGACGAGCGCGAACTGATCGGCTACGAGGCAGAGCGCACCGCCGTGGTGGAGGTGGACGACCTGGACGTGTTGCCCCGGCTGGTGGCGCGCGTCGTGGAGCGCGGGGCCAACCGCCTCGAAGGGATCAGCTACGACCTGAGCGACCGCGCGCCGGTGCGCCGCGAAGCGCTTCAGGAGGCCGCCCGCGACGCCCGCGACAAGGCGCAGATCCTCGCGCAGAGCCTCGACGTGTCTGTCGGCGAGGTCGTGCAGATCAGCGAGCGGGACTACAGCTCCCCCCAGCCGCGCTTCCGAGCGACCGCCGAGATGGCCCGCGGCGACGCCGCGCAGGCCGCCCCCGAGCCGGACGCCTACGCGCCGGGCGAGATCGAGGTGACGGCCAACGTGCAGGTGGCGTTTGCGCTGGAGTGATGCGTGGCGCGTGAGGCGTGAGGCTGCTATCTCACGGTCGCTGATGGAGCATTCGGACTGTCGTCATCACGCATCACGCAATGCGCATCACGCAATGCGCACCACCGCTGCCTCGTGCGGACGCAGGTGCAGGCGTTCGCCGGTCGTTTCGTCCCTGCGGTCGAGGCGGGAGGACAGCAGAAGCGCGCCCTCGGCGGGGAGTGGGACCGTCAGCGCCTCGTCGGTGAAGTTGATCGCGGCGACTACGCGGTCCCGGTCCGGCCCGGTGCGCAGGTAGGCAAAGCAGCCCTCCGGCACGCCGCGATCCAGCGGGCGGTAGCTGCCGGCGTGCAGGGCGGGCGTCTCGCGGCGTAGCCCGAGGAGGCGGCGGTAGAGCGCCAGCACCGAGGTCTCGTCGTCGATCTGCGCCTCGACGCTGCGCCGTCGGTTGGCCTCGCCGACGGGGCGCCAGAGCTGGTCGGGGGACGCTTCCGAGAAGCCCGCCGTGTCGCTCTCGGAGGTCCAGGGCATAGGGGTGCGGCAGCCGTCGCGGCCCAGGCCGGGCACGTTCTGGCCCCACGGGTCGAGCTGCTCTTCGGGCGGAATCTCGACTTCCTCCAGCCCCAGTTCGTCGCCGTAGTAGAGCATCGGCGTGCCGCGCAGCGTGAGCAGCAAGACGGCGGCCTGGCGCGCCTGATCTTTCCCGCCCAGGCGCGTGCGCAGTCGCGGCTCGTCGTGGTTGCCGAGGACGTAATTCGGCCACGCCCCGCGCGGGAGGATGGCTTCGAGCGAGTCGACGATCTCGCGCACGCCGGCGGCCGTCCAGTCGGCCTTCAGGAGGGCAAAGTTGATGGGCAGGTGCATCTCGTCGCGCGTGCCGTCGGCGCGGGGCTGGCCGTAGTAGCTGGCCCACTCGCCGCGGTCGTAGATGTGCATCTCGCCGAGGGCAATGCGGTCGCTGTCGGTGGAATACCCGTCCAGGAGCCGCCGGAAGGCGCGGTAGACGCGGTGCGTGTCCGGGTGGCCTTCTTCGTAGAGGTGCAACTGCTCGTCGTAGGCGCCTCGGTGTTTGTGGAAGCCCTCGCCGGAAGGATTGGGCGGATTGTCGCGGAAGGCCGGGTCCTTCATAATCGCGTGCGCCACGTCGATGCGAAAGCCGTCGGCGCCGCGTTCGAGCCAGAAGCGCGCCTGCTCGAACATGGCTTCCTGCACTTCGGGATTGCGCCAGTTCAGGTCGGGCTGCCCCGGCAGGTAGAGGTGCAGGTAGTACTGCTCGGTCGTCTCGTCCCACTCCCAGGCCGACCCCCCGAAGTTGGAGAGCCAGTTGTTGGGCGGCCCGGGCTGGCCGTCGGGCCCTTCCACGGGGTCTTTCCAGATGTACCAGTCGCGCTTGTCGCTGTCCTTCGAGGAACGGCTTTCCGTGAACCAGTCGTGCTCCTCGGAGGTGTGGTTGGGCACGAAGTCGAGAATAATTTTCAGCCCGCGCTCGTGCGCCTCGCTCAGGAGGCGGTCGAAATCCGCGAGCGTGCCGTAGTCGGAGTGGACAGCGGTGTAGTCGGCCACGTCGTAGCCGAAGTCCTTCTGCGGGGAGGGGTAGAAGGGGGAGAGCCAGAGCGCGTCGACACCGAGGGTGCCGGAGCAGTAGTCGAGCTTGCGGCGGATGCCGTCGAGGTCGCCGATCCCGTCGCCGTTGGCGTCGAAAAAGGAGCGCGGGTAGATCTGGTAAATGACGCCCGTTTGCCACCAGGGGCGATGTTCGATGGTCGAGTTTCGGTTTTCGATTGTTCGGGAGGGGAGGTCGAGGTTGCAGAAAAAGCGTCGATAGGCCAAACGAAGAGGCCCAAAGCATTGTGCCCGGACCGCGCTCGGCGAACAGGACGGAGCAGGGCCCAGCCCCGAGTACCGGCTTGAAAAACGCCCCAAGCGGGACCGCCGCCGGACCGCCGCTGGGCTGTGCCGGGTACAGCCTTTCCCACTGGCGTTGACGTTTCCCGCTTGCTCCCCGATGATCCCGCTCGTCGATTACGCCGACCGCCACGAACGGCTCGGTGCGCTTTTCGACCGCTCCGCCTCGTTCGACGAGGAGGCGGCCCGCGCCGCCCGCGACGTGCTTGCGAAGGTGCAGGAGCGCGGCGATCGTCCCGAGCCGCTGGCGGCGCCCGAGGAGGAGTGCGCCGCTGCCTACGAGGACGCCGACGACGAACTGCTCGCCGTCATCGAAGAGGCCGCCGACAACGTTCGGCGCTTCCACCGGCGCCAGCTTCCGCAGTCCTGGTTTGCCGATGAAGGCGGTGGCGTGATTCTGGGGCAGCGGGTGGCCCCGCTGGAGCGCGCCGGCTGCTACGCGCCCGCCGGCACCGCCGCCTACCCATCGAGCGTGCTGATGAACGTCATCCCTGCGCAGGTGGCCGGGGTGGAGGAGGTCGTCCTGTGCAGTCCGCCCAAAGCCGAGCACGGCGGACGCCCGCACCCGCTCGTGCTGGCGACGGCCCACCTGCTGGGCGTGGGCGAGGTCTACGCTGTCGGGGGCGCGCAGGCCGTCGGCGCGATGGCGTACGGCACCGCCTGCATCCCGGGGGTCGACAAGATCGTCGGGCCCGGCAACGCCTACGTCGCTGCCGCCAAAAAGCACGTCTTCGGGCGCGTAGACATCGACTCCATCGCCGGGCCGAGCGAGGTGGCCGTTCTCGCCGACGCCGGCGCCGACGCCGCCTACGTCGCCGCCGACCTGCTGGCGCAGGCCGAGCACGACCCGCGCGCCTCCGTCTTGCTGGCTACGCCTTCGCGGACGCTCGCCGAGGCGGTCCGGCGCGAAATCGAAACGCAAATTGCAGACCTGAACCGCCGCGACACCATCGAACAGGCGCTCGACGCCTACGGCGCGCTCGTCGTCACGCCCGCGATGGACGAAGCCGTTGCGCTCGTCAACGAGCTGGCGCCCGAGCACCTCGAAATTCTCACCGCCGACCCGTGGCAGACGATGACGCACGTGCGTCACGCCGGTGCACTGTTTCTGGGGGAGCACGCGCCGGTGCCCGTCGGCGATTATTACGCCGGCCCGAATCACGTGCTGCCCACCGGCGGCACCGCGCGCCACGCCTCGCCGCTGGGGGTGCACAGCTTCCTGCGTCGCCAGTCGGTCGTCTCCTACTCCGAGAAGCGCCTCGAGGAAACCGGCCCGCGCATCGCCGCTTTTGCCGAAGCGGAGGGCCTCGACGCCCACGCCGCCGCCGTCCGACGGCGATTGGCGAGTGTCGATTGACGATTGGCGAATGGCGATTTTCGATTGGTTGCTGATGGCGATGCGTCCCCCGGTCGAGAACCCCCACCCCCGCATTCCCGAACTCCCGCACTCATTCTCATGAAAAGCGGAACGCTGGAAGATACCGCGCCGGACGTCGAACAGCTCATCCAGCGCGTGCGCCCCGCCGTGCGGAACGAACGTCCCTACCTCGTCAGCGAAGCGCCCGAGGTCGACGTCAAGCTCAACCAGAACGAAAGTCCCTACGACCTGCCGCCGGCGTTGAAGGCCGAGCTGGCCGAGCGCCTGCGCGAGATTCCATTTAACCGCTATCCCGCCGAGCAACCCGAGCGCCTGCGCGCCCGCCTCGCCGAGCGGCTGGACCTCGACCCCGACGGGGTGCTCATCGGCAACGGCTCCAACGAACTGACCTACACGATGGGCCTGACGCTCATCGAGGCCGGCGACGCCGTCGTGCTGCCGCGCCCCATGTTTTCCCTCTATGCCAAGGTCGCCCGCATGAGCGGGGCCGAGTTGACCGAGGTGCCCCCGCGCGAGGACCTGCGCTTCGACACCGAGGGCCTCATCGCGGCCATCGAGCGCGAAGACCCGGCGCTCGTGATCGTCACTTCGCCGAACAACCCCACCGGCCGCGCCCTGCCGCTGGGCGAGATTCGCCGTCTGGTCGAGGCCGCGCCCGGCTTCGTGGTGGTCGACGAGGCGTACGTCGAGTTCGGCGACGAGGAAAGCGCGCGCACGCTGATGGAGGAGCACCCCGGCGTCATCGTCGTGCGCACCTTCTCGAAAGCCTACGGGCTGGCGGGCGTGCGCCTGGGCTTTCTGGCGATGCGCCCCGCGCTGGGGCGC
>PXTX01000029.1:0-16427 GCA_003023275.1 Bacteroidetes bacterium SW_4_67_19
GCGGATCCGCTCTTGAAGCGCCCCGGTGACGTAGAGCAGGCCCGTGCCCTGCGGCCCCATCAGCCACTTGTGCCCGCCGCAGGCCAGGAAGTCGATCCCGCAGCGTTGCACGTCCAGTTGCAGCGCGCCCAGGCCCTGAATGGCGTCCACGCAGAAGACGACGCCGCGCTCCTCGCAGAGCCGCCCGAGCGCCTCCAGGTCCGCGCGAAAGCCGGACAGAAACTGCACCCAGCTGACGGTGAGCAGGCGCGTCTCGGGCCGCAGCACCCGCTCTACGTCGTCGATGGAAAAGGTGCCCTCTTGGGTCGGGATGAAATCCACCGCCACGCCTCGGCGCTCCAGGTTGAGAAACGGGTACACGTTGGCGGGAAACTCGCAGGCGGGCACGGCCAGGCGGTCGCCGCCCTGCCAATCCAGCCCCTCGGCCAGAATCGAGAGCGCGGCGGAGGTGTTCTGGACGAACGCCACGCGCTCTGCCGAAGCGGCCCCCAGCAGCCGGGCGGCCCGCTCGCGCGTGCGCTCGATGACGGGGGCGAACGACTCGTAGTTGTTGACGCGGCCCCCGGCGCGCTCATTCAGAAAATCGTCCATCGTCCGGCGGACGGGCCCGCTCAACGGCGCCGTCGCCGCGTGGTTGACGTAGCGCGTCCGGCTGTCCTTGCCGGTGTGCGGAAAATGCCGGCGGACGTCTTCGAGCGTCACGATTCCGTTTGTAGGTATGCAGGAAGGGAGGGGGGTAGGTTTTCTTAAATCGACGCTCTTCTCCAAAGACCAACGTACCGACCTAGCGCCAGGCCCTTGAACTCCAGCGAGAGCAGGTGCACCAGCGCGGTGGAGGCGTCCATCTCGGTCGCTTCGCAGAGGTCGTCGATGTGGACGGGATCGGGGCCCAGCTGCTCGTAGAGCGTCTGCTCCGGGCCTTCAAGGTCGGGAGCAGACGGACTGGCGGTGGCGTGTGCAGGGGCGGTGGCTTGTCCGTCGGAGGTCGGCTCGCCGGGATCGTCTTCGCCGTCCTTCGGAAGGGCAGGCAGATTGAGGTCGTCGAGCAGGTCGGCCGGTTCCATCACGAGCCTGGCGTGACCGCGCTGGATGAGGCGGTTGGTGCCGGCGCTGGCCTTGTTGGTAAGCGCGCCGGGCACGGCGAAGACCTCGCGGTTTTGCTCCACGGCCTGCCGCGCGGTAATGAGCGCACCGCCCTGTTCGTGCGACTCGACGATGAGGGTACCTGCCGCCAGCCCGCTCACGACGCGGTTGCGCGCGGGAAAGTGGCCGCGATCCGGCCCCGCCCCGAGCGGAAACTCCGACAAAAGCGCCCCGCGCCCGCCGGTGGCGATGCGGCGCGCGAGCGCCTTGTGCTTGGAGGGATACACGCGGTCGATGCCGGTGCCGAAGACCGCGATCGTGCGCCCGCCCTCCGCGTCGAGGGCGCCTTCGTGGGCGGCTCGGTCGATGCCGTAGGCCAGCCCGCTGACGATGGTGCATCCGCGCTCGGCGAGCGCCCCGGCGAAGCGGCGCGCCAGGCGGCGTCCGTAGTCGGAGCAGCGGCGCGTCCCGACGATAGCGACGGCGCGCCGGTCGCGCGGCTCCAGCCTGCCACGCACCCACAGCAGCGCCGGCGGGTCGTAGATGCGGCGCAGCGGGCGCGGGAAGCGCTCGTCCCAGGCGGCGATGAGCGTGGCTTCGGCCCGCTTGGCGCGGTGCAGTTGCTCGTCCACCTCGTCGGCCCCGTCGAACGTGCGGATCGACTCGGCGGTCTTCGGCCCCACGCCGGGCGTTTCGATGAGGCGGCGCCTGGGCGCGTTGCGCGCCTCCACCGCCGAGCCGAAGCGCGCCAGCAGCGCCCGCAGCAGGCCCGGTCCCACGCCCGGCACCAGCGAAAGGCCGATCAGCGCGCGCTTCTCGGCACGGTCGTCCGGCGGAGCGCTCGCCTGGCCGGGGTGCTCCTCGTTCGGGTACAGCATCCTGGGTGTGGGAGTGCGGGAGCGCGAGAGTGCGGGAGGGCGGGGGTTCTCGGCGCGCGAAAGCGGCTGTGGAAGAAACACCTTCCACCTTCAACTTTCCACGTTCGACCGTTCACGTTCGTCGCGCGCACGCTCCCAGAGCGTCCCCGTCAGCCGGTCGAGGCCGATCTGGGCGACACTGCTGATGGGCAGCACGGTTTCCTCGGGGCCGAACGCCTCCGACAGGATCTCCGGCAGGAGGGCGCGTTCGTCCTCGGAGAGCACGTCGATTTTCGAAACGGCCACCACGCGCGGCTTGTCCGCAAGCGCCGGGTCGTGCCCGCGCAACTCGCCGAGAAGCGTCTCCAGTTCGCCGGCCAGGTCCTTCGTCGTGACGGGAATGAGGAAGAGCAAGACCGCGTTGCGCTCGATGTGGCGCAGGAAGCGCGTGCCCAGGCCCTTTCCTTCGCTGGCCCCCTCGATGAGGCCGGGCAGGTCGGCCATGACGAACGAGGCTTCCTCGTCCACGTACACCATCCCCAGCGACGGGGCGAGCGTGGTGAACGGGTAGCTCGCTTGCTCGGGCTTCGCCGCCGAGACGGTGGAGATGAGCGTAGACTTGCCGGCGTTGGGCACCCCCACGACGCCCACGTCGGCCAGCAGCTTCAGCTCCAGCGCGACGTCCTTTTCTTCGCCCGGGGTGCCGTCCTGGGCGTGGCGCGGGGCCTGATTGGTCGACGTTTTGAACGCGGCGTTGCCCTGTCCGCCGATGCCGCCCTCCGCCAGCACGAGGCGCTGGCCGTGCGCCGTCACCTCGCCGATGACCTCGCCCGCCCCCTCGTCGTGGGCCACGGTGCCGGGCGGGACGCGCAACACGATGTCCTTGCCGCTTTTGCCGGTGGCCTTTTGCGAACCGCCGGGCTGCCCGTCCTCGGCAACCTGGCGCGTCTGGTGGCGCAGGTCCATCAGCGTGTAGAGGTTCTCGTCCGCCTCGATCAGGACCGAGCCCCCGTCGCCGCCGTCGCCGCCGTCGGGCCCGCCGCGCGGAACATACTTCTCGCGCCGGAAGTGCACCGCGCCGGCTCCCCCGTCGCCGCTGCGCACCTGGATTCGAACGTGGTCGACGAATTTCATGTCAGTGGTCAGCTATCAGTGGGCAGCCCGTCTCGGGAAGCGTAAACTACGAATGCGGCTCACCGTTTTCACACGCGCAATTTCACGCCCGTTTCCCCGCCGCCGCTTTCACCCGAACGTCTGCCCCGGTAGCTTCCACTCCCGCCTCCCCGCTACTCCCACACTCAATCGTGCAACCGCACTCGACCGTGCAAGACGTCACCATCTACACCGACGGCGGATGCAGCCCCAATCCCGGCCCCGGCGGCTGGGCAGCGATCCTGCTGTTCGACGAAAAAGACGTGGCCGGCCGCAGAAAGGAAAAGCGGCTGAAAGACGGCGTCTACGACTCGACCAACAACCGCATGGAGCTGACCGCCGCGCTGAAGGCGCTCGAAGCGCTCGACGGCCCGGCCCGCGTCGAGCTTCACACCGACAGCCGCTACCTCGCCAACGCCTTCAACCAGGGCTGGCTGGAAAACTGGCAAGAAAACGGCTGGAAGACCGCCTCGAAGAAACCGGTCAAAAACAAAGACCTATGGCAAAAGCTTCTCGCCGCTGCCGAAGCGCACGAGGTCGAGTGGATCTGGGTGGAGGGCCACGCCGGCGATCCGCTCAACGAACGGGTCGACGACATGGTCGGGCAGGCGCGTGCCGAATTCGAGTAAGCAGGGGAGTACGAGTGGGCCATCTGCCCCTGGACTCTTACAGCTCTTTTTTTGTCCCTCCATTTCTGCCAAAAATGCGGATCCTCGCGCCGCGCCTGCAACGGTGGCAGAGCAACTGCCGACAGTGACAGAAGCAGTAAACGAGGAGGGATGACAATTTTTGCAATCGCGTGTTACAGATCGGTCGTTCTGACAGGCGGCGTGGCGGTGGTACGCGGGTTGATAGGAAAAGGGGTGAAGTCATTCCGGCAGCTTCCGCGCTGCCTCGTTCTTTTCTCCCAATCCAATCCCGCTTAGACCTATGGCTAACCTGACCCGCCGCCGCCCCTCGTCCTTCGACGACATGCGCCGCGAAATGGACCGCGTGCTCCAGAGCTTCTTCCCCGCCAACGCTGGGGGCGCCGCCAACGCCGGGGGCGACGAAGAGGCCCGCTCGGCCGTCTGGTCCCCGCGCGTGGACGTGGCCGAAACCGACGACGCCTACCAGTTGCACCTGGACCTGCCCGGCGTCTCCTCCGACGACCTCGACGTCAGCTACCAGGACGGCACCCTCTCCGTCAGTGGGGAGCGCCAGATGGAGCAGGCCGAGGACGGCACCAGCTTCTCGCGTATCGAGCGCACCTACGGGCGCTTCCACCGCTCCTTCTCGCTCCCGCAGGCCGCCCACGCCGACGAGATCGAGGCCTCGTTCGACAATGGCGTCCTCTCCATCCGCATCCCCAAGACGCCGCAGAGCCAGCCGCGCCGCATCGAGGTGAGCTAACGGCTCGCGGCTTTTTCGAACAACCGTTTCTCGAACAACCGTTTCAGCGCCCCGGCTGGGTCTATTCCGGCCGGGGCGTTTCTCTTTTTTAAAAAGGTGCGCTTCGTGGACGGCGGACCGTGGAGGGCCGAAGGTCATATCCTCGTGGCGCTGCGGACGGCGGTTTCTCATCAGCGAACGCTTTTGCCCGCACGAACGCTTTTGCCCGCACGAACGCTCCCCCGTGCCGATGAGCGCTGCCGGCGCTTCCGAGACAGCGAACGACTTCGCAGCGACGGTGCGCCGTCTGCGGCGGCGTCTGGCCGAGGAGTTGCCGGGACGCGCCGCGCAGGCGCGCCTGGCGCCCGGCTCCCGCGCGACGCCGCCCGGGGCCGCCTCGCCCGAGGGCCACGACTGCCGCGAAGCGGGCGTGCTGGTGCTGCTCTATCCCCAGCAGCAAAGCCGGCGGCCCATGCTGGTGCTTACCGAGCGGCGCGCTCACCTCGACGACCATGCCGGGCAGGTTTCCTTCCCCGGCGGGCAGCGCGAAGCCAGCGAGTCGCTCCAGCAGACGGCCCTGCGCGAAGCGCATGAAGAGATCGCCCTCGCGCGCGAAACCGTCGAGGTGCTGGGGCCGCTCACGCCGCTCTACATTCCGCCCTCCAACTACTGCGTGCACCCCTTCATCGGCGTGGCAGAGCCGGCTCCGTCGCTCACCCCCGCCGACGCCGAAGTCGCCGCCCTCCTGCACGTGCCGCTGGCCGACCTGCGCGCCCCCGAGGCGCTCGCGCGCGAAAGGTGGACGCTCTCGGGCGGGCGCTCCGTCGAGGTGCCGTTCTACGACGTGGACGGACGACCGCCCATCTGGGGCGCTACGTCGATGATCCTGGCCGAACTGCTGGCGCTTTTTTGAGCGGTAAGCGGTCAGCGGCTTGGGCCGAAACGCTGACTGGCGAGGACTGACCGCTATCTCGCCTCGCGCCAGTAGACGAGGATGCCGCCGAGGCGCGGGTCGCACAGGAAGTTCGCGGCCATGCCTTCCAGCCAGCACGTCCCGCCCGAGGCGGTGCGGAACTCGAAACGCCACGTGTCGAACTTTTCCTCGTCCTGCGCCATGCGCGCGACCGCTTCCTGCGCTCGCTCCCGAGAAGACGCACACAAAAGCGTGCTCAACGACTGGCCGACCAGCACGTCGGCGTCGAACCCCAGCAGCCACTTCACCGGCTCGCTCTGGTGGCGAATGACGCCGTCTTCGTCAAGGACGGACACGATCTTTGAAGAAGACTCGTTGAGGTGGGGAATGAGCCGCCAGACCGGCTCGCCCTCCGGCTCACCCGCCGCCGTCGCGCGCTCGCGTCCCGAGCGAGGCTGCCTTTCTGCATAAGGCCGCTCCTCGGAAGAGGGTTTTTCAGACGACGGTTCCTCAGAACGCGGCTGCTCCTCAGAACGCGGCTGCGTGGAATCGTTTTGCCGCACCGCCCGCGCTGCGGGCACCCTCTCGAACGCCGCTTCTTTCGCGGAGCCCGCCGCGCGGGCGGTGGCGTCGTCGGCGCGGCGAACGGCGTTCTCGTCTCCGAGATGGTTCTCGTCTCCGAGACGCGTCGAAGCGCCGTCGTCCGCCGGACGCTGTTGCGGGTTCTTTGTGAGGCGGCGCCGCGTCAGTTCGCGTTGCATGGCGCGCAGCCCGCGCCGCAGCCGCGCTACGTGCTTTGTCTCGGCGTCTCCCAGGTGCCGAAGCGCCCGGCGATAGCGCTGCACGCCGCGCACCAGTACGCCTTTGTTGAGCTTATGGATCTGCTCTTCACTCCACGGATCGTGCGTCATAGGAGGGGCCAGTCGGGAAAGAGGAGAGGGGCACCTCAAGTGTGCACTTCGCGGGACCTGTTATTTACCCCAGGGCCTGCTTATGATACGTTTCCTTTCCCTCTTTAACCATAAGGGCATTCCCTGATTCGGACTACTGGATTCGGAGCAAAAGATCGGTTTGTAGGAGTGTAGGGGCGCAAGGGGGTAATCAACGCAACTTTCTTCAAAACAATGGCTTACACACAAACGCACTTACCTACTTGCCCGTCGTCGTTCGCTCACTCATCTACAGCGAGCTTTTGTGTCTCATTTTAGCACTCCATATTCGACTCAGTAACGCTACACTACGCCCCAGCCGGCGGCAGGCACACGGTCACGGTCGTGCCGCCCCCCTGGCAGCTGTCCACATACACCGCGCCGTCCATGCGCTCCACGAGCCGCCGCGTGATTGAAAGGCCCAGCCCGGCGCCCTGGTATTGCCGCCCCAGCCCGCTGGACTCTTGCTCGAAGTCTTCGAAAAGACGCGGGAGGAAGTCGCCGGAGATGCCCGGGCCGGTGTCGCGCACAGAAACGAAGACGTGCGCCGTCTCCGCCTCGCCGCTCCCGGCCATCTTTCGTCCGGGGGGCGACGCGCCGGGCGGCAGGCGGCCCGCCTCGACCGTTATGCTTCCTTCATCGGTAAACTTGACAGCGTTGGCAAGGAGACTTCCGAGCACGCGGTCGAGGGCCGTTGCGTCCGTACGGGCGCGCAGCGCGTCAGCGGGTGCCCCTGGAGCGTGCAGCGCCAGTTCCTTTTCACGGGCCTGCGAGCGGTAGCGCTCGGCCGCACGTCGCGCCTGCGCCCGTACGTCCACGAAGCTCGACTCCAAATCGAGGCGGTCGGCCTCCAACCGCGCGAGCAGAAGGACGGACTCGAGAGTTTCCTGCAGGCGCTCTCCCGACGTGCGAATGATGCGCGCAAACTCGGCGCTCTCTTCGTACTTGTCCTCCAGGTCTTCCGCCAGCACGTCGGCAAAGCCCATCATGCTGGCCAGCGGCGTGCGCACTTCGTGACTAATGTTGTTGAGAATGGCGTCTTTGACCTGCGCGGCTTCCTCGGCCCGTTCTTTGGCTTCGCGCAATGCATTCTCATTCCGCTTACGCTCGGTCAGGTCCACCGTGTGGCCGATTACGTACTCCACGGCACCGTCGGCCCCCGTCACGGGCACGAGGTAGCGCATCAGATACTCGGTTCCCCCGTCTGACGCCGGCATCTTTTCCAGGCGCCGGTCCGTCTCCTTCTGCTCCACGACCTCCAGCAACCATTCGCGGCGCTCACGGTACTGCTCCCGGTCGTCGCGTCCGCGCCGGCGAGCATAGTCCATGTCGGTCTTGCCGATGATCCAGCGGCGCATCTCAGGGTCGGGCATCGCCGCGCGGTTCATGTAACGGTAGCGCCCCTCGGGATCGAGGACGGCAATCTCGACCGGGACTTCATCGAGAATGTTTTCATAGAAGGATTTTAGCTCCTGCGTGCGCTCCTGGGCGCGCTTGCGCTCGGTGACGTCGCGGTGAATGGAAAGGAACGCCTCGCGCCCTTCGAAGGAGATCACCGTGGCGTTGATGAGCACGTCGATGAGCGTGCCGTCGCTGCGCCGGTGCCGCGTTTCGAGGTCCTGGAAGCTGCCGGCCTGGAGGGCGCGATCGAGCACCTGCTCGCCGCGTTCCACGTCTTCGGTGAAGGCCCGCAGGCTGCGCCCCACCAACTCGGAGCGCTCGAGGCCGTACATCTCGGCCGCCTTCGCATTGGCCTTCAGGACGATTTCGTTTTCTGGCTCAAAGATGAGAATAGCATCGTTGGCCGTCTCGAAGAGGCGCGCGTACTTCTCTTCGGAAGCGCGCTGCGCGGCCTCTGCCTCGCGCGCCCGCACCAATGCCCGCTCCCGTTCCAGTTGGTCGACCACGGTGGCCGCCAGGTCGCGCAGGGCCTGCTGCCGATCCTCGCTCAGTGAGCGCGGCTCGGGCCCGAAGACACAGAGCGCGCCGATACGCGCCCCGCTCGGCGTTTGCAGCGGGGC
Organism: Bacteroidetes bacterium SW_4_67_19; assembly: GCA_003023275.1. Lineage (GTDB taxonomy): Bacteria > Bacteroidota > Rhodothermia > Rhodothermales > Salinibacteraceae > QS-8-64-10. The sequence goes on from PXTX01000029.1 coordinate 8,327, forward strand.
GGCGGCGCAAAAACGCACGGACGGCGACTCCGCGGCTGGGCCGCCCCCGGCGCAACGCTCGTCCTGCCGAGCGTCTTCGACCACTTCCACGCCCGGCGTTTCGATTACGCGCGCGCACCACGACTTCGCACGTGCGCCTTCAGCGTCCTCGCAGTCGCCTCCGTAGGTGGACGCGGCCCACTGGCGCCCGGCGCCGACGAACCTGATCTGCGCCCCCGGCGCGCCGGTGAGGTGCGCAGCCAGGCGCGTGAGGCGGTCGAAGCATTCCTCCGGCGGCGCGCCGGCGAGCACGTCGTAGCGATGAAGCGCCGCCAGGCGCTCCTGCTCCTGGCGCTCCTGCTGCTCCGTCGGACGATCTTCTTGTTGTCGACGAAACGGTTCTTCTTCTCGACGCCCTGCGCGGGCGCGTGCTTCCCTGCTGCTCGTCTCCATGAAAGCCGGCGGACGACGGCCGGCGTCGTTTGCGAAAGACAGATGCGAACAACGTCTCTTTTCTGTTACAGAAACGATAAGCAGGCCGGCACCGACTTTTCAAATGTTCTCCGCTAAGACGCCGACTCTCCCTCGGAAGACGTTTGCGCCTTGCGGTTCACCTCCGCCTTGAGGCGCTGGTAGATGGCCGAAAGGCCCTGCGTGCGTTGCATCCCCAGTAGGCCGTCGAGGCCCAGACGGTTCAGCAGGTCATCGGGGGCGGCGCGCACGTCGGCGGGCGTGGCTCCGTCGAAGGCTTCGTGCAGGATGGCCGTGAACGCGCGCGCGGTCGGGGCGCTTTCGGGCACGTCGCCGTAGACGCGCACCTGCGCCGCCCCGTTGTCGTGCTCGACCTCCGGCATCAGGAAGACGGGCGACTGGCACTCGTGCACCATGTTGAGGCCTGCGTCGCGCATCTCGACGTAGCGCTCCGGCAGCGGCGGCAGCTCGGCGGCGTATTCCAGCAAAAGCTCCAGCCGCATGTCCGGCTCCATCATCTGAAACGGCTCGGCGATCTCGTCGATGCTGCGCACGGTTGAGTGTGGGAGTGCGGGAGTACGAGGGTGCGGGAGTTTTCGTCCTGACAGGTCCGGGCGCCGAAAGAAAACGATCCACGAACAAGCGAGCGGACGACCCACGACTCACGAACCTGCTTCGCCGGTTTCGATGGGGGCGGCGACGAGGTTGCCCCACTCGGTCCACGAGCCGTCGTAGTTTTTGACGTTGTCGAACCCCAGCAGGTAGGTCAGCACGAACCAGGTGTGGCTGGAGCGCTCCCCGATGCGGCAGTAGGCGATGGTGTCCTCGGTGGGGTCGAGGCCCTCGGTTTGCTCGTAGATCTCGGCCAGTTCCTCGCGCGGCTTGAAGGTGCCGTCCTCGTCGTTGGCGGCGCTGGCCCAGGGCACGTTGCGCGCGCCGGGAATGTGGCCGGGGCGCATCGAGCTTTCCTCCGGCAGGCCGGGGATGTGCGTGATCTCGCCCTTGAACTCCTCGGGAGAGCGCACGTCGACCATCGGGCCGCCGTTTTTCTGGTGCGTCTCCACGTCCTGGCGAAAGGCGCGGATCGAGCCGTCGGCGCCGGAGGGGACGGGGTAGTCGGTCTCGGGATAGTCGGGCACGTCGGTGGTGAACGCGCGGCCTTCGTTTTCCCATTTCTTGCGGCCGCCGTCCATCACGGCGCAGTCGGCGTGGCCGTAGAGTTTGAAGACCCAGAAGGCGTAGCAGGCCCACCAGTTGTTTTTGTCGCCGTAGAAGACGACCTTCGTGTCCGGCGCGATGCCGAGACGCGAGCAGAGCGCGGCGAACTCGTCGGGCCCGATGAAGTCGCGCACGGTGTCGTCCTGGAGGTCCTGCACCCAGTCGACGTTGACGGCGCCGGGCAGGTGGCCGGTTTTGTAAAGGAGCACGTCTTCGTTGGCCTCGACGAAGCGCACATCGTCGGAGTCGTCGAGGTGATCGGCGGCCCAGTCGGTGGAGACGAGGACCTCGGGGTGAGCGTAATCGGCCATGGGGGGTAGAGGGTGAGGGTGAGAGGTACGGGTTATTCGTATTTGCCGGGACCGAAGGGGTTCACGGTGGCGTGAAACGTAAACCGTGAGGGGGCCTGTCTGGCGAACGCCGATCGGTCACTCGGCGATCAACAAAAGCGCCCTTCGCGGCGCGGGGCCGGGAAGGGCAAACGAGTCGTCGGCAAGGCGGCTTCTGCGTTTATCTGATGCGCTGCAACGCCTCTGGGGTCGCGCCCTTCTTCTTTTTCTGACAACAACGACAACAGCACCGGCAGATTCGGCGGTACGTCACGGCGTACAACAGGGGTTGTTGGAAAAGACAAAACAGCGCGTGGGACATGAGCGCGCTTCATGCGGGGAAAGTTCCACATCGCAGCGGACGGGCTTTTGAAGAATTCTCCCATTACCGCCGCGCCCGGCGTCTGGCGTCGGCACGCGGCGCGCTTCGGCTTGACAGGCGCGCGCACCGCAGGGTAGGTTCCCAAGAATCGAATATTTCGCTTTCCGCGTTCGCGCTTCTCTTTCATCTGCGCCCCGTTCCGGGACCGCCCGCCTCCCCTCTTCCGCCCGTGCAGCAGTTTCAATTTGACCCGTCGTCGCCCGAATACAAATCGCTCGACGCCTACGGCCTCATCGGCGACAGCCGCACGGCCGTGCTCGTCGGCGCCGACGGGGCCATCGACTGGGCGTGCCTGCCCGACTTCGACAGCCCTTCGGTCTTCGGCGCGCTCCTCGACCCGGGCGCCGGCGCCTTTGCGGTGCGCCCCGCCGAGCCGTTCACCGCGACGCAGCGCTACGAGCGCGGGACGAACGTGCTGGTGACCGAATTCACCACCGCCGGCGGCACGATGCGCCTGCGCGACTACATGCCGTACTCCAACCGCAAGATCCCGACCGCCGAGATCTATCGCCGCATCGAGGGAGTCCGCGGCGTGATGAACGTGGAAGTGCTCTTCGCCCCGCGCTTCGGCTACGGCGCGCACCCGCCCGAGCTGGAGCACTCGCGCTACGGCGTGCGCGCCACCGGCGAGAGCGACGGCGCGGCCGGCCACACCATCGTCCTCTCCACCGAGATCCCGATGCACATCGAAAACGGCAACGAGCGCCGCGCCGTCGGGCGGGCGCGCATCCACGCCGGCGAGGAAACCTACGTCGTGGCCGACTGGGGCGCCCGCCGCGCGCACCCCATCGACAGCTACCAGTGCGACCGCCGCCTGTGGCAGACGCGCACGTTCTGGCGCTCCTGGGTCGACCGCCTGACCTACCACGGGCGCTACCGCGACACCGTCGAGCGCTCGCTGCTGACGCTGAAGCTTTTGACCTACGAGCCGACCGGCGCCATCGTGGCCGCCCCTACCACCAGCCTGCCGGAGTGGATCGGCGGGCAGCGCAACTGGGACTACCGCTACTCCTGGGTGCGCGACTCGGCGTTCATCCTGCGGGCGCTCTTCAACGCGCGCTACATGGAGGAGGGCACCGCCTACTTCGACTGGCTCTTGAGCCAGGCCCTCGAAGGCAGTCCCATTCAGGTCATGTACGGCATTCGCGGCGAGCGCGAAATGCCCGAGCGCACCCTCGACCACCTGCGCGGCCACCGCGACTCGCGGCCCGTGCGCGTCGGCAACGGAGCGGCCCACCAGCACCAGCTCGACATCTACGGCTCGCTGCTCGACGCGGCCCTGCGCTACGACCGCCAGGGCGGCCTCCTGACGGTCACCGAGTGGGAAAAGCTCGAAGCGCTCGCCAACGAAATTCACCAGCACTGGCAGGAGCCGGACATGGGCATCTGGGAGGTGCGTTCCGAACCGCAGCACTTCACCTACTCGAAGGTGTGGGCGTGGGTCGGTCTCACGCGCGCGGCGCAACTGGCCGACCAGCTCGGAGCCGACTCGCCGACCGAAGACTGGAAACAGGAAGCCGAAAGCATCCGCAGCGAAGTGCTCGAAAAAGGGTGGAGCGACAACGCCGGGGCGTTTACGCAGGCGTACGACTCCGACGCGCTCGACGCGGCGGTGATGGTAATGCCGACGGTCGGCTTTCTCCCCGCCTCCGACGAACGCTTCCAGAGCACCCTCTCGGCCTGTACCGACGCGCTGGGAGCGCCGGAGGCGCCGCTCCTGTACCGCTACCTCGTCGCGGAGGAAGAGGCCGACGCGCCACACTCCGAGGATGGCGTGGGCGGGCGCGAGGGCGCGTTCCTGCTGCCGAGCTTCTGGATGGTCGAGGCGATGGGCCTCTCCGGCGACCTGAGCGGGGCGCGCGCGACGCTGGCGACGCTGATGGAGCACATGAACCCGCTGGGCCTCTACGCCGAGGAGGTCCACCCCGAGACGGACGAGCTCTTGGGCAACTTCCCGCAGGGCTTCAGCCACCTCGGCCAGCTCAACGCCATCTTCCGCCTCGAAGAGCTGAAACGCCAGCAGGAGGGGTGGTGAGGCGATGTTCACTCCAAGAGCACTTCCCCCGCGAGGGGATGACCTGTCGGCCCCTCGCCGCGCTGTTCGACGAGTGATCCCGTTTTCTCGAGTTTCGGGGGTACGTTTCGGGTTGAAAAACGCCAAACCCGCAACCGTCACACGTACGTGCGCAGGTACCGCGCCACGTCGCCGGGGCCGCCGAGGCGGTAGCGGGCGCGCGTCTCGCCGCCGCCGACGCGCACGGTGACGGCCCCGTCGGTGCGCTCCAGCTCCTCGAAGGCGTCCTCGTCGGTGGTGTCGTCGCCGAGGTAGACGGGCGTCTTGCCAGGATGGCGCTCCAGCACGCGGCGCACGGCGGTGCCTTTGGTCAGGCCGCGCGGGCGCAACTCGACGACCTTCTTGCCCCAGACCGCCTCCAGCGCGGCGGGCATCTCGTCGGCCCAGTCGCGGAGCGCGTCGAGCGCGTCGTCCTCGTCGGGCGCGGCGCGGTAGTGCACGGCGAAGGCGTCTTCTTTGCTCTCCACCCGGACGCCCTCGATAGAAGGCAGCGCGCGGCGCATCTGCGCGAGCGCATCGACGGCCTCGTCGGAAGCGAGGCTCTCGGCGCCGTCCCCCAGCACGCCCTCCTGCGTGCCGTGTAGCCCGATGGCCGGCAGCCGCAGGTCCAGCAGCCCCGCCGCGTCGAAGAACGTCTCGATGCTTTTTAGGTGGCGTCCGGTGACGATCCACACGGGGTGGCGCGCAGCCAGCGCGCGCAGAAGCTCCGGCACGTCCGGATGCGGATGCGCCTCGGTTGGGTCCTCGACGATGGGAGCGAGCGTGCCGTCGTAGTCGAGAAAGAAGAGCGGGGCTTTGGTGGTTGGAGGATCGCTCATTTACTCACTGCGTTCGTCAGCCGTTACGCTCGTGTCGTTCGCTGGGGAGTCGCTCGCCGGATGGTCGATGGGTTTCCCCAGCGGCCGCGTTGCCGGATGAACACGATCTACCATCTACACTCCCCCATCCACCAACTCCCCGGTGCTCTGCTCTTCGACCCGGCGCTCGGGCGAGGAGTTGCGCTCCGGCGAAGGGGCGCGCTGACCCGAGGAAGCGTCGCGCTGGGCGGTGAGGCGGTCGAGAAAGCCGTCGGCCCACTGGTGGACGTTGAGCTCCCGGATGGTGGCCTTGAGCGCCTGGATGCGCTCGCGGCGCTCCTCGGGGGGCATCTCGATGGCCTTGCGGATCGCCTCGGCCAGGCCGCTCTGGTCGTAGGGGTTCACCTGGAGCGCCTCGGGCAGGAGGTAGGCCGCGCCCGTCAGCTCCGAGAGGATCAGGACGCCCCGGTCGGTGGTGGCGGTGATGAACTCCTGCGTGACCACGTTCATCCCGTCGCGTAGCGGCGTGATGAGCGCCACGTCGGCAGCGCGGTAAAACGCGCACAGCTCCTCCTGCGTGTAGGTGCGGTAACGGTAATGCACCGGCATCCAGTGGTCCTCGGCGAACTGCCCGTTGATACGGCCGACCGCCTCGTCGACCTCGCGCTTGAGCTGCTGGTAGCTCTCGACCTCCGTGCGGCTGGGGGTGGCCACCTGAAAGAGCGACACCTTGCCGTGGTACTCGGGGTTTTTTTCCAGAAACTCCTCGAACGCTTCCAGCCGCGAGAGCACGCCCTTGGTATAGTCGAGCCGGTCGATGCCCACTACCAGGCTCTCCGCGCCGAACTCGTCGCGCACTTCCTCGGCCTCGCCCTTCACGTTGTCGGAGGCGCTCATCCGCTCGAAGCGCTCCACCTCGATGCCGATGGGATGCGCCTCGACGTTGACCTCGCGCCCCTGCCAGTGGATGACGCCGTCCTCGACGTCGGCGCCGAGGAGCACCTCGGCGCTCTCGATGAAGTTTTTGGCGTACTCCTCGACGTGAAAGCCGATCAGGTCGTTGCCCAGCATTCCGCGCAGCAACTCGCGCGCGCCCGGCAGGATGCGGAAGACCTCCATCGCCGGCCACGGGATGTGCCAGAAGTGGCCCATCACCGCCTCGGGGTGCGCCTCACGGATCAGCGCCGGCGCCAGCATCAGGTGGTAGTCCTGCATCCAGATGACGTCGTCCTCCCGATGCTCTTCGATGACCGCCTCGGCGAACCGCTCGTTGACGCGGCGGTAGTTCTCGACGAAGGGGTCGCGCAGGTCGAGGTGCTGCACCATGTAGTGCGAGAGCGGCCAGAGGACGCTGTTGGCCATGCCGTAGTAGTAGCCGTCGAGTTCTTCCTGCGAGAGCGGCACGCGGCGCACCAGGAAGTCGGGATCCTCGGCGGGGTACTCCTGACGCTCGGGCAGATCCGGCTCCTCGCCCATCGCGACCCACGCGCCCCCCAGCTCGCTGAGAACGGGCAAGAGCGCGGTGGTCAAGCCCCCGACGGAGGGGGCCCAGTCGCCCTCGTCGGTACGGCTGATGGGGGCGCGGTTGGCTACAACGGTCAGTCGCACGAAATTCTGAGTTTGTTGGGTGAAGGGACTGCGTACGGCAAGCCATCGAAGGGGTCCTACCTCCGGCGAGGGCACAACGGTTCACGGTCGCCCGCCGGCGAGCGTTACGAATATGCAAGATCCGACGCTCTGGGCGTTGGGCGTTTTTGAAAAACGAGCGCCTCGCTTGACGTTTGCAATGTCAAGCTTGCGCCCCGTTTTTCACATGCACTCCCGCACTCCCGACGAATGGAACGACGAGGTGCAAAAGGAGCTGGCGGCGAAGGACCGACACGCCCGCCGGCGAAAGCCCCCAACCGGCGAAAGCCCTTCCCCGGCGAACGGGGGTGCAGCGGGCGGGGGCTTACGGAAGGCCGCCCCCGCCGCCGCTGGGCCGCTCGACCTCCAGTTCGTATCGCACCACCGCGTAGCTGCCGAAGAGGCCCGTCCCGCCGTCGATGCGCTCGATGACGTTGGGAATGGCGCCGGGGGAAAAAGTCGAACCGCCCTGCTGCACCTGCTGCGAGCGCAAGAAGTCGTAGTAATTCTGCCCCAGCGCGCGCAGGGCGATCACGTTGGGGCCGTAGAAGTTGGCCACCAGCCACGGCACGTCGATGGTGAGCCTCCCGCCGGGGCCGACTTCGTAGTTGCCCTGGTTGATGACCGGCGACTCGGTGACGGAAAGCTCTTCGAGGCTCACCCCGCTGGTGTCGGCGCGGTCGAACGCCTGCGCGGCCAGCGGCGTCAGGTTCTCGCGCGTGGCCTCCCGCGCCTTGGTCGACACCACGAAGCGCGCGCTGCGGCCGGGGTACTGGCTGCGCGTGACCGTCACCGCGAGGGAGTCTTCGCGCCACGTGAGCGTGTCACCGCTCGTCTCGGTGATGCGAAACGTATCGGGCACGACCGTCTCGGCGGTGAGCGTGTCGGTGTCGATACCGTCGCCGGCGGGCGGCTCGACGGCCAGCCGGTAGCGCCCCAGCGGCTGCACGGTCGGAACGCCCCCTGCGAGATTCTGCGGCCCCTGAGGTCGGTACAACCCGGGCTGCTCGGGATCCTCGGCATACCGGACGATGCCCTCCTCCTCCGCATCCACGCGTCGCATGCGCACCGCCGCGCCCGAGACGGCCCGCGCGTCGAAGTCGTACGTCTCGCCCACCGGCGCGGTGCGGCTCAGGCGCACCGGCGGAAACGGGCTGCCGGCTTCCAGATAGGCTTCCACGACGTACTGTCGCTCCACCCCGACCGGCTCGTAGGCGTCGCAGCC
>PXTX01000029.1:16490-20979 GCA_003023275.1 Bacteroidetes bacterium SW_4_67_19
TGGCAGCGGGGCAACAGGTGGAGGAGCGATGGGCCGTCCCGGAATCGGAAAGACGATGCGTTCCCATGCAACAGATGGATTGCCGATATACGCTCGTTCGCATCCACCTGTTCGTGTGCCGACGCCTGTGCTGCCGGCGCGTTCGCGCTGCGGCCGAGCGCCCGAGCACCGTTTTGCCCCGCTCCCGAACGAGGCGCCGGCGGAGACCGACTGCGATCTTAGCAACTTGTACACGTCAATTCGCAACGTTGCACGGAGTGCTGGTCACACCAAACGCGGGAACCCTTCGTTTCCCCTTTACCCCTGTCAACGACGAAACCCCTAACCTGTTGGTGTGCAACAGGTTAGGGGTCTGCAAAGGTGCCCGAGAGAGGACTCGAACCTCCATGGCCGCTAAGGACCACATGCCCCTCAAGCATGCGCGTCTACCAATTCCGCCACTCGGGCTTGGATCGAATGCCTTGAGCCGAACGTCGAGCAGTCGCCTCCGAGCAGTCGCCTCGCGAGCGCTCGGGCACTGTCTTGGCTGGCGGAGGTTGTGTAAAGGCACGTAGCAAGACAGGTTCCCCCTTCTACCCACCCATTGCGCGAAAAATGCGTTGACGCCCGCGCCAACGCGGCGCAGCGAACCGCCTTCGCCCCGCTTCGTACCAGCGTCGTCCCGCCCAAGCCGTCCGCTCCCCCATTCCCGCCCCCGACGATGCCTTCCTCGCTCTCCAACGGACGCGCCGTCGCCTTCGTGGACGGCTGCCGCCTGCCGTTTCAGCAAAGCGGCACCGGCTACGCCGACCTGATGGCCTACGACATGGGCCGCATGGTGCTGAAAGGGCTCCTCAGCCGCGCGGGCCTCGACCCCGCCGCCGTGGACCGCGTGGTGCTGGGGTCGGTCGTGCAAGACCCCGAAACCTCCAACGTCGCCCGCGAGGCGGCCCTCGGCGCGAGCATTCCGAAGCACGTGCCCGCCTTCACCGTCACGATGGCGTGCATCTCGTCGAACCAGGCGCTCACCAGCGCTGCCGAAACCATCGCCGGCGGGCAGGCCGACATTGCCCTCGCCGGCGGTACCGAAACGCTCTCGGATCCGCCCATCCGCCTCCAGCCGGAGGTGCGGCGCCGCCTCTTTCGGGCGCGCAAAGCCAACGGCCCCAGCGACTATCTCGACCTCTTGAAAGGCCTGGGGCCGAGCGACCTCCTGCCGGAAGCCCCCTCGATTGCCGAGTTTTCCACCGGCGAGGTCATGGGCGAGAGCGCCGACAAGCTGGCAGCGATGTTCGACGTCTCGCGCGAGGCGCAGGACGCGTACGCGCTGCGCTCGCACCAGAAGGCCGCTGAGGCGCGCGACGCGGGCCACCTCGCCGAAGAACGCGTTCCCGCCAGCGTCCCGCCGGACTTCGACCCGATTACCGAGGACAACGGCATCCGCGACGACACGAGCCTGGACAAGCTGGAAACGCTCTCGCCCTCCTTCGTCAAGCCCTACGGCACCATCACGGCAGGCAGCTCGTCGCCGCTCACCGACGGGGCCAGCGCCGCGCTGGTGATGACAGAAGACGCCGCCGAGGAGCGCGGATACGAGCCGCAGGCCCTCCTGCGCGAGTACACCTACGTCGCGCAAGACCCCGGCGAGGAACTGCTGCTGGGGCCGGCCTACGCCATGCCGCAGGTGCTCGACGCGGCGGGCCTCGGCGTGGACGACATCGACGTGTTCGAGCTGCACGAAGCCTTCGCCGGGCAGGTGCTGGCGGTGCTCCGTGCGTGCGAGTCGAAGACCTTCGCGGACGAACACCGGGGCGGCGCCGCGCCGATGGGGGAGATTCCGATGGAGAAGCTCAACACGTGGGGCGGCTCGCTCTCGCTGGGGCACCCCTTCGGCGCGACGGGCACGCGCCTCGTCACCACCGCCGCGCACCGCCTGCGCGAAGAAGACGGCCGCTTCGCGCTCGTCAGCGCCTGCGCCGCTGGCGGGCAGGGGCACGCGTTGCTCTTGGAGCGCTACGACGGCGGATGACGGTAGGCGGTGCGCTCACCTTCACGCCTTGTACGGGCGCGACATGTCGCGCCCCTACGTTTCTAAAAAACGATCTTGCACGCTATGGAAACGACCGCCCCTGCTCCCGCCGATACGCTCGCCCTCGACTCCGACGAGTTGCGCCTCGAAACGAGCGACGACGGCATCGCCACCGTCTGGCTCGACCAGCCGGGCGAAAAAGTCAACACGCTGGCGCCCTCTACGCTCGAGGCCTTCGACGAGGCCATCGAGACGATCAGCGCCGCGAAGAGCATCCGCGCGGTCGTCTTCATCAGCGCCAAGTCGGACGGCTTCGTCGCCGGGGCCGACCTCGACGCGCTGCGCGGCTTCGACGGCCCGCAGGACGCCGAGGACCTCAGCCGCACCGGCCACCGCGCCATTCGCAAGATGCGCGAGGCCGACGTGCCCTCCGTCGCGGCCATCCACGGGCCGGCGCTGGGGGGCGGGCTCGAGGTGGCCCTCGCCTGCGACTACCGCATCGCTACCGACACCCCCGCTACGCGCCTGGCCCTGCCCGAGGTGCAGCTGGGCCTCTTGCCCGGCGGCGGCGGGACGCAATTCTTGCCGCGCCTCATCGGGTTGCAGGAGGCGCTGCCGTTGCTCTTGACGGGCAAGAACGTCTACGCCCACCCCGCGCGCAAGCTCGGCCTCGTCGACGCGCTGATTCACCGCCCGGGCCTGCACCGCGCCGCGCAGGAGGCCGCCCGCCGCCTCGCCACGGGCGATCTGGAGCCGGATCGCGACAAAGCCTTTACCAGCAAGGTCGTCGAAAGCACCTCCGTCAGCCGCCGCTTCGTCTACCGCCAGGCCCGCAAGCAGAGCCAGCAGGAAACGCGTGGCAACTATCCCGCCCCGCCGAAGATCATCGAGTGCGTGCGCACCGGCCTCGAAGAAGGGCTCGACGCAGGTTTCGAGAAAGAAGCGCGCCACTTCGGCGAGTTGGCCTTCACGCCGGAGTCGCAGGCGCTCGTCAGTCTCTTTTTCTCGAAGCAGCAGGCCGAAAAGAACCCGCTCTCCGAGCAGGTGCGCAGCGTGCAGACCGTCGCCGTGCTGGGGGCGGGCGGCTTGATGGGCGCCGGCATTGCCGAGGTGAGCGCCCACGGCGCCGGCCACGACGTGCTGCTGAAGGACCAGTCGCCGGAGACGGCCGCCCAAGGCCGCAAGACGATCTGGGAGGACCTGTCGAAAAAAATCGGCAAGGGGCTGACGGACTTCGAGCGCGACGTGACGATGGAGCGCGCCCGCCTCGCCACGGGCTACGACGACCTCGCCGGCGCGAATCTCGTCATCGAGGCGGTACCCGAAGACCTCGACGTGCCGTCGATGCCGCTCCTGGAGGTCGTGCGCGGGGAGGAAAGCGCCGACGAGGCCGTCGCCACGGCCATCCAGGCGGGCCTCGATCAGGGCAAGGCAGTCATCACCGTCGAGGACGGCCCCGGCTTTTACACCACGCGCATTCTGGCCTTCTTCATGAACGAGGCGCTGCTGCTGCTCGATGAGGGGGCCGACGTCGAGCAGATCGACGAGATCATCGAGGACTTCGGCTTTCCGATGGGGCCCTGCGAGCTGTTCGACCTGGTGGGCATCCCGACGGCGGCGAAGATCACGGACGTGATGAGCGCGTACGTGGCCGAGGGACGGCTGGGGGAAGGACGCGAGGCGAAGCTCTCCGACAAGGCCGGCACGCTGGCTCGCGCGGGCCTCACCGGGCAGAACGGCGGCGAGGGCTTCTACGAGTACGACGGGCGCGGCGCAGACCGCAATAAAGACGGCGTCAACGACGACGTGTACGCCTTCTTCGGCGGCCCCGAGCGGCAGACGCTGGCGCGGCAGGTCGTCGAAGAACGCCTGTCGATGGTGATGTGCGCCGAAGCGGTGCGGTGCCTCGAGGAGGACATCCTGCACAGCGCCGAAGACGGCGACCTGGGGGCGGTCTTCGGGCTGGGCTTTCCGCCGTTCCGGGGCGGCCCCTTCCGCCACCTCGACCGGATGGGCCTCGACAACGCGATCACGCGCCTGGAGCGCCTCGAACGGCAGCACGGCCCGCGCTTTTCGGCGCCGGCGCTGCTGCAAGAAACGGCGGACGAAGACGGAGGCTTTCGGGAGGCGTACTGATGCGCGAGTGTGTGCGGCTGGGGGGAGTTCTCTGTCAAGCGTACATGTTTGCATCGTGCGTCCCCCCTCGATGGCTCCGCCTCCACGCCGAGAGGTCGGAGCACGCCGAGAGGGACGATGGACTATTGACGACGAGGCAGAAGTCGTCCATCGTCGTTCGTCCGTCGTCATGGCAAAAAGGCGAGCAGCGCCTTTTTAGAGTATTGAGGATGCGCGAAGGAGCAGCAGACCGGCCTCCGGCCCCGAGCCGGGGGATATGAACCTGTCGGTTCTTCGACTCCTCCGAAGCAGTGAAAATTCGAGTTCAAGGCGAGGATTTTCTCCGGAACTCTTTCGGCTCCAGTC
>PXTX01000030.1 GCA_003023275.1 Bacteroidetes bacterium SW_4_67_19
TTTTGCGGCAGCGCGTGGCTGGTTCATCATACCCACCGGCGGTGACAACGTTGCGTCGTTCGGCGGCTGCACCGTCGCCGGGACGGTGGACCGTGGACTGTGGACGGTGGACCTTTCGGTCGCACGAAGATATGCGATCAGAACGGGACGTCTCCTTCCGCGTCGTACAAGCCTTGTTCTTCTTTCACGCTGCTGTCATCGCTTCCCGTAAGTGAGGAGCGGAAGGCTTGGAGTTGCGCGAAGAGCGGACGACTGGCGCGGTAGGCGTCGCGCAGCGACTCGGGGTCGGAGAGGTATTCGCGGCGCTTGATGAGGTGCAGGCAAGCAATCGTCTCCACCAAAGAACGGATCGCCATCCCCAGAAAGCGCGCTTGTTCGTCGTCGCTCTGACTGGTGGAACCTTCGGCAATGTTTAGGGCAACGCTGTTTGCTGCCCGCGTGATCTGGCTGCGAAGCCCGTATTTCTCATGCGAAGGCAACACATCAGCCACCTCATGGATGCGGTCCGCGTAGTCGAGCGCCTTCTGCCACACTTCCAGCTTCTCAAACTTGTACACCATGTCAGGTTGGGTTTTACCTGTGAAAAAGGAGGTCCACCGTCCCCGGTCTTCCGTCTACCGTCACGGGCTCGAAAGAGCGAGCACGAAGTAATCTTCCTCCCGGTCGGCCTGGATCCGAAGGATATCCGCCTTCGCCAGCGTGAGGAGCGTGCTCGACGCTTCGACCTCGTCGATGCCGGCCATCTTGGCAAACTGACCGACGGTCACGCGCGTGTACTCTTCGAGATAGCGCATCAGGAGCTGCTCGTTTTCCCCGAACTGGAAGGTCACGCCGACCTCTTCGTCGGCCTCCATCAGGGCGACGGCCTCGGGGCTGGCCTCCACGCTCATCTCGCCGACGCGCACGTAGGCCACGCCGGATTTCTCGTCGGCCCCCGCTTCGGTTTCTTCCAGCATGTGCGGCTTCTGCGCGCTCTCCTGTACGGTCACGACGATCACGTCGCGGCGGCGGTCCTGCGCGGAGCGCCCGTCGAGCGGGACCGTTTCGGTGTCGTAGTCGACGGGCGGGCGACAGTAGCGCTCCGCGGCGTGGCGTAGCGCGAATCGCTCTTCGGCCGCATACTGAAGACCCGCCACCTCGCCGTCATCGGCCACCCCCAGCAGCAGGCGTCCGCCGGTGCTGTTGGCCAGAGCGACGAGCTCGCGCGCGACGCGCGGCCCTTCGGGCACGCGGCGCTTGAACTCCAGATGCTCCCCCTCACCCACCCGCGCCAGCCGCGTCAGTTCTCGAAGGGTCACTTTTAGGTATGGAAGTTTGGACGTAGGGAAGTGTGGACGTCCAACACCTACAAACGTCCATACGTACAAACGCATTCAAACGCGCACTTCGCGTTTGGCCTCGCGCGTCATGAGCGCCTCGACGCGTTCCGTGGGGTCGGCCCCTTCGAAGAGGACCGCGTGCACGGCTTCGGTGATGGGCATGTCCACGCCGTGGCGCCGGGCGAGCCGACGCACGCTCTTGGTCGTACGCACGCCCTCGGCGATCATGTCCATCTCCGCCTCGATCTCGGCGAGCGAGCGCCCCTGCCCGATGTTCTGGCCGAGCGCGCGGTTGCGGCTGTGACGGCTCGTGCAGGTGACGATCACGTCGCCCACACCGGCCAGGCCCGCGAACGTGGCGGGCCGCGCGCCCATCGCCTCCCCGAGGCGGCGAATCTCAGCCAGCCCGCGCGTGAGGAGCGCCGCCTTGGCGTTGTCGCCGTAGCCGGCCCCGTCGCTGATACCGGCAGCGATGGCGAGCACGTTTTTGACCGAGCCGGCCACCTCCACCCCGATCAGGTCGGTGTTCGTGTAGACGCGCAGGCGCGGCGTCATGAACGCCTCCTGGATGCGCCGAGCCACCGCCCGCTCGGGCGCAGCGGCGACGACCGTCGTGGGCATCCCGGCGGCCACCTCCTCGGCGTGACTCGGGCCGTAGAGCGCACCGAGGCGCTCGCGCTCCAAGCTCCCGTTGCTGGGCCCCGACAGCACGTCGGCCAGCACCTGGGTGGTCGTCATCAGCGTGTCGTTTTCGATGCCTTTCGCCACCGACACGACGATGCGCTGCTCTCCGGCGGAGGCTCCGCTTTCGGCGAACGGAGCGCTCTCGGCGAACGGAGCCAGTCGCTCGGCGGTCGCGCGCACGGCGTGCGACGGCGTCGCCACGACCCACAGGGCGGCGCGCTGGGCTGCTTCGCCCAGGTCGTCGGTGATACGCACTCTGTCCGAGAGCGTCACGTCCGGAAGGTAGGTGGGATTGTGCCGCGTGCGTCGCATCGCATCGGCCGCCTCTGCGCGACGCGCCCACAGCGTCACGCGCCGTCCCTGCGCGCCGAGCGCCACGGCCAGCGCCGTCCCCCAGCTGCCCGCTCCGAAGATCGCGATACGCATGGTTCGTTGGCAGTCGGCGGTCAGCCGTCAGAGGCCGAAGGTCATCCCCCCGCGGTGCTTTTCGGATCGAGAAGCCGATCGCTGACAGCGAATAGCTGAAAGCTACACCTAATAGCTGAAAGCTACACCAGGCGCTGGATGTTCGAGCGGTGCGCCACCAGCACGGCCACGCACAGAAAGAGCCCGAAAAAGAGGAGGCTCGGTTCCAGCCGGTCGATGCCGAAGAGGTAGCGCCGCACGGCGACCGCCGAGGGAAAGGCTATTGCCGCAGTCATCGAAGCGAGCGACACGTAGCGGCTCACCAGCAGCACCACCAGGAAGAGCCCAAGCACCATCAGCATCGTCTGCGGCGTAAGCGCCAGGAGCACGCCCGCCGACGTGTTGACGCCTTTCCCGCCCCGAAAGCCGGCCCAGAGGGGAAAGATATGCCCCACGACCGCCGCCAGCCCTGCCGCGATGCAGAGCACCGTTTGCGCCTCCCACGGCACGAGGCCCCACCGCGGAAGGCCCTCCATCCCCACCAGAAACGGCACGACGCCCGCCGCCGCGACGCCCTTGCCCAGATCCACGACCATCGCCACGAGGCCCGCCTTCCACCCCACCACGCGGAAGGTGTTGGTGGCGCCGGCGTTGCCGCTGCCGTGCTCGCGCACGTCCACGCTCTCGAAGAGCTGTCCGGCCCATACGCTCGCGGGAATGGAACCGACCAGATAGCTCAGTCCCAGAATCAATAACACGGTCCCCATGAAATTCGTCAGCGGTCGATGAAATTCAAAGGAAGCGGTGCTCGAATGGGTTGAGGGAGGCTTCTGGACCCCCGCGCTCTTTTTCTCGGAAACAGCGCAGGTGAAAGCGCCGCGAAGAGGCGGATTCCGCGAAGGGAAGACCATAAACCGCCCGCCCCTCGGGGTGATCCGACAGAAGAACGTGTTCCGAAGTATGTTCGCTGACCCATCACCGGCTTTCCGCTGCCGTGACGCGCCCGATGCGCCGGGGATGTTCGCCCCGCGCCTCCCATGCCTCGCGGGCCGCGTCGGCGCGGGCGTCCGGCACGACGGCCACCAACCCGATCCCCAAGTTGAACGTGCGGCGCAGGTCCGCCTCGGGCACGTCGCCGCGCTCCTGGATGAGCCGGAACAGCGGCGGGCGCGCCCAGGCCTCGTAGTCCACGTCGAAGGCGAGCCCCTCTTCCTCGGAGACGACGCGCGCGAGATTGCCCGGCAGCCCGCCGCCGGTGACGTGCGCAAAGGCGTGCGCGAGGTCGTCCTCCACCAGCGCCCGGATGGCATCGAAGTAGGAGCGGTGCACCGCCAGCAGCGCGTCGCCCACCGTCTCCCCCTCCAGCGCGTCGGGCGCGTCGCCGAGGTCGAAGTGCTCGAAGAGGACGGTGCGCGCGAGCGTATACCCGTTGGTGTGCAGCCCCGTCGACGGCAGCCCCAGCAGCACGTCGCCCGCTTCCACCCGCTCCGGCCCCAGGATGCGTTTTTTGTCCACCATGCCCGTGATGGCGCCGACGAGGTCGACGTCCTCCGCATCGTAGATGTCGGGCATTTCGGCCGTCTCGCCGCCGATGAGGGCGCAGTCGTTTTCTTTGCAGCCCTCGGCGAAGCCCCGGACCACCTCGGTCACGCGCTCGGGCTCGAGCGTCCCGGCGGCCACGTAGTCCAGGAAAAAGAGCGGCTGCGCCCCGCAGACGGCGATGTCGTTGACGCAGTGGTTCACCAGGTCGCGCCCCACCGTGTCGAAACGCCCCGCTTTTTTTGCCACCAGCGCCTTCGTCCCCACCCCGTCGACCGACGAGACGAGCACGGGCCGTTCCATCTGGGAAAAGTCCGGCTCGAAGAACGCCCCGAACGCCCCGATGTCGTCGAGCACACCGTCGGTAAACGTCTTCCGCGCCATCGGTCCGATGCGCTCGACCGCTTCCTCTCCCGCTTCGATGTCGACGCCGGCGTCTCGGTAGGTGGTCATGTTCGATTGGCGAATTTCGATTTGCGATGGTCGAGGGGCCGCTAACCTACAGCCAATCTACAGCCAATCTACAATCGACGACCGACAATCGACAATCCCTTCACCGTCCGCTGCGGCCGAGGAAGGCTTGCAGGTAGACCTGCGAGCGGCGCCACCACGGCAGGCGGGGCGGCGAAGCATGCCAGAGGTCGTGGTCGCGGGAGTCGAGTTGGTCGAGCAGGTCGAGCGCGCCGAGCCAGTAGCAGCGCAGCGCCCAGGCGTAGCGACGTGGCAGCTCGCCGCCGAGCGCCTCCTGCCCCTGCGCCAGCGCATCGCGGGCGCGCACGCTCAGCTTCCAGAGAAAGCGTTGCACGTTTTCGGCGGGCGACTGGCCCTCCCCGGGCGGCCCCTCGCGCAGCGTTTCGGGGGACACGTCGTACTGGTCGAGGTCGGTTTCGGGGAAAAAGAGCCGGTCCGCGCGCAGATCCTGCGGCAGACGCAGCAGACGGTTCGTAAGAAAAAAGCCGCGCGCCAGCTCGAAGATCGGGCGCTCCTGCCACGAGTGCCCCGCGCCGGCGAGCTTCGCCAGCAGCAGCGCGTGCGGCAACGCCCACGTTTTCAGCCAGGCGTCCAGGTCCGTCCGTTCCGGGAAGCGGATGCGCTCCCGTTTGAAGCGCCGCGCCGCGCCGATCTGCCGCGCCAGCAGCGCTTCGGGCAGATCGTGCGCGTCGGAAGCGTCGTAGGCGGCGCGCCACACGTCCTCGGGCACCACCTCGAGCGGGTCGCGGGCCGCCGCCTTCTGCCGTTCGGCCTCGAAATAGGCCGTCAGGTCGTCCCCGTCGAGGCGCGGGGCCCGCGGATCGGTGAGCGCGTGGTGCCAGCGCCAGAGCGCGCGGGCCGCGGCGCGCTTCTCGCCGTGCAGCCAGGGCAGGCGCCCCGAGAACGGGCGCGGGAGCTCCGGCGCGACGGCGTTTCGGTCATCGGGGGAGTCGGGCATGGAACGGGGCCGTCAACAACGACCGTAGAGGGCACGATGCATCGTGCCCTCGGCATCGTGCCCCTACTACATGGGCTATTGCCGTGCGTGCGTCGCCCCCGCAATCAGGCGTCGGCAAACTCCTTCTTCACCACGCTGATCTGGCTGCCTTCCAGCACCATCTCGACCTCGCGCGGGCTGAGCGTGTGCGTCAGCTCGTAGGTCTGGTCTTTCGTCTCGTTGCGCAGGGTCACGCGCTGGGCCTCGTCCTTGATGCCTTCCTGGAGGTTCTCCAGCCTGAGCGTGTCGCCCTGGTCGATGTCGTCGTAGTCGCTCTCGTCGGCGAAGATGAGCGGCAGAATCCCGAAGTTGGCGCAGTTCTGCCGGTGGATGCGCGCGAAGCTCTTGGCCACCACGGCGCGCAGGCCCAGGTAGCGCGGCGCAATCGCGGCGTGCTCGCGGCTGGAGCCCTGCCCGTAGTTCGAGCCGCCTACGATGAAGAAGCCGTCCTCCTGGTGCTCCATCGCCCGGTCGTAGAAGCTCTCGTCTACCTGGTAGTAGACGAATTTCGAGATCTCCGGGATGTTCGAGCGGTACGGAAGAATGCTCGACCCGGCCGGCATGATGTGGTCGGTCGAAATGTCGTCGCCGACCTTGAGCAAGACCGGCCCGTCGAGCGTGTCGGGCAGCCCCTCGAAGTCGGGCAGGCTCACGACGTTGGGGCCTTTCTCGAGCTCGATCTCGCCCTGCGCATCGGCCGAGCCAATGCCGGGTTCGCCGTCGATGTGTCCGTCGCCGACGACCTGGTCTTCGGTCATGCCCGGCATCTCGCGGCCCGGCGGCGGCACCATCTGGCTGGTGTTGATCGACAGCTCGTCCGGCTCGCTGACCGACGGGTAGCTCATGCCGTACTCGTCTTCCAGGTCGCGCGGGTCGGTAATCTTGCCGGTCAGCGCGCTGGCGGCGGCCGTCTCGGGGCTGACGAGGTAGACGGCGTCTTCTTTCGTGCCGGAGCGCCCCGCGAAGTTGCGCGGCACCGTGCGCAGGCTGATCTGGCCCGTCGCCGGGGCCTGCCCCATCCCGATGCAGCCGTTGCAGCCGGCCTGATGGATACGGCCGCCCGCGCGGGTGAGCATCTGGAGATGCCCCTCGTTCATCAGGTTCTCCAGGATCTGCCGGCTCGTCGGGTTGATGTCGAAGCTGACGCGGTCGTGCACCTGGTGGCAGTCCACGATCTCTGCGGCGATAGCGAAGTCGCGGTAGCCGGGATTGGCCGACGAGCCGACGTACGTCTGGTAAATCTCTTTGCCCTCCACCTCGCGCACCGGCACCACGTTGCCGGGGCTGCTGGGCTTGGCGATCATCGGGACCAGCTCGGAGAGGTCGATCTGCTCGTGGTAGTCGTACTCCGCATCCTCGTCGGCCTTAATTTCCTGAAACGCCTCCTCACGGCCCTGGCTCTTCAGGAAGCGGCGCACCTCCTCGTCGGCCGGGAAGACCGTCGAGGTGGCGCCCAGCGCGGTGCCCA
>PXTX01000031.1 GCA_003023275.1 Bacteroidetes bacterium SW_4_67_19
CGCCGGCCAGATCGCCCGCAGCCCGAAGCGCGCCAGCACGACGGGGGCGCGCGGCACGTGCAGCACGGGCTGGAGGATTTCGCCGACGGCCTTTTTCCAGTCGCGCAGCAGCGGGGCTATGAAGCGCCGGTAACTCGCCCCGTCGCGCCCGAGCGCCGCTGCCATCTCGCCGAGGGCGTGGTGCTGAAGCGCGACGCGCCCGTCCGGCAGCGGGTGCGCGGCGGGCGCCTCCGGCCAGATCCACGTCAGGCCGTGATCGGTCAGCGGCAGGCGGCGCAGGAACGGCGAGGCCACGCCCAGCGGGTGAATCGCCGAGCCGAGGTCGTGGCGGAAGCCCGGCTCCGTGAGCTCGCCCGTGCGCGCCGCGCCGCCAATCGTGTCATTCGCTTCGAGGACGAGCACCGAGCGCCCCGCCTCCGCCAGCGTAATCGCCGCCGCCAGCCCGTTGGGGCCGCCCCCCACGATGACGGCGTCGTGTTCTGGACTGGAGACGTGCGGGCCGTGCGCGGGCGGCATACGTGTCGATGCAAACGGGGTCAGGTATCCTGCTGGTGGAACGATGGACGAACGACGACGAGGCTCGGAGCGCCGTCGTCCGTCACCCATTGTCAATCGTCGTCCCGGTCCTCGCGCCGCCGGCGCCGCTCGTGCTTTTCCAGAAGCTCTTCCGCACGCGCCGCGGCCCGCTCCGAGGCGTCGCCGGACGGCCCCGAAAGCAGCGTCGAGATCGTGCGCGCGTAGTAGAGCGCGGCGACCAGCGCCCCGACGGCGGCGACGAGGTACATCCACTGCTGCATCGCTCGGCAGGGGGCGGTCTTCTCATCGAAGGGCGCGGCTTCGTACTATGTTTTCACAACACGAGGCGCGGCGCGAGGTTCTGTGCTGCGCTCCCTTCTTTGCTCGCCCTTCCCCCAGATCATGCGTTCTTCCTCGTCTCCTCTACAGTATTGGGAGAGTGCGAGAGGGCAATAGGGCTCCCGGATTTATCCGGCATGGGGGCGGTTCGGCCCTCGCCTCACGCGCCGACGTTCGCCTCCGCCTCGTCCGTCGCCGCCCCATCGCCGGCGGGCACCCCGTCGCCGCCGGGTTCCTGCTTCCCGCGCGGCTCGAAGCCCTCGCCGGGAAACTGCTCGACGTGCTCGGTCGGGAGGGCGCGCCCGGTGCCCTTCTGGGGGCTGGCCTCGTGGATGTAGTAGTCGCGGTTCGGGAGCGTGTCGTTGTGCGCTCGCGCCGTCTCGGCAGCGCGGCGCATCGCGTCGTCGGCGTTGCGCTTCAGCTCGCCGACGCCCTGCCGGATGCGCACCTCGAAGAGCGAAAAGAGGTACTCCAGCGCCGCCCGGTCGCGCTCGAAGGCCGGGCCGCGCTCGCCCTGCCGCAGCTGGTCGTCGAACTTCGAGAGGCTGGCCGTCAGCGCGAAGAGCATGATCGCGTTGTCGGCGATGCGGGCCTGTTGCGCCTGGCGCCCCACGATCTCCTCGCGCTCCCACTTGCTCACCATCTTGAAGTAGTGCGAGTGCTGCTGCACCAGCTTCGATAGACGCTTCGCGTACGAGTCGAGCGACGGGTGCAGCCCCTCCACGCTCGGCCGCTCGGGCTTGATCCCCAGGAACAGCTGAAGCCCCAGCGGGATGGCGCGCTCGAGGACCTGCGGGCTCGTCGCGGCGGTGAGGATGCGGCGGAAGTTGTCCTCGGCGCGTTCGTCGGGGTCCCAGAGCAGCGCGTCCTGGACCGAGATCATCTGCTCGGCCAGTTGCTTGCCGCCGTAGGCGAAGATGAACGACTTCATCACATCGTTGGAGCCTTCGACGATGCGGTGAATGCGGTTGTCCCGCCAGATGCGCTCCAGTTCGTGCTCGGTCACGTAGCCCTCGCCGCCCATGAGCTGCATCGCGTCGTCGATGACCTTCCAGCCGTAATCGGAGCAGAAGACCTTGCAGATGGCCGTCTCGACCATGATGTCCTCGTCGCCGCGGTCGAGCATCCCCGTCATCAGGTACAGGAGCGCGTCCATCGCGTAGGTGTAGGCGCTCATGCGGGCGATTTTTTGCTGCACCAGCTCGAACTCGGCCAGCGGGCGGCCGAACTGATACCGCGTCTGC
Source organism: Bacteroidetes bacterium SW_4_67_19 (assembly GCA_003023275.1). GTDB lineage: Bacteria > Bacteroidota > Rhodothermia > Rhodothermales > Salinibacteraceae > QS-8-64-10. Next base: position 2,100 of record PXTX01000031.1, read on the forward strand.
ACCCACTTGGTGCTCTGGTTCATCGCGCGCTTGGCCGCGCCGGTGACGCCGGCGCTGAGGGTGCAGCGCCCGTAGTTCAGGCACGAGAGCGCCACGTTGAGGCCGCGCCCGCGCTCGTGGAGCAGGTTCTCCTTCGGCACCTTCACGTCGTCGAAGCGCAGGCGCGCCTGCTGCGTCCCGCGAATGCCCGTCTTCGAGCGGTTCTTTTCAAAAATCTCGACCCCCTCCATGTCCGGCGTGCAGATCAGCGCGTTGACGCCCTTTTGCTCCAGTTCACCGTCCTCGCCGGGCACCATGTTCTTGCACATCACCGTGAAAAGCGCCGAGAAGGCCCCGCTGGTGGACCACTTCTTCTCGCCGTTGAGGATGAAGTGCTCCCCGTCCTCGCTCTCCACGCAGGTGGTCTCCTGATTGGCCGCGTCCGAGCCCACGTTCGGCTCCGAGAGGCAGAACGCCGACAGCTCTTCCTGCGCGACCGTCGGCAGGTACTCCTCTTTTTGCTTCTCGTTGCCGAACATCACCAGCGCCTTGCAGCCGATGCTCTGGTGCGCCGACACCATCACCGCCGTCGAGGAGCAGTAGTAGCCGATCAGCTCCAGCACGCGGTTGTAGCTGGTCACGCCCAGCCCGAGGCCGCCGTACGCCTCGGGAATAATCATGCCCATCACGCCCATCTCGAAGAGCCGGTCGATGACCCACTGCGGGATCTCCTGCTCGTTGTCGATCTGGATGGCCGGATGTTCGTTTTTGAGATACGCCTCCAGCTTCTCCAGCAGCGCGTCGCACTGCTCGCGCTCTTCCTTGTCCTCGTGCGGATACGGGAAAACACGGTCGCTCTCGAAGCGGCCCCAGAACGTGTTTTTGACGAAGCCCATCTCCGCCGGCTCCGGTCCCATCATCGTCTCGATGTCCTCGATCATTTGCTGATCTTCCTTCGAGACGCCTTTGATGTTGGAGAGTCCTTGTTGCTCGGCCATTGCAGGGATGCCTGTTTTTTCGAAAAAGAGAGGACCGACCCGGCGGCCGCTACTTCGAAAGCGCTTCCACCCAGGGCGGCTCGGAACGTACCACGGGGCGAATTTTCGGTTCCTCTCGAGCGCTTCGTCGGCCAAATTGTTGAGGAGATTTCTTGGTTGGCGGTGGTTCGCTGGTTGGCTGGTTTGTTGTTTTTTGAGGGCGACCACGGGGGGATTGCCCTTGCCTTTCCCGCTCACTCCCGCACTTCCACGCTCCCGAACCCCACCCCCAACCCGTGTCCTTCCTCGACCGCCTCGACGCCATTCAGCAGAAGAAGCAGTCGCGCCTGTGCGTCGGACTGGACCCCGATCCCGCACGCTTTCCCTCCTTCCTGCTGGGCGACCACTCGCTGGCCGCCTCTGCGATGCGCTTCAACGCCGCGATCATCGAGGCGACCGCGCCGTTTGCGTGCGCCTTCAAACTGAACCTGGCCTTCTACGAAAACTTCGGCCGCGAGGGGCCGCGCGTGATCGAGGAAACGCTCGACCGCCTGCCCGCAGATACGCTCGCCATTGCCGACGGCAAGCGCGCGGACATCGGCAACTCGGCGCGCTTCTACGCGGCGGCGACGTTTAAGCGCCACGCCTTCGACGCCTGCACGATCAGCCCGTACATGGGCCGCGACGCGGTGGCCTCATTCCTCGATTACGAAGACAAGGCCGTCTTCGTCCTCGCTCGCACGACCAACGCCAGCGCCGACGCCCTCCAGAAGCTCGAAGCCGGCAACGGCAGCGAGCGCCGGCCCATCTACGAGCACGTCGCCGAGCAGGTCTCCGAATGGGGCGCGGACGCGAATAGCACGGTGGGCCTGGTCGCGGGCGCCACCGATCCCGGGGCGCTGGGGCGCCTGCGCGCGGCGTGCCCGGAACTGCCGTTCCTGGTACCCGGCATCGGTGCGCAGGGCGGCTCGGTGGACGACGTGCTCGACGCCGCCACCCCTGGGCCGACGCTCGTCAACAGCAGCCGCTCGATCCTCTACGCCGGGGGTCGGAAGTGTGGGCGTGCGGCGGTTTTCGGCACGACGTGAAGATTTCATGACCGTCTTCCTCTGACGTTACGACGCGGCGCGCAGACGTGTCTTGCGGGAAAAGCTGCCCCTCCCGCTTTTCCCGCCCCTCGCCATGCCTCCCGTCGACGTCCCCTCCCCCCCGCACACGCTCGCGCCTTCCTCTCTCGACGCCGCTTCCTGCTACACCGCGCCGCTTCCTTCCAGAAGCGATGAAACGCTGCTCCGCGAACCCGCCGCCGCGCAGCGCCCCGTCCCCGAGGCGCTCTTGCAGGACCTCTGGCGCCGCCAGCACTTCGACACAGGCGCGCTGCACACGACGGACGGACGCTCGCTCACCGTGCTCGACCCCGGTTCCCACAACACCGACGCCGGGCCGGACTTCCGCGAAGCGCACGTCCGGGTCGGGGAGCACGCCTGGCACGGCGACGTGGAAATTCACCCCGCCTCCAGCGGCTGGCGACTGGACCGGCGGCCTCATCCGCGAGGACGGCAGCCCGCTACCCGAACTGGTGCTGGCCCCGCACCTGACGGCCCCGCTGCGCGAGTTGCTGCACGACTTTCGCACCCGCGAGGAGGAAACGCTTTTCTGCGCCCCGCGCTGGGACGAGGTGCCCGAGCAAGAGCGCACGCGCTGGATCGCAGAGATGACCGAAGAGCGCCTGGAAGCGAAAAAAGAGCGCCTCGTCGACCGCTACTTTGACGCGCCGGACCTCGAAGCGCTGCTGCACGAACGCCTCTTCGCCGGTCTCGGCTATTCCAAAAACGACGCGCCGATGAGCGACCTGGCGCGCCGCACGCCCCTGGCGCTCTGCCGCCGGCTGGCCCGCCGCGCCGACGGCGACGTGCGCGACCTCGAAGCGCTCCTGCTCGGAAGCGCCGGCCTGCTGCCGGATCCCGAGGACCTGCTCGACGCCGACCGCGCCACGGCCGACTACGCCACCGACCTCGCCGAGCGCTTCGAGCAGCTGGAGCGCGCCTTCGACCTGCCCGCCCCGATGGAGTCGGAACGCTGGCAGTTTTTTCGCCTGCGCCCGGCCAACTTCCCCCCGCTCCGCATCGCGCAGGCCGTCGCGCTGGTCGCCCCCGGCGGCCTGCTGCACCGTGACCCGCTGGGCCGCCTGCTCGACGCCGTTCGCTCCGAACACCCGGCCCGCAACCTGCGCGCCTTGCTCGAAGCCAACGTCCCGTCGGACTTCTGGAAGACGCACTTCCACCTCGAAAAGGCCACCACCGAACGCGACCCGTCCGTCGGGCGGCGACGCATCGACACGCTGATCACAAACGCCGTGGCGCCGGTCCTGCTGCTACACGCCGAGCAGCACGACGACGGCGCCCTTCAAACGGCCGTGCGCGACCTCCTGCACGCCCTGCCGGTCGGGAGCGACCGCGTCACACGCCGCTTTCGCGACCTGGGCACACGCCCGCAGGACGCCTTCGAAGCGCAGGGCCTGCACCAGCTCTACCGCACGCGCTGTGAGGAAGGGCGCTGCCTCGACTGCGCCGTCGGGCAGCATTTGCTCAGCCCGCGCTGACCCACGGTGGACCGTGGACGGCGGACCGTGGACGGCGGACTGCGGACGGCGGACTTTCAGCTCTCGAAGCAAACGTTCGAGACGACGTTGTCTTCGCCAATCGCTCACTCAAAACGTTTTGATCCAGAGTGCTCGAAGACGGGCGCCCGTCGATAGACGCGCCGGGGCCCCCCACGCCCAATCCCAACTACGCCCCCGTGGCGGAGCATCGAGGCATCGCTTTCCCCTTTCGTCGCCGTACGACACGTGAACGCCCCCTCCTCGGAACCGCTCATCCGCCTCGTGCGCATGACGCTTCGGCCCGACGCGCGAGCAGCGTTTCTGGATCGCTTCGACGCGGCGGCCCCGCGCATTCGGGCGTTCGACGGATGCCGGCGGCTGGAGCTGTGGGAAGGGCGGCGCTTCCCGAACGTGTGCACCACCTTCAGCCTGTGGGACGACGAGGACGCCCTGGACCGCTACCGGGAGAGCGCGCTCTTCCGCGAGACGTGGCGCGCGGTGAAGCCGCTCTTCGCCGCGCCGCCGGTCGCCCACAGCCACGCGGTGCTGCGCGCCGCCGACGCCATCGACGCAGCGACGGACGAGGCGCGCGAAGCGTAAACGCGCGCCGTTACGGCGCAGGCGCCGCGCCGTTCGCCGTGTCGCTCGCGGCGGAGCCGGAGGTCCCCAGAAGGCCCTGGCGCTCTCCGCCCGGGGCGCCCCGTTGCAGGCGCCCCTGCTGCGACTGGCGCTGCCGGCGCTCGGCCAGCGCCTGGCGCATCGTCATCTCGCCGGTGGCGCTCTGCAAGCGCTCGTAGAAAACAGGCGCGACGTAGTAGCGGCCTTCGGTGTACGTCTCGTCGCGGGCGGGCGGGAGCGTGTCGGGCAGAGCGCGCCGGGCGCTGTCCGTGCCGGGCGTCATGCGTTGCGTGACGGAGGGGTAGCGCACCGCTTTCAGCAGCGAACGGTAGCGGTTGCGCGCGGCCTGCTGCTCCGAAAGCGTGGCGCCGAGGGTGCGGTGCATGGTGCGGTAGTCCGGCAAGTCGTCCTCGAAGCGGCGGAGGAGCTTCTGGTTTTCGCGAAGAATCTCCTCGTGGCGCGCGACGGCCTGGTCGTATTCCTCGGCCACCACGCGCAACGCCGAGTCGCCCTGCGCGGCCTGCCGCAGCACGTCCAGGTCGGCGCGGGCGCGCTCCAGGTCGCTGGCGAACAGTTGCACGGCCTGCCGCATTTCCGGAAGCATTTTTCCTGCGCATCGTAGCGCCCGTAGGTGCGGCACCCCGACAGCACGGAAACGACCAGCACGGCCGCAACGAGGTTCGCCGGAAGAACAGTTGTTTTCCTCATGAGAGAACGGGCCTCGAAAGAACGTTCACGTGGAAACGAAGGCGCCTGGGTTTTGAATGAGCGCCGGCTTCGCTTCGTTTGTGAGCATACGGAGCTTCTGCCTTTCCTGCACGTCGTTTACGCACGAACGGGCCGGTTTGGTAGGTTTTTCAACCGTCCAGCGGGGAATTTCGCCAGATCAGCAATTTTTCAATTGCGCCGGACGGGGGCGATGAGCGTTTTTGGGAAAGTCCAGGCCGCAATTGACCATAGATCGGGGGTCTCGTTTTCGGCGCGTTGCCTGTCCGCCGATGGTCCTTCGCACCAGCAGCCTTACTTCCACCAGCCTTTGCCCTCCTTCCTCCACCCCCATGATTAAAAAGCATCTCACGCAGGTGGTGTTCTGGTCCGCGCTCCTGCTCTCGGCCGTCAGCGTCGGACTGGTGGTCGTGCTGAGCGAGCCGTACCGCTGGGTCGGAATTGCGCTCATCGCCGCCTCCATTCTGTTCAACCTGTGGAGCGTACGCCGCAGCGAGAACACCGGCTTCATCGTCTCGCGCGAGCATCGGCGAGCGCACGAACCCGCGCGCCGGTTCAACATGATTCAGGTGTTCATCGTGTTCGGGGTCGTCATGGTGCAGTGCTGCATCGGCGCCTACGCGCTGATCGCGTGATGCGTGTTGCGTGACAGCGTTGAACGTGGCACGTTACACGTTCGACGGGGCACGCGCACCGCGAAACACGGCTCCCAGCAGAGGGGTACGGGCTTGCCCCTTCTTTTCTGTCCGGTCCTGCCCGCGCCATGAGTGAAGAAACGCGCTCCCTCGTCGAGCGACTGCGCCAGCGGCTGCACCGCACCGTGCGTCGCCTCACGCTGGGCCGGCTCTGCTTCGGCCTCGTGCTCACGCTGGGAGCGGCGGCGGCGCTCTGGCTGACGGTCGCCGCCGTCGAGGCGGGCCTGTGGATGCAACCCGGCCCGCGCACCGCGCTCGTCGCCGTCGTCGGGGCGGCCGTTCTCGGCCTCTTTGCCGCCTACGTCGCACGCCCGCTCCTGCGGCTGGCCGGCTTCCTGGAGCAGCCTTCCGACGAAGAGGCCGCGCGCCGCGTGGGGCGCCACTTCCCTGAGCGCGTGGCCGACCGCTTCGTCAACCTCCTCCAGCTGGCCGGCGGCCACGGCAGCAACAGCGACGGCAGCCCCGCGCTGGCCGACCACGCCGTGACCCGACTGGGGCGCGAGGTCGACGGCGTCGACTTCGAGGCGATGGAAGACTTTTCGCGCGCGCGCCGCGCTTCGCGCTGGGCCGTCGTGCCCGTCGCGGGACTGCTTCTCTTCCTGCTGGCCGCCCCCAGCGCCTTCCTCGATGCCTCCGGGCGCCTGCTCGCGCCCACGGCTCACTTTCAGCGGCCCGCCCCTTTCCAGCTCTCCGTCACGCCCGGCGAGGCCGACCTCGTGACGGGCGACTCGCTGACCGTCACCGTGCGCGCAGAACCCATCGCCCAGGCGGGCGCGCTCCCCTCCACGGTCACCCTCCAGACGCAGCGCGGCGACGAGGAGCACGTCAAGGAAGTCACCCTTTCGCCCACCGACTCGAGCAAGACGCGCTTCCGCTACGTCTTTACCGGCGCGCGCCGGGACTTCCGCTACCGCGCCGCCGCCGAAGCGAACGGACGCCCTCTCCGCACCGCCTGGCACGAAGCGCGCGTTGCGGAACGCCCGCAGGTCAACCGGCTCCAGCTCACGCTCGACCCGCCCGCCTACAGCGACCTGCCGGAACGCGAGCTGGCGTCCGGCACCGGCGACGTGAGCGCGCTCCCCGGCACCGAAGTGTCTGTAAACGCCCAGCTTGCCGGGCCTTCCCCGCGCCGGGCGCTGCTGCGCTTCTCCGACGGCGACGTAGACACCCTCTCCGTCGAGGACGGCGTCGCGCAGGGCCGCTTCACCCTTCCCGCCGAGCGGGGCAGCTACCACCTCGCCCTCACCAGCGCGAGCGGCGCGCAAAACGCCGCCCCCATCGAGTACCAGCTCCAGCCCACCTCCGACGCCGCCCCCACCGTCAGCCTCACCGCGCCGGCGCCCGGGACCGCCCTCACCGACGCGCTGCGGCCCACCCTGCGCTGGCAGATGAGCGACGACTTCGGCTTTGCCGCGCAGAAGCTCTACTGGCGCCGCACCGAGCGCGCCCACGGCGAGCCGATGAAGGAGTTCACGTCCGTCGACGTGCCGGTGGGCCGGCCCGGCCTGCTCGACCAGGAGGTCGTTTACGACTGGCTCCTCGAACGGACCACCGATCTGGACCTGGCCCCCGGCGACGTGATCGCGTACTACGTGCGCGTCTGGGACAACAACCGCGTGGCCGGCTACCAGTCGGCGCGCACACAGACGCGGCGCCTGCGCCTGCCCTCCACGGCCGAGAAGTACGAACAGCTCGACGAGACGCAGCAGAGCGCAGAGCAGCAGATGCAGCGCCTCCAGGAGCAAAGCGACGAGGCGCAGCGCCAGTTCGAGGGCCTGCGCGAGTCGATCCGCCGCAAGCGCGAGGGCGACTGGGAGGACCAGCGCCAGGTCCAGCAGCTCAAGGAGCGCCAGCAGAAGCTCCAGAAAGGCGCCAAGCGCCTCACGCGCCAGATCGAGAAGGCCGCGCGCCAGATGCAGAAGGGCCAGCTCACCAGTCCCGAGACGCAGCGCGCCTACAAAGAGCTTCAGCGGGTGGCGCGCCAGTTGCAGTCGCCGAAGCTCAAGAAGGCCCTCCAGAAGCTGCAAAAGGCCATGCAGGAGATGAACATGGGCAAGATGCAGCAGGCCCTCAAAAACTTCAAGCGCAACGAGAAGGACTACCAGCAGCGCCTCGAGCGCGCCAAAGAGCTGTTCGAGAAGCTCAAGACGCAGCAGAAGCTCGACGAGGTGGCCCGCCGCGCCGGCGAGTTGGCCAAGGAAGAAGACCGCCTCGCCGAGGAAACGAAAAAGCTCGAGGAAGAAGGTAAGAAAGCAAGCAAGCGGGAAAGCGGAACCGAGGGAAAGAAGTCATCCGGGGAAAAGAACGACGGCGAAAAGCAGTCGGGCGAACAAAAGCCCGGTGACGAGAATCGGCGGGGGAAAAAGAACGCCGAGCGCCAGTCGGGCAAAAAGCCCGGCCGGCAATCCGGCGACAAGAGCCGTCAGGGGCAGAAACGGAGCGGCCAGAAGCAGGGCGGCCAGAAGCAGGGCGCACAGCAGGGAAACAAGCGGAGCGCCGAGAAGCGCGAGCAGCTGGCGAAGGCGCAGGAGCGGGCGCGCAAGAAGATGAAGAAGATGCGCAAGGAGATGCAGAAGCTCTCGAAGCAGATGAAGAACATGCGCGGCGCGCCCAAAAAGCAGATGCAGCAGATGCAAAAGCGCAGCCGGCAGATGCCGAAGCAGATGAAGCAGAACAGCCGGCAGCTGCGCCAGGGACAGATGAAGAAGGCGCGCCAGGGCCAGCAGCAGATGCAGAAGCGCCTGAAGCAGATGCAGCAGTCGGTGCAGCAAATGAAGAAAGGGATGCAGCGCAAGAACCGGCGCATCAACGTGGCCGGGTTGCGCCAGGCGCTGGCCAACACGCTGCGCCTTTCGGAAGACCAGGAGGCGCTGCGCAAGCGCACCGGGGACCTCGCGGCCGGCAGCCCGGCGCTGCGCGAGGTGACGCGCCAGCAGAACCAGCTGGCCGAGGGACTGCGCACGACGCGCGACTCGCTCACCGCCCTGGCGCGCAACATCCCGAAGATGACGGGCAAGGTGCAGAAGGAAGCCGGCGAGGCGCTTGGCGCGATGGAAAAAGCGACCGAGGCGATGACGGGCCGCAACGCGCAGCCGTCCGGCGGGCACCAGAAGACGGCCATGAAAAACCTCAACGAGCTGGCGCTTCTGCTCTCCGACCTGATCGACCAGATCCGCCAGAATCAGAGCGGCGGGAAAGGCGGCGGGATGAGCATGAAGCAGATGCGCCAGCAGCTTAAGAAGATGAGCGGGCAGCAGAAAAAGCTCAACGGCCAGGTGCAGCAGATGCTCAACCAGATGCAGGGCGACCGCCTCTCGCAGAGCCGGGCGAAGCGCCTCAAGAAAATGGCCAAGCAGCAGAAGGCCCTCCGCAAGCAGCTTCAGAAGATGCGCAAGCAGGGCGCCGACGGAAAGACGCTGGGCGACCTCGAAAAAGTGGCCGACCAGATGCAGAAGACGATCCGCCAGATGCAGCGCGGGCGCCTCGACCGCGAGACGCTCAAGCGCCAGCAGCAGATCCGCTCGCGCCTCTTGCAGGCGCGGCAGTCGCTCCAGAAGCGCGGGCGCAAAAACCAGCGCCGCGGCCGCGAGGCCGACGAGCAAGACCGCACCCGTGAGCAGCCCACCAGTGGGCCACAGGACGAGACCGACCGCCTGCGCCGCTCGCTAATCCGCTCTCTCGAAAGCGGCTACGCCCCCGACTACGAGCGCCTCATCAAGCGCTACTTCGAACTGCTCGAAAAGCGTCAGCAGAACGGACAAAGCGACCCACAGCCGTAAAAGGCGCTGCCCCAACGACCAATCGCCAATCGCCAATCGAACATCGAAAAATTGAAGTGGGCTGGGTGCCGGTCGGGGCCTTCGACGAGGCCGACCGCCGCGCCACGACGCGGGCGCACCGGCGCATGAGCACCTACCTGCGCGAGACGTTTTCCGAATTCGACTGGCAGTTTCCCACCGCCGCCCGCTGCGACCTGGAGGCTGCCGCCCACCCCCCCGACGCCCGCGCCGAGCCGGTCGCGCTCATCGACCACGGCGTCACCGAGCGCGACGCGCGACACTGGGACTTTGCCCTCGTCGTCACGCCGGCGGACCTCCGCAGCTACTTCACGTCCTACGCACTGGGCGTCCCGTCGCAGGCCGTGCAGGGGGCCGCCCTGTCGACCGCGCGCCTCGATCCCGAAGCGCCGCCGGCCTTCCCCGACGACCAGTCTTCCCCCGACGACGCCGAACGTCACGACGTGCTCGGGCGCCGCCTCTACGCCCTGGCGATGCACCTGTTCGGCCATCTCGGCGACCTGGACCACACGGGCGACGCCGCCGACTTCATGTTCGCGCCCCAAACCGTCACCGACCTCGACGAGATGCGCGGCTACGACTACGAGGCGCAGGAGCAGCTGCGCGCCGAGCTGCGCGACGTGGCGGACGTGCGCCTGGAGGAGACAGGCCAGTATCGCCACCAGCGGGTGCTCTTTTACCTGCGCGCCGCCTGGCAGCAACGCTCCGACATCCGCAACGCGGTCGTCGAAACCCGCCCGTGGGCCTTCCCGCTGCGCTTCAGCCGGCTCACCACGGCGGCGGTCTCGACACAGGTCGTGCTGCTTACGACTGCCGAGGCGTGGGAACTGGGCATGTCGCAGCCGCTCGGCGGCGTGGTGCTGCTCTCGGTCGGGGCCCTCGGCGCCACGAGCGCGTATCTGCTCAAGCGCCAGCACCTGCTCGACCGTCGCCGCGCGCCGCGCCTCAGCGAACAGCGCGTAAAAACGGCCGCCTCCGTCACGACCGCCGTCGGGCTGGGCATGGCGACGACCTACGCGCTGCTTTTCGTCGTGACGCTGGCGCTGAGTCTCGCGTTTTTCAGCGATGCGCTCGTCGAGGGCTGGGCCGCCTCGGTCACCACCGACGGCGCCGCGCCCGGCTGGGGACATTACCTGTCGCTGGCCGGCTTCGTCGCCGCGCTCGGCCTGGCCATCGGCGCACTGGGGGCCTCCTTCGAAGAACAAGACTACTTCCGCCACGTCGCCTTCGCCGACGAAGAGACGTGAGCGCACGAATGGCCAGCGCACCGAATTCCCCCTTGACGCGGCGTTACCTGCTACTTACATTCTACGACGGGCCGTTTCCCGCATTCTGAAGTCGGGACCGCTGCCGCCGGGCACAAGGCGCGAGCATTCGCTCCGCCCCCGCGCCGTTGCTGCGGCTCTTCCTTCGCCCCTCGCCTCCTTCTCGCTCCTGCCCCCCTCCGGTCGCATGGCTGCTTCCCGACGCCTCCTTTTCGTCACCAGCGCGGTTGCTCCGTTCACCCCGAAATCCGAAGCGGCGACGCTCGTCCGTTCGCTCGCTCGCGGATTGCAGGACGACTACGAAGCGCGCATCATGGTTCCGCGCTACGGCTGCATCAGCGAGCGCGAAAACAGCCTCCACGAGGTGATTCGCCTCTCCGGCGCCGAGATCGACGTGGGGGGCGACGCGCACGAGACGCTCTCGGTGAAGGTCGCTTCGCTGCCGGACGTGCGCCTGCAAGTGTACTTCATGGACAACGAAGCGTACTTCGACCGCCCGGGACTGGCCGCCGATGAAGACGGCGCCCCCTACGCAGACAACGCCGAGCGGGCGCTCTTTTTCACCCGCGCGGTGATGGAAACGGTGCGCAGCCTGCGCTGGGGCCCCGACGTGGTGCACGCTTTCGGCTGGGCCGGCGGCCTCACGCCGCTGCTTCTGCGTAGCGAAGGCAACGGCCAGCAGCTCTTCGATGACGCCCGCACCGTCTTCACGCCCGACGCCGTGGACGCCGGCGACGGCCTGACGAACGCTTTCGTCGAACGCGCGGGCCTTTCGCTCAACGGCGCCACCGGGAGCTCGCTCGTCGAGGCCGGGCTGACGCGCGCCGACGCGTCTATCTACCCCGCTTCGCTGGCGAGCGACGACCAGCCGCAATTCGCCGGCGACTCCGACGAGCAATCCCGCCAGGCCGCCGCCCTCTACGACACGGTGCTCTGATGCGTGTTGCGTGTTTCGTGTTGCGTGATGCGTGTTGCGTGATGGAGTCGGGCCGGTGCGCTTGCGCTGGGGCGTCAGCCGTCAGGAGCCGAAGATCATCCCCCCTGGGGGCGTTTCAGGCCGAGTAGCCGACCACTGAAAACTGACCACTGACGACACACTGTGCGCTTTCGTTGAAGGGACCCGGCGAAAGAAACCCACCTGCGAAGCGGTCATATCTTTACATTGTCGTGTAGAGCCGTTTTTCCCTTCCCGCCTGCACCCGTGTCTCGGTGCGGCGCCCGCCTCCCCTGGCAGCCCTCAGCCGTTCTTTCGCCTTCCTTCGATGTTCCGCATGCCTTCTTCTCGCGTTCTGGGCGCGCTGTTTTGCGCACTGTTCCTGCTCGCGCCCACCGCCTGCGACGACCCGACGAGCGTGGGCGGCGAACTGGTCGAACGAGAGGGGGCAGGACCGCAACGCGTCGAACTCCCGCTCGACGTGGATACGGTGCAGTACGCGCCGATCACCGGCAGCGCGCGCATCGGCGAGTCCGCGCGCTTTCTGGCCGGGCAAACCTCCGGCGACCCGCTCGGCGACGTGACGGCCACCGGCTACGTCGACTTCGCCCCCAGCCTCTCGGAGATCGACCCCGCCGACCGCGCCATCGACTCGGTGCAGTTCCGCGTGCGCCTGGCGCGCGACACCTTCTACGGCGACACGACGCAGACGACCCCACTGGCGCTCTACGACCTAAAAGAAGAATGGGAAGCCGCCGGCGCCCGTGCCGACACGTCTCTGCCAAACACCGTCGAGCCGCAGCGCATCACGACCTTCTCGGTCGCGCCGGGCGACTCGCTCGTTACCGCCTCGCTCCCGTCCGACTGGATTCGCAGGAACGACGAGCAGCTGCGTCAAATCGCCGACTCGACGTTCGCCGAAGCGTTCCACGGCTTTCAGGTACGGCCCGTCGACGGCGGTGAAAGCGTCGCCGGCTTCTTGTCGCGCGCGACTACGCTGCGGGTCGTCTTCGAGACGGGCGGCGACGAAGAAGCGCTCGAGGCGTCCGCCCCGCTCACGCGCCAGCTCACCACCATCCGCCAGCCCGACCCGCAACAGCCCAAGGACCGCTACGTCATCCAGAAAGGCACCGGGCGCGCCCTCGCCTTCCGCTTCGACCTGCCCGACTCGCTGCGCAGCGCCGCCGTCAACAGCGCCACGCTCGTGCTCGAAACCGACTCGGTCCTCGCAGAAACCGGCTCCGACTACGCACGCCCGCGCTTCAGCCAGCTCGACGTGTACGACGTGACCGACGACTCGCTGGCGCTGCTCTCCGGCAACCGACCGCAGGCGCCCGCCGCGCTGGCGCTCTCGAACGACCGGACGCGCTTTGACGTGGCCAACTTCTCACTCAGCCGCTTCGTGCAGGACGCCCTGCTGGGCACGTCGGACATCGAGCGCTTTCAGTTGCGCCCGGGACCGCTGACGCGCGTCTTGCGCGTGCCGCGCGGAAGCGAAGGCGTCAACATCACTTCGCTCGGCAGCGCGCTCATCCGCCGGGCCGATGGACACCGCCCCCGGCTGGTGCTGTTCTACACCTCGACCGAATAGAATGACGAAGAACGTATGAGGCCGGGCGCAGGGACGGCCTCGCCCCACGAAGCTTCTGCCGCTTTCTCCTCTTCTCCGTGATGAGCAACGCATTTTCGTTTTTCCAGGCCGTTCTGCTCGCCCGCCCTGCACGCAGGATGAGCCGTACAACAGCACTGGGCATTCTGGGCGTGCTGCTGGGGCTGAGCCTCGGGGCGTCGCAATCGGCGCAGGCGCAGACACGCGGGGCGGGGTCCATCTACTCGCGTTTCGGTCTGGGCGAACTGCACACCTTTTCCTCCTCGCAGGCGCAGGCCATGGGCGGAGGCGGCGCCCGGGCGTTGCGCTCGCTTAACTACACCACCTTCGCCAACCCGGCCCTCTGGAGCGACCAGGAGCTGACGCGCCTGAACATCGGCGGGCGGTACCGCCGGGTCAACGCCCAGGACGCCAGCGGCCAGACCAGCCGTCTCTCCAGCGGCAGGCTCCAGTCCGTGCAGTTCAGCTTCCCCCTCTACGCCGGCAAGCTGGGCGTGGGCGTGGGCTTTCGCCCGTACTCGCGCACGGAGTACCGCGTGCTGGCCCAGCCGCAGACCGTCCCGGGCGACTCGGCGCTCTACCAGATCGATTATCGGGGCGAAGGCGGCCTTCGACAGATCTCCGGCGGCCTCGGCTACCGATTCGGCGACGTGCTCTCGCTGGGCGTGCGCGGAGACGTGATCTTCGGCATCCTCGAATCCCAGCGGCGCACCACGTTCTCCAACCGCGCGCGCTTCGCCCCCACGGTACTTTCCACGCGCACCCGCCTGGCCGGCTTCACCGGAACGGCGGGCGGCCTGCTCTCGCTCTCCGACGTGTTCCGCTCCGAGGACGCCCTCTCCATCGGGGCCACCTTCACGCTGCCGGCGCGCCTGAGTGGGGAACGCGCGCGCACGATCGGGGCCACCCTCGACCGCGACACGCTCGCGCTCGGGAGCGGCGCGCCCGCCACCGGCGACGAGGAAAACCGGGCCGAGGAAGGCGGCCTCACGATTCCGCTCAGCGCGGCGCTCGGCCTCAGCTACAAACCCAGCGATCGCTGGACCCTGATCGCAGACGGGCTCTACGAACCATGGTCGAACGCCGATAGCGACTTCGAGTCTGCCCCCCTACCCGGCATCGACGCCCTGCGCGACCGCCTGCGCTTCTCGGTGGGGGCCGAACTGCTGCCGGCCGGCAATAACCGCAACGCGACGTTCTTTAGCCGCACCGCCTACCGGCTCGGCGCCTACTACGAGCAAACCTACGTCGACGCCCAGACGGTCTTCGACGACGCCCCGGAAGGAACAGGCATCAACGCACTGGCCGCCACCGGGGGCGTGAGCCTGCCGACGCCGCTTTATGGCACGCGAATTGATGTAGGGGTTGAAGTAGGAACCCGAGGAACGACCGATGCAGATCTCATTCGCGACGTGTTCTACGGCCTTTCCCTGAACGTGAACCTGGGGGAACGCTGGTTTCAGCGACGCAAGCTACGCTAACCACGCGGTGAGCACGTTGTGAAGAGAAGCGTTCGTGATTCCCGGAACGCCCCCGCCTGCAACCTGTCCACCATCGTAAACAATGCGGGCGTAAACAAGACGGGGCGGGCCTCGGGCCCAGCGGGTTCCCCTCTCTTCCCTTTTCCCAAACGCCTCTACTTCGACGCTATGCGTTTTTCCCTTTCGCGTCTTTCGGCCCTCGCCTCGCTGCTGACGGCCTTGATGCTGCTGGCGGCTGCGCCCCGCACCCACGCGCAGTCCTCCGCCGAGCCGAGCAAGCAGGAGAAAAAAGAGTATTACAGCCTCGCCTACACCGACTTTCAGAGCGACAACTATCGGAGCGCGCTCCGCAACCTGCAGTGGCTCTTGAAAAACGCGCCCACCTACCCGAAGGGCGACGCGCGCACCTACCGCCGCACCTTCGAGTCCTACATGGGCCTGGCCGAAAATGCCTCCTCCGACACCAAGAAGCGCGCCTACGTCGACTCGGCCCTCGCCATCGCCAAGCGCGCCGTCCCCGAGGTGCGCGCCGCCGGCGGCGAAGCCGACGAGTACACCTGGATTCAGCGGCGCGGCCGCGCGCTCTACGAAAACAGCAGCGTCGTCGACAACGGCGAAGCGCGAGCGCGCAAGCTCTTTCGCAAGGCCTACGACATGAGACCGGCCGACGTCGACCCCTGGTACCTCCGCCGGATCGTGCGCGGCTATTACAGCCAAGACGCCAAGCAGGAAGCCCTCTCCTTTCTGGACGAACTCAAGGCCAATCGCTCCGACGAAGAAGAAGTCCAAAAGCTGCTGGACAAGTGGTACCCGCAGTTCTTCGACTCCCCTTCCGAGCGCATCACCTTCCTCGAAGGGCAGCTCGAAGAAAACCCCGGGGATGCCAAGGTCATGCAACAGCTCCTGACGCTCTACCAGCAGCAGGACATGAGCGACAAGGCGTCCCGCCTGCAGTCGAAGATCCTCGAATCCGATCCCACGCCCGAACTGTACCGCGACGTGGCGAGCACGCGCCTCGACGACGGCGAGCCGCGCAAGGCGTTCGATTTGCTCCAGAAAATGATTGAAATGGACGAAGCGAGCGCCACCGCGCAGGACTACTACAACATGGGCGTGGCGCAACAGCAGATGGGCTCGCTGGCGAAGGCGCGCACCTACTTTCGCGAGGCCATCGACACCGATTCGAGCTTCGGCTCGGCCTACATGGCGATTGGCGACCTCTACGCCAGCGCCGTCTCGCAGTGCACCGGCGGCGAGCTGTCCCTCCAGGACCGCGCCGTCTACTGGCTGGCCACCGACTACTACCAGCGCGCGAAGGCCAACGACTCCTCGGTCGCCAGCGCAGCGAACCAGAACATCGGCCGCTACCGCGAATACTTCCCCAGCAAGGAAAAAATCTTCTTCAAAGGCTGGGAGCCGGGCCAGAGCTACAGCATCGACTACGGCTGCTACTCCTGGATCGGCGAGTCCACCACGGTGAAAAACCCGTCGTAGCGCGGCGGCCCGTCGGGTAGCGAGCACGATAGCAGAGCAAGCCGGTCCGTCTCCGACGTGGGGCGGGCCGGTTTTTTTCGTGATGCGTGACTCGTGAGGCTGCCAAACGGCACAACCCTTCGGAGCAAAACATACCGGCAACGCGAATCAAAAGGCATTATCGCTCGAACACTCTTTCGACGGACGTAGACGAGCCCCCTCACGCATCACGCGCCCCGAACGGAGTGAGGAAGTACTCCTCGGGGTGCAATACGCATCACGCAATACACATCACACTCCCCTTGCCATTGCCGCCGCGCGCGGCGTACCTTACCAAACGCCTCCGAAGGCAAACGCGCCTCGAACCGAAAACCTTCAACTTTCAACCCGCACCGAATGCCCACCATCGAAACGATCACTGCTCGCCAGATTCTCGACAGCCGCGGCTTTCCCACCGTCGAAGTCGACCTCGTCACCGAAGGCGGCGTGATGGGGCGCGCGGCCGTCCCCAGCGGCGCCTCGACCGGCGAGTACGAAGCCGTCGAGCTGCGCGACGAGGACGCGGACCGCTACGTGGGCAAGGGCGTCACGCAGGCCGTCGAACACGTCAACGGCGAAATCGCCGACGCCCTCGAAGGCCGCGACGTCACGCGCCAGACCGCGCTCGACCACGCGCTCATCGCCCTCGACGGCACCGACAACAAGGGCCGCCTGGGCGCCAATGCGCTGCTGGGCGCCAGTCTGGCCGCTGCCCGGGCCGGCGCCGCCACCACCGGCGTGCCGCTCTACCGCTACCTCGGTGGCGCCCGCGCGCGCACCCTCCCCGTTCCGCTGATGAACATCCTCAACGGCGGGGAGCACGCCGACAACAGCGTCGACATGCAGGAGTTCATGGTCGTGCCCGCCGGCGCCCCCTCCTTCCGCGAGGCGCTGCGCATGGGCGCGGAGGTCTTTCACGCGCTCAAAAGCGTGCTCTCCGGCCGCGGCGACTCCACGGCCGTCGGCGACGAGGGCGGCTTTGCCCCGGACCTCCGCTCCAACGACGAGGCCATCGAGGTCGTCCTCGAAGCCATCGAGCGGGCCGGCTACCGCCCCGGCGCGGACGCCTTCGTCGCGCTCGACCCTGCCGCCGCCGAGATGTACGAGCCGGCCGGCGCCTCGGGCGGCGAAGGCGAGTACGTCTTCTGGAAAAGCGACCCCGACAACCCGCGCTCGTCGCAGGAGATGGCCGCCTTCTGGGCCGACTGGGTGCGCCAGTACCCGATCATCTCGCTCGAAGACGCCCTCGACGAGGACGACTGGAGCGGCTGGCAGACGCTCACAGAGGAGGTCGGCGAGGAGGTGCAACTCGTGGGCGACGACCTGTTCGTGACCAACACCGAGCGCCTCCAGCGCGGCATCGACGAGGACGCCGGCAACGCCATCCTCGTCAAGCCCAACCAGATCGGCACGCTCACCGAAACGCTCGACGCCGTGACGCTGGCGCGCAAGAACGGGTTCGCCTCGATCATCAGCCACCGCAGCGGCGAGACGGAAGACACCACCATCGCCGACCTCGCCGTCGCCGCCGGGACGGGCCAGATCAAGACCGGCTCGGCCTCGCGCTCCGACCGCACGGCCAAGTACAACCAACTTCTGCGCATCGAGGAGCAGCTCGGCGACGCGGCGGTGTACCTCGGTGCGAAGGCGTTTTCGTGAGCTGGTGGGTCGTGGTTCGTCGTTCGTTTCCGGACATCAACCGCGCCTGCCAAACGATCCACGAACCAGCGAGCACTCCAAGAGTACTTCCCCCGCGAGGGGATGACCTGTCGGCCCCTCCCTCCAGTCGGGACGCCGAAGGCGAGGGGGCCTTGCGTCATACCCCTGTGGTGGGGCCTTGCGTCATACCCTCGTGGTGCGGACGACCCACAAACAACGAACTACCATGCCCGAAGACGCCTCCGCCTCGTTCCGCCCCGGCCGTTGGCTGCTGCTGGCAGCGGCGGGACTGGCGCTCGTCTGGGTCGCGTTCTTCGTGCGCTTCCATCAGCAGCACGCGGCGCTCACGACGGAGAACGACTCGCTCCGCCGCCGGATCGAGGCGCTCCAACGGAAGCTCGAACACCCGCCCGCCGACTCGACCGTCGAGCGCATCGCCCGCGAGGAGTACGGCATGAAGCGCCCCGGCGAAACCGTCTACCGCGTAGAATGAGCGTTCGGCGTTCAGAGTTGGGAGTTTGGGGTTTCTCTCCAGTCGAAGCGACAGCAAAACAAGAACCCCCAACCTCCAAACCCGAAACCCCAAACTGCGAAGCATGAGCCCCCCCCCTTACGCCATCGGCATTGACCTCGGCGGCACGTACCTGCGCGCGGCGCTGGTCGAACGCGGGAAAGGCTTCCTCGAACAGGTCCAAGTCGAGACGGAGGCGGAAAAAGGCCCCGACCACATCCTCGACCGCGCCGCCGACCTGGCGCGCCGCATGATGCGCGCGGTGCCGGGCGACGAGGTGGCCGGCCTCGGGATGGGCGCGCCCGGCGCGATCAACTGGGAGCGCACCACGCTGAGCCATCCGCCCAACCTGTCGGGCTGGACGAAAGTGAACGTGCGCGAAGCCCTGCGCGAACGCCTCGGGCAACCCGACCTGAGCGTCACGCTCGAAAACGACGCCAACGTCGCCGCGCTCGGCTCGGCCTTCTACAGCGTGGGCCAACCCTACGACTCGTTCCTGATGGTGACGCTGGGCACCGGCGTGGGCGGCGCGATCATCTACCGCGACCGCATCTTTCGCGGCACGACCGGAGGCGCCGGCGAGTTCGGCCACCTGAGCATCGACCACGAAGGCCCGGTGGCGCGCAGCGGCGTGGCCGGCGCCATCGAGGCGTACCTCGGGCAGCGCTTTCTCTCGCGCCATGCCCGCTACCGCCTGCTCGCACGCGAGACGGTCCTCCACGAGCGCGCCGGCGACGACCTCGAAGACCTCACCCCCAAGATGCTCTTCGAAGCCGCCGAGGACGGCGACGAAGCGGCCCGCGAGATCTGGACCTGGGCCGGGCACAAGCTGGGCTGCGCGCTCGGCTCCGCGATCAACCTGCTCGACATTCGCACCGTCATCGTGGGCGGCGGAGTGGCCGCCGCGGGCGACTACCTCCTCGACCCCACGCGCGAGGCCATGCAGCGCACCGTCATCGCCGGCCTGCGCGAGGAGCTGCACCTCGAACGCGAGCCGCTGGGCAACGACGTGGCGCTCCTGGGCGCCGCCCAGCTCACCTTCCAGCCCGATCCCGGCGACGTCGCCGGCCCCGGCGAAACGGCGCCCACCGAACGCGCCCCAGCGGCGTCCTGAGCGCGCCCGAGGACCTAAGTGGTCCTTTCGCTCAATGAGTATATCTCTGGTCCGGTAAAAAAACCTTCCAGGGGTCCGAAACGTGGAAGGTTTGTGCTTCGCAAACCGACCGGACTTGCCGAAAAGACCACTTAGAAGACTGCTGTCCGCCGTCGCGCCCGCACACGTGTGCGCGAGGCCCTATTTCGCCTCGCCGAAGCCGTCTTCGAAAAGCTGCGCCAGTGCGTCGGCAGCGTCTTCCTCATCGCTTCCGTCGAAGACGAGGTGAAGCGTCGCCCCCTGCTCCGCCGCCAGCGTCATGACGCCGATGATGCTCTTGCCGTTGATCTCGTAGCCGTCCTTCTGGATGATAAACTCGGCGTCGAACTGAGACGCCTTCTGCACGATCATCGACGCCGGGCGCGTGTGGATCCCGGCCTGATTGGTGACGACCACGTCGCGCTCGATCATGGCGGAAGCAGGGTACGGTGAAGAACGAAAAGAAAGCCGCATCATCGTCAAACGCCGCGCGCCGAGCACATTCACGTCACCTGCTCGCCCGCCTCTACGATGCCGGCGAAGGACTCGCCCTCCAGACTGGCGCTGCCGATAAGCCCCCCGTTGATGTCGGGCTGCGCGAGGAGGGCCTCGGCATTGTGCGGTTTCATCGAGCCGCCGTAGAGGATCTGCACGGCTCCGCCGACGCTCTCGCCGTGCTGCTCGATGAGCGTCTCGCGGATGAAGGCATGCATCTCCTGCGCCTGCTCCGGCTCGGCGCTCTCGCCGGTGCCGATGGCCCAGATCGGCTCGTAGGCCACCACCAGGCGCGACGGGTCGCCGATCGGCAGTCCGTCGAGGGCGGTCTGCACCTGGCGGGCCACCACGTCCTGGGCGCGGCCGTCCCGGCGCTCCTCCAGGCTCTCGCCGACGCAGACGATGGGCACCAGCTCGCGGCGAAGCGCCTGCCGGGCTTTTTCGGCCACATCGTCGTCGGTTTCGCCGTAGTAGGCGCGCCGCTCGCTGTGGCCCAGGATGACGTAGCGGCAATCGTACGCGCGTAGCGCGCCGGCAGGCACCTCGCCGGTGAAGGCGCCTTCGCCCTCGGCGTGCATGTTCTGCGCCCCCAGGTGGACGGGTGCGCCGTCGAGCGCCTCGGCGGCGGCGGCCAGCCCGGTGAACGGCGGGCACACGGCCACCTGCACCTCCGGCGCCCCGACGGCGTCGACGACGCTTTCAGAAAGCGCGCGCGCCTCGTCGGGCGCGGCCTTGTGCATCTTCCAGTTTCCAGCAATAAGCATAGCGGTTTCGAGTTTTGGGTTTGGGGTTCACTTGGCCATTCGCCAATCGTCAATCGCCAATGCGCCGCGCGGCGTAGGTGTGCATGGGAGGCACGTTGAGCAGTTCGTAGCCTTCCTCGATCTGGTCGAAGTGCTGGGGCAGCAGCCGGCTCATGTGGTCGCGGTGCTGGTACACGAGAAAAGCGCCGCCGGGACGAAGCGACTGGCGCGTGGCGTCGATGAGCGTGTGGCGCTCCTCTTCGCTCAGAAACGAAAACGGAATGCCGCTCAAGACGTAGTCGGCCTCCTCGTGCCCGGCTTGCTCCAGAAGGCGCGTCACGTCCTGGGCCGGCTCCTGGAAAATCTCTACGCGCGGGTCCCCGCCAAACTGCTCGCGCAGGCGGCGCACGAAGTCCGCGTTGGTTTCGATGAGGATCAGCCGGCCCTCCGGTCCCATTTTTTCGAGAATGGACCGGCTGAAGACGCCCGCCGCCGGGCCGTACTCCACCACCACGCACGAGCCGTCCAGGTCCATTTTGCGCACCATGCGCCGCACCAGAAACGGCGACGACGGCATCACCGACGCCACGTCCCGGTCTTCGATGAAGTTTTTGATGTAGACGAGCGTGTTCTTGGCCAGAACCGCCAGATATTGAAGGGGGCGTTCGGCAAGGGGCATGAGCAGGCTGGTCGAACGTGGAAAGTTGAAGGGTGAATGTTTTTCGGAACGCGGACGTGAATGTTATCCGGCAGCGCTCCAGAAACGTCCCACGCTCCACGACCAACGAACGCACGAACGTCAGTCGAGGCGGTCTTCGATCATTTCGCGGATGAGCTTCGGGTCGGGGGCGCCCTCCTCGTCGAAGGCGGAGCGCACCTCGCCGATGAAGAAGCCGATGAGGCTTTTCTTGCCGCTTTTGTAGCGGTGGACGTTTTTGGAATGGCGGTCCAGCGTTTTTTCCACGATGGGTTTCAGTTCGTCGCGGCCGGCGACCTGGAGCAGTTCCTCCTCGCGGGCGATGGTTTCGGGGTCGTCGTCGCGACCCGCCAGCAGCGCGGCGAAGACCTTGCGAGCGGCGCTTTCGTCGAGGTCGTCTTCGAGAATCAGGTAGACCACCTCCGCCGCGTCCGTCGGCTCCACCGGGAGCGCGTCGATGGGGGCGCGGTGCTCGGCGAGCGCGCGGCGGCCTTCGTTCAGGAGGAAGTGCGCGGCGCGGCGGGCCTGGCGGCGCGTGTTGCCCCCTCAGCAGCGCGGCGGCGCGCTCGGGCAGGCCAATGTCTTCGACGAAGCGCGCCTTGCGCTCCTCGGGCTGCTCGGGCATGGAGGCGCGCACGCGGTCGAGCAGCTCCTCGCCGACGACCACCGGGGGCAGATCCGGCTCGGGGAGGTAGCGGTAGTCCGGGGCGGTTTCCTTTTTGCGCAGCAGGCGCGTCTGCTCGGCCTCTTCGTCCCAGCGGCGCGTTTCGGGCTCGACGGCCGCGCCGCGCTCGACCCGGCGCGCCTGGCGGGCCGCTTCGTAGCGCAGGGCGCGTTCGAGGTGGCGAAAGGAGTTGAGGTTTTTGATTTCGACGCGCCCGCCCAGCGCTCCGCCGCCGCGCCGGCGCAGCGACACGTTGGCGTCACAGCGCAACGAGCCGGCCTCCATGCGCCCGTCCGAGACGCCGAGGTAGCGCACCAGCCGGCGGATTTTTTTCATGAACCGGGCCGCCTCGTGCGGGCTGCGCAGGTCCGGCTCGGTGACGAGTTCGACGAGCGCGGCGCCGGCGCGGTTGTAGTCCACGCGCGTGGCGCGGCGCTTGCGGCTGTGAAGCGACTTGCCGGCGTCCTCTTCCAG
>PXTX01000032.1 GCA_003023275.1 Bacteroidetes bacterium SW_4_67_19
CTTTCCGAAGCAGGGCGAGCACTACGGGATCTGGTCGGTGCTGCCGCCGCTGGTGGCCATCGTGCTGGCCTTCTGGATGCGCGAGGTCGTCAGCGCGCTCTTCATCGGGGTGGCGCTCGGCGGCGTCATTTCCGGCAAGCTCAACATCGTCCAGGAATTTCTCATCCCCGCCATCGGCACAGAAGACTTCGCCATCATCCTGCTGGTCTACCTGTGGTCGCTGGGGGGCCTCATTGGGCTGTGGACGCGCACCGGCGGAGCGGTAAAATTCGCCGAGTGGGCGGGCGAAAAGCTCGTGCGCGGCCCCCGCACGGCCAAGTTTTTCGCGTGGCTGATGGGGCTGGTCTTTCACCAGGGCGGCACCGTCAGCACCGTCTTGACCGGCGCGACGACCCGGCCCGTCAACGACGAACAGGACGTGGCGCACGAGGAACTGGCCTACGTGGTCGACTCGACGGCCTCGCCGGCGGCCACGCTCATCCCGTTCAACGTGTGGCCGATCTACATCGGCGGCCTGGTGGCCGGGACGATCCCGCTCTTCGAGACGGCCGAGGACGGGATCGGCTTTTTCTTCTCGGCGCTGCCGCTGAACTTCTACGCGATCTTCGCGGTGCTGCTCACGCTGCTCTTCGCGTGGGAAAAGCTGCCCGGGGGGCTCCTGGGCAAAAAGATGCAGTCCGCCCGCGACCGCGCCCGTTCCACCGGGCGGCTCGACCGCGCGGGCGCCTCGCCGATGACCGCCGACGAGCTGACCGAGCTGGACGTGCCCGACGGCTACCGGCCCGGTCTCGTGGACTTCTTCGGGCCGCTGGGCGTGCTGCTGGGCGTGGCGATTATCCCCTACGTCGTGACCTACTTCATCCTGGGCCAGACCGAGGAGCCGCTTCTGCCCATCGCCGGGGCCTTCGTGATGACGGTGCTGGCGGGCATCGGGATTGCACTGGCGAAGGGCATGGCCCTTCAGGACGCCATCGACGGCTTCATCGACGGCTGCAAGGGCGTGACCATCGGCGCGATTATCCTGGCGCTGGCGGTGACGCTGAAAGAAGTGGCCGAGGCGGTGGGCACGGCCGCCTACGTGACTGCCTCGGTGGGCGACGTCATCGCGCCGGTCGCGCTGCCGGCCCTGCTCTTGGCGCTGTGCCTGCTGATCGCGTTTTCGACGGGCACCTCGTGGGGCACCTACGCGGTGGTCTTCCCCGTGGCGATGCCGCTGGCGTGGACGGTGCTGCCGGAGCCGTTTTTCATCACGCTCTGCTTTGCGGCGGTCGTCGGCGGGGCCGTGATGGGGGACCAGTGCTCCCCGATCAGCGACACGACGATCCTTTCCTCGTTGGCGACGGGCTGCGACCTGATGGACCACGTCTACACCCAACTCCCGCTGGCGCTGCTGGCCGGCGGGCTGGCGGCCGCGCTCTACACGCTGCTGGTGCTGGTTTTCGTGTGAGACACTGGGCTCGGGCGCATGGGGGGGGTGGGTGAGCGCGGGAGCACCGCTCCCACACGCCCTGTGCTCCCGCGCTTCCGTTCTCCCCGTGCCTCTCTTTCTCGCTCTTTTCCCCACGCTCTCATGCGCCCCGCCGCGTCCCTGCTCGCCATGCTCTGTCTGGCTCACGTCGCTGCCGCCCAAGAACCGACCGGCGGTGCAGAGCGGCCCCGTGCTCGCGCGGTGGGCGTGGCGCCCGGCGTGCTCGACCCCGGCTCGCTGAACGCCATCACCGACGTGGGCGGCGTCGAGGTCGGCCAGGTGACACTGCGGCGCTGGGACTCGGTGCGCACCGGCGTGACGGCGATCCTCCCGCACGGGGGCAACCTGCGCACGCACAAGGTGCCTGCCGGGGTGGCCGTGGGCAACGGCTACGGCAAGCTCGCTGGCACGACGCAGATCCGCGAGCTCGGCGAGATCGAAACGCCCATCGTGCTGACCAACACGCTCTCGGTGCCGGCGGCGATGGCCGGCGTGGTGGACTGGACGCTCTCCCACCCCGGCAACGACGGCGTGCGCTCGGTCAACGCCGTGGCGGGCGAGACGAACGACGGCTACCTCAATGCCATCCGCGCCCGCCTTGTGGAGCCGGAGCACGCCATTCGCGCCATCGAGAAGGCGGACGGTGACCGGCCCGAAGAGGGCGCCGTGGGCGCGGGCACCGGCACCGTGGCCTTCGGCTGGAAAGGCGGCATCGGAACCAGCTCGCGCGCGCTTCCGGGCGAGCCGGGCGGCTACACCGTCGGCGTGCTGGTGCAGTCGAACTACGGGGGGCTGCTGCGCGTGATGGGCGTGCCCGTCGGCGAGGCGCTGGGGCAGTATTACCTGAAGGACGCGGTCGAAGGCCCCGGCAGCGAGCAAACCGGCGAGGACGACGACCCGGGCGGCTCGGTTATGGTCGTCGTGGCCACCGACGCGCCGCTCTCGGCCCGCAACCTCGAACGCCTGGCCGACCGCGCGCTGCTGGGCATCGGGCGCACCGGCTCGCCCTCGACCAACGGCTCGGGGGACTACGTCATCGCCTTCTCGACGGCCGAGGCGGTGCGCCGCACGCCGGAACGCCCCGACGAGGGGCTGGCCACGCGCCGCGTGCTGCCCAACAGCGCCATGTCGCCGCTCTTTCAGGCGGTGATTGAGGCAACCGAGGAGGCCGTCTACAACTCGCTTTTCAGGGCGACCACCGTCAACGGGGACAAAGGAACCGTCCAGGCGCTACCCATTGAGCGCGTGCTGAAGGTGCTCCGACGGCACAAGCGGCTGGAGTGAAGGGGCGTTGCGATTCCATCTCCGGAACGGTAAGATGGAAATGGGAAAATCGGTTTTTTCATCTGCCGCCGCTGCCATGCGCCCCTCCCGCTCGCTACTGGTCGCCCTGCTCCTTGCCGTTTCGCTCGCGCCTGCGGCTGTCGCCCAGGAGGAAGGCGAGCCCGCCGACGAGGCCGGCGGCGGCGACCGGCTCACCGGCACGCCCTTCGCCACGCGCAGTCCCGTCATCGCGCCGAACGGGATCGCCGCCACCAGCCAGCCGCTGGCCTCGCAGATCGCCGTGGACGTTTTGCAAAAGGGCGGAAACGCCGTGGACGCGGCCATCGCTGCCAACGCCGCGCTGGGCCTCATGGAACCCACCGGCAACGGCATCGGCGGGGACCTTTTCGCCATCGTCTGGGACCCGGAAAGCGAAGAGCTGCACGGCCTCAACGCCAGCGGGCGGGCCCCACAGAACCTCGCGCTCGATGAGCTCAAAAGCGAACTTTCGGGCCGCGAGGAGATCCCGCTCATCGGCCCCGCGCCGGTGACAGTGCCCGGCACCGTGAGCGGCTGGTACAAGCTCCACGAGCGCTTCGGCGCCCGGCCTATGCGCGAGAACCTCGCGCCGGCCATTCGCCATGCGCGGGAGGGCTTCCCGCTCTCGCAGGTCATCGCCTACTACTGGAAGGGCAACACCGATGCCTTCGAGTACTACGCGGAGGAAACCGACCTCCTGCCCTCGGGCGGCAACTGGCGCGAGACGTATCTCGTCGAGGACAGCGACACGCTCCGCGCCCCGCGCCAGGGGGAGATGTTTCGCAACCCCGACCTCGCCAATACGCTCGAAACCATCGCCGAGGGCGGACGCGCCGCGTTCTACGAAGGCGAGATCGCGCGCACCATCGACGAGTACATGCGCGAGATCGGCGGGTACGTGCGCTACGAGGACTTCGCGCAGCACGAGGCCGACTGGGTCGAGCCGGTCAGCACGAACTACCGGGGCTACGAGGTCCACGAGCTGCCGCCCAACGGGCAGGGCATCGCTGCGCTCCAGATGCTCCAACTCCTCGAGGAATACGACCTCGAGGCAATGGGCCACAACACCGCCGCGTACCTCCACGTCATGGCCGAGGCCAAGAAGCTGGCCTTCGAGGACCGCGCGCGCTTCTACGCCGACCCCGCCTTCTACGACGTTCCGATGGACGGGCTGCTCTCGGAGGAATACGCCGACGCGCGCCGGCAGAACATCTCGATGGACAGCGTGATGCAGGCGCCCACGCACGGGAATCCGCGCCGCTTCGCGGAGGCCACGCGCGCCCTCCAGGAAGGCGACACGATCTACCTGACGGTGGCCGACTCGACGGGCATGATGGTGTCGCTCATCCAGAGCAACTATTCCGGCATGGGCAGTGGGCTGGTGCCGCCGGGGCTGGGCTTTATGCTTCAGGACCGGGGCGCGCTCTTTAACCTGGACGGCAACCACCCCAACGCCTACGCGCCGGGGAAGCGGCCCTTTCACACCATCATCCCGGCCTTCGTGATGAAAGACGGGCGCCCGTGGATGAGCTTCGGCGTGATGGGAGGAGGAATGCAGCCGCAGGGCCACGTGCAGGTGCTGGCCAACATGATCGACTTCGGGATGAACGTGCAGGAGGCCGGCGACGCGGCGCGCTACCGCCACTACGGCTCCAGCTCCCCCACGGGTGAAGACCTCGAAGACGGCGGCACGCTCAATGTGGAAAGCGGCGTACCGACCGATGTGGTCGAGGCGCTGCGCGAGAGGGGCCACGAGGTGGAAGTGGACGCAGGCGGCTACGGCGGCTACCAGGCCATTCGCTGGGACCCCGAGGAAGGCGTCTACTGGGGGGCCACCGAGATGCGCAAAGACGGCGAAGTCGTGGGGTATTGAAAATTGAAAATTGGCGGCCGACGGTCGAACGAGATCCCCAGTCCAAAATCCCCAGTCCAAAATCGAACGGGTTGCGCTCATCGGCAACGGGCCGCGCGCTGAGACGCGCGCCGAGGCCGTTCGTGCCGCCGAGGGAGCCGGGCTGGCCGAGCACCTGCCGGAGGCGACCGCCGCCGGCGTGATCCAGCGACAGGAGGCGGCCTTCGACGTGGGGTTCCTGTGCGGCACCCCCGGGCGGCGCGTGGAGCGGGCCGAGGCGGCGCTGCGGCAGGGGCGGCACCTCTTTCTGGAATGGCCGCCGGCAGCCTCGGCCGCGAAGGCCGAGCGCCTGGCCGCACGCGCCGAGGAGGCCGGCGCAGAGGTGGGCGTGAGCCGCCCGCTGCGCTTCCACCCGCTCTTCGACGCCGTGCCCGAAGGCGCGCGCGCCCAGTTGGTGACGGCACGGGCGCGGTGGGCGTCCGGCGGCGGGCCGTGCCAGCGGCAGACCCTGACCGATGCGCTGGACTTGTGCGGCGTGCTGGCCGGCTCGCGCGGGGGGGCCGCGGGCGTGCGCCGCCTCGACGCGCAGGCCGCGCCCCCCTCCTCCGACGGAGCGTCCGGCGGCGGGGCGGACGCGCGCTTCGGCGCGGTGGCCGCCGGGTTGCGCTTCCACAGCGGCACCTACGCCACGCTCGACCTGCGCAGGCTGCTCCGGCAAGAGACGCGGGCCTTTCTGCGAGCGCTTGCCGCGGGCCGTCCCGCGCCCGTCTCCCTGCTGGACGCGCGCCCGGCGATGCGCCTCACCGAGCGGATCATGCAGCGGCTGCGGTAGCGCGTCGGCGACCGAGCAATGGCCGCGTCCTACCGATTCGATCTGTCGGTGTCACTCGTTCGTCTTATCGTCGTCCGCCGCTTCTTCTTCACGCTCGCGCAGCAGCGCGCGGGCAGCGCTTTTCAGTTCCGGCAACTCGTTGCGCACCACGTTCCAGACTTTTTCGTGATCGAGGCCGAGATAGTCGTGTGTGACGACGTTCCTGAAACCGGCAATGCGGCTCCAGTTTATGCCGGGCCGTGACGAGCGGGCTGCTTCGGAAAGGCGCGTGGTGGACTCGGCCAGCGTCTGCAGCCGGCGGAGCGTTGCATCCCGCGCCTTCTGATCTTCGAGGAAGGTCTCTTTGCCCGAGGAAGTATACTGCTCCACAAGCTCAATGCTCTCGATAATGTGAACGAGGTAGAGCCGATCATCTTTCATAGGCTTCACAGCGGCTGCGCTTCTTTGGTCACACGCTCGCGAATGTACCAGTGAATGCCTTGCGCAGTGGCCACGTCCACCTCGCGCCCGAGCAGGTCTTGTAGGTCCATGAGCAGCCCCCCCAGGTCGAAGAGGCTGCGCCCCGCCTCCAGGTCCACCAGAAAGTCCACGTCGCTGTCCGGCGCCAGCTCCCCGCGCGCCGCTGATCCGAAGACGCGCACGTTGTACGCGCCGTGCTTCTCGGCCAGGCGGAGGATTTCTTCGCGGCGGTCGGCGACGAGCGGGGCGAGTGGCATGGGTTCGTGGTGCGTGATGCGTGCCGGGGCGCTGCTGGGGGCAGGGGCGTTCTCCTGTTCCGTTCTGCGTTCCCTGCCGCCATTAGCGAGCGGCGGCGCACGCGCCGTCGGCCAGCGTCGTGTCGGGACGAGGGACGAACAGGCAGTCAGATGCGCGGCCCTGCTCGCGGTTGATCTTGGCCTCCAGCGCGTTTCATGGAAAAGGACATGGCGCGTTTCGTTGTTCGGGGAAGGAATCAGTGCGCGTACGTCTTCAGTGCGCGTACGTTTTCTGCCGAAGATGTCACGAAAACGCACCGATAAAGATTCGATGAGAGGCCGTGATGTTCGTCGAATCCTCCCGGCGGGCGCCTGCGTGGTCGCGTGCGCTGCCTGAACCGTGCCTCCACGCAGACGGTTGGGTCTTCCCGTCCACTACCGATTGCTTTTCAACACCCCCAATGCCTGTATCTTCTCCCCTCACCGAGCCGCGCGGAACCATCACCGACGCGCTGGGCCGCCAGCCCTTCGCCGCCGTCGTGCGCCGCATCGGGCGCGTCGCCGCGCAGGAAGGCATCGAGGCTTACCTCGTCGGCGGGGCCGTGCGCGACGCCCTGCTGGGGCGCCTCACCACCGACCTCGACTTCGTCACCGTCGGCGAGGGGACCGGCATCGCCCTGGCCCAGGCGCTGGCCGACCGGCTGGAAGGCGCACGGGCCGCGCACGTCTACGAGAACTTCGGCACCGCCGCCGTGCGCGTCCCCGCCCCCGTCGAAGGCGATGACGACCTGGTGCTCGAATTCGTCGCCGCGCGAAAGGAGAGCTACCGCTCGGAGAGCCGCAAGCCCACCGTCGAAGCCGCCACGCTGGCCGACGACCTGCGCCGTCGCGACTTCACCGTCAACGCGCTGGCGGCCGCCCTCGCCCCCGAGCGCTTCGGCGCGTTGATCGACCCGTTCGACGGGCGCGCCGACCTGAAGCGCCAGCTGTTGCGCACGCCCCTCGATCCTGCCGACACCTTCGAGGACGACCCGCTGCGCATGATCCGCGCCGCCCGCTTTGCCGCGCAGCTGGGCTTCGACGTGGACGCCGAGGCGCGCAGGGCGATGCAGCAACACGCCGAGCGCGTCGAGATTCTGGCCCGGGAGCGCATCACCGACGAGCTGCAAAAAATCGTCGCGGCGGACGTGCCCTCCATCGGCTTTAAGCTTTTGGAAGAAGCCGGCCTGTTGACGCATTTTCTCCCCGAACTCTCCGCGCTGACGGGCACGGAGCGCCGCCGCGGCGAGAGCCACAAGGACAACTTCCTCCACACCCTCCAGGTGCTCGACCAGCTCGCCGAGCGCGTCTCCGGTCGGCCCGTCGATGACGACGAACACGGAACGCGCTGGCTGCGCTGGGCGGCGCTCCTGCACGACATCGGCAAGGCCGAAACGAAGCGCTTCCAGAACGGCAACTGGACGTTTCACGGCCACGAGCACGTCGGCGCGCGCATGGTCGAAGGCGTCTTCCGTCGCCTCGAGCTGCCGCTCGACCGGCGCGCCGACTACGTCGAAAAGCTCGTCTTGATGCACCACCGCCCCGCCGACCTCGCCTCCGACGACGTGACCGACTCGGCGGTGCGGCGCCTCCTCTTCGACGCCGGCGAGGACCTGGGCGACCTGATGACGCTCGTCCGCGCCGACGTGACCAGCGCGAACCCGCGCCGCCGCGCGCGCCACCAAGACGCCTACGACCGCGTGGAAGAAAAAATGCGCGCCGTCGAGGAAAAGGACCGCCTGCGCAACTTCGAGCCGCCCCTCGGCGGCGAGGAAATCATGGAGGCGCTCGGCATCGAGGAGGGCGTGGCCGTCGGCATCGTCAAGGAGAACGTGCGCGAGGCCATCCTCGACGGCGAAATCGAAAACGAGCACGCTGCCGCGCGCCGCTACATGGACGAAATCGCCGACGAGGCGCTGCGGCGCAGCGCGCTCTTCGAGGAGATGCAGCGCCGTCTCGAAGGCCCCGAGCAACGCGCGCTGGGGGCGATCAAGGAGGTGCTCTTCTTCGGCGAGGTCCCCCAGCCGCACGACGCGGCCGTCCAGCGCCTGCTCGCCGTCAAAGACGAGGCGCTGGCAGACGAGGCGGAGGAACGGGGATAAAGGAAAGAGAGAGAAGAAGTTACGCATTCCACAGCCCGCCCTCCAGCCGCCTTCCCTGTCGTGCCCAACCGTCTGCTCTGGACCTCCAGCCGCCGCTACCTCGCGCGCCACCTGTGGCTGATGGGCCTCTCGGTGCTGGGGGTGGCGCTGGGCGTGGCCGTCGTGGTGGGGATCGACCTGGCCAACACCAGCGCCGAGCGCGCCTTCCGCCTCTCGGCCGACCGCCTGACCGGCCAGGCCACCCACCAGGTCGTCGGCGCGGGCGGCGGGCTACGAACGAGCGCCTACCGCCGCGTGCGCACGCGCCCGTACGTCGGCGGGCGGCCCGCCGGAGATACGGCCGGCGTGGACCGAGGCGCCTTCATGACGAAAGAAGGGGCGGCGCTGATGTCCGCTCCCACTGCACGCGCGTTGGGCAAGCGGCCCGGCGACACGTTGCGCATCGCCGTGGACGGCCAGCCGCGCACGCTCCAGCTCGTGGGCCTCTTGCGGTCCCGCGACGAGCGCACGCGCCGCGCCACGCGCAACCTGCTCGTCACCGACATTGCCACGGCGCAGGAGGTGCTCGGGAAGCGGGAACAACTCACACGCATCGACCTGATTTTGCCGGAAAGCGAGGCGGGCGAGAAGCGGGCAAAGAACCGCCTCCAGCAGGCGCTCCCGCCGGGTGCGGAGATCCGGCGCTCGGAGGCGCGCACCGAGACGGTCGAGCAGATGACGCGCGCCTTCAGCCTCAACCTGTCGGCGCTGAGCCTGCTGGCGCTGGTGGTGGGCCTCTTCTTGATCTACAACACGATGACGTTCAGCGTCGTGCAGCGGCGTCCGCTGATCGGGCGGCTGCGCGCGCTGGGCGTCACGCGCGGCGAGGTGTTCGCGCTGGTGCTGGGCGAGGCGGCGCTCGTCGGGCTGGTGGGCACGCTCGTGGGGCTGGCGCTGGGCGTGGGGCTGGCGCAGGGCCTGGTGCGCCTCGTCACGCGGGCGATCAACGATCTCTACTTCGTGGTGAACGTGCAGGACGTGACCGTGACGCCGTGGGTGCTGGCGAAGGGCGCGGCGCTGGGGATGGGCGCGACGCTCGCGGCGGCCTACGCCCCAGCGCGCGAGGCGGCCCGCGCGGAGGTGAGCGTCACCTTGCAGCGCTCGCGGGCGGAGAGCGCCGCCCGGTCGCTCGCGCCGCGCCTGGCCTTTGCCGGCGTCGCCGTGGCGCTCCTCGCGGGCGTGCTGCTGCTGGCGCCGGGGCAGAGCATCTGGGTCGGCTACGCGGCGCTGTTCTGCGCACTGCTGGCGGCGGCGCTCTTGGCCCCGGCGGCGGTCGTGGCGCTCGCACGGGCGTTGCGTCCCGTGATGGAAAAAATCTTCGGCGTGCTGGGGCGGATGGCCGCGCGCGGCCTGCGCCAGAGCCTGAGCCGCACCGGCGTGGCCATCGCCGCGCTGATGGTCGCCGTGGCCGCCACCGTCGGCGTCGGCGTGATGACCAAGAGCTTCCGCCAGACGGTCCGGGCGTGGCTGACCTACTCGCTCCAGTCGGACGTGTACGTCCAGCCGCCGAGCCTCGTCTTTCGCCGCTCCACCGCGACCCTCGCTCGCGGCACCGCCGACACGCTCGCGCAGGTGCCGGGCGTAGCCGGCGCTCACACCGTGCGCCGCGTGGAAGTCGCCTCGTCGGCGGGACCGACGCAACTGGTCGCTATCAAGCCCGGGCCGGAGACGCAGGACACGTATCGTTTCAAAACGGGCGACCCAGCACAGGTGTGGCCGCGCTTCCGGGGCGGCGAAAACGTCGTCATCGTGAGCGAGCCGTACGGCTACCGCACCGGCACCGAAGTCGGCGACACGCTGCGGCTGCAGACGGATCGCGGGCGCGACGCCTTTCGCGTCGGGGCCGTCTTCTACGACTACGCCTCCGACCGGGGCGTCGTCACGATGAGCCGCGCCACTTACGACCGCTACTACGACGACGAGCGCGTCAGCGGCGTGGCCCTGCGTGCGGTAAGCGGGCTCTCGGCCGATTCGTTGGCGGCGCGCGTGCGGGCGGCGGCCCCGCCGGGGCAGGAACTCGTCGTCCAGTCGAGCAGGGGCCTGCGCGAGGCGTCGCTCGAGATTTTCGACCGCACCTTCGCCATTACGAACGTGTTGCGCCTGCTGGCGGTGGTGGTGGCCTTCATCGGCGTCCTCTCGGCGCTGATGGCCTTGCAGCTGGAGCGCCGCCGCGAGCTGGCGGTGATGCGCGCCGGCGGCATGACGCCGGGTCAGGTGGGCGGCTACGTGACGCTCCAGACGGGCCTGATGGGGCTGGCGGCGGGCCTCCTGGCGCTGCCGCTGGGGATGGCGCTGTCCTACGTGCTGGTGTTCGTCATCAACAAGCGCTCCTTCGGGTGGACGCTCCAGCTTCAGGTGCCGCCGGAGATCTTGCTGCAGGCGGTGGGCCTGGCGCTGGCGGCGGCGCTTTTGGCGGGCGCGTACCCGGCGTGGAAAATGGCGCGCGCGAATCCGGCCGAGGCGATGCGGGAAGGGTGAACGGCACGCGCGTTGAAGGGTTAACAGTCGTGTCCCGTGTCCCGTCAAACTTCAGGAGGGCCGACCATGCGCGTCAGCGAGATCCGCCTGCAAAACTGGAAAAACTTCAAGGAGGCGTCGGCCTCGCTGTCGCGCCGTGTGTTTATCATCGGGCCGAATGCGTCGGGCAAATCCAACTTCCTCGATGCTTTTCGCTTTTTGCGCGACGTGGCCGGCGATGGGTTGCATCAAGCAGTAACGTCGCGAGGCGGAGTCACCTCTGTCCGCTGTCTCGCGGCACGGCGAAGTCCAAACATCGTGGTTGGTGTGACGCTCAGCGACGGCGACGGCCACGAAGTGTGGCATTACGAGTTGGAGTTCAACCAAGACGTAAATCGCGGTCCCGAAGTGCGTCGCGAGGAAGTGATCGACTTGCGGTCGGGGCGTCAGCAAGTCGTGGAGCGCCCCGACGCCGACGACCGTGACGACCCCATGCTCCTCACGCAGACCGCGCTGGAGCAGATTGCTTCCAATCGTGCGTTTCGGGAAGTGGCTCATTTCTTCGAGACCGTCTCCTACCAGCACATCATCCCGCAGGTCGTGCGCGATCCGCAGGGCTTTTCGCCGAAGCCCGTTGAGAACGACCCGTTCGGCCGCGATTTCTTGCAGCGCATCTGGAACAGAAACGAGCGCACGCGGGACGCATGGCTGCGACGCATCAGCAAAGCGTTGGAGTCGGTTATTCCCCAACTCACCGACCTGGAAGTGGAGATGGATCCTCAGGGCACGCCGCATCTCGTGGCGCGCTTCGACCACTGGCGCCCCCATGACGCCCGTCAAAAAGAGGGGCAGCTTTCGGATGGCACGTTGCGTCTCTTTGGACTGATGTGGGCGGTTTTCGAAGGAGAAGGCCCATTGCTTCTGGAAGAACCGGAGCTATCCGTGCACAGCGAAGTCGTGGGTTCGCTGGCGCAACTGTTCGAGCAGTTGCAGGTGGAGATTCGAAAGATGAGGGGCCGAAAAGATTACCAAAAGCGGCAGCTCATCATCAGCACGCACGCGGTGGAGTTGTTGCGCGATGCAGGGATTGGGGCTGAAGAAGTAATATGGATCGAACCCAGTTCGGAGGGTTCACGCCTACGCACTCCGAACAATGAACAGAAGAAAGCACTCATGAATGGTTTGAGTGTAGCCGACGTAATCTTGCCCATGTCAAGCCCGGCTGATCAGCTCACCCTCGACTTCTAAGCTTTGCTGGCTTTGAGATACGCAGTACCACGGTACCCCAACAGGAATCCCCCTCGTGAAATCTCTCGCTCTGCTTGTGGAAGGCAAGCTCGATGAGGCCGTCGGGCATCATATCGTGCAAGCTGCCGGAGGAACGGTTTCGGTCGTGTACGGGAAGCGTGGGGTAGATT
The DNA here is from genome assembly GCA_003023275.1 of Bacteroidetes bacterium SW_4_67_19. Lineage (GTDB taxonomy): Bacteria > Bacteroidota > Rhodothermia > Rhodothermales > Salinibacteraceae > QS-8-64-10. The sequence goes on from PXTX01000032.1 coordinate 12,205, forward strand.
ACGTCAGGGATAACATCGAGGGCTTCAACGATTTGGCGCAGGGGACGCCCATCCTCGCGCTTGCCGACTTGATGGACACCCGCTTCAACTGTCCAGCACGCGTAGTGACCCATTGGCTACCGCATCAAAACGAAAACATGCTGCTCCGGTTGGTCGTCCGCGAAGTCGAAAGCTGGCTGCTGGCAGATCGCGCGAACGCGGCACAGTTCCTTGGGGTGTCGAAAACGAATATCCCGCGCGACCCCGAGAATCTCGAAGACCCAAAGAGAAGAGTCGTCAACCTCGCTCGCGAGTCACAGTACTGGAAGATCCGCGAGTTGCTCGTGCCGGAAGAGGGAATCTCTGCCTCTGAGGGACCGGGCTACACCTCTGAGATGAGAAAATTTGTGCGTGACGAGTGGCGCCTGAACGAAGCGATGGAGGAGACAGAAAGCCTCGCGCGTTGCGTGACGGCCGTCAGCGCTTTTTTCGAAGAACAGAAGGGATGAGATGAACAGCAGTCCCCCACTTGCCCGCCTTCCGCTTCCGGCCCTCTTCACCGCCGCCCTCCTACTCGTCGCTACAGCAGGCTGCGACCGCCCCGCCGATTCGGTCTCCAGCGAGTCCGTCGCCGTCGCCGGCGCGATGGGCAGCGGCGACACGACCGGCTACGCCCGCGCCACGAGCCCACGCCCGTTCTCCTTTCCCGAAGACCACGGCCCGCACCCCGGCTTCAAAACGGAGTGGTGGTACGTCACCGGCAACCTCGACACCCCGAAAGGCCGGCACCTGGGCTATCAGTTCACCATCTTCCGCATCGCAATGGCGCCCCCGGACTCCGGCAGGGCACCCCTCCAGCCGGCTTCGACGGGCGGCGCCGACACGAGTGCTTCCGGCTGGCGCACCGATCAGTTTTACATGGCGCACCTGGCCGTCAGCGACGTGCGGGGCGAGCGGCATTACGACTTCGAGCGCTTCGCGCGCGGGGCGGCGGGGCTGGCCGGCGCGCGCGCCGAGCCGTTCCGCGTGTGGACCGAAGGCTGGCAAATGGCCGAGCCGGATTCCGCCGGCGACGCCGACATTTTTCCCCTCCGCCTCACCGCGCAGGCCGGCGGCAGCAACGGTGAGAAAAGCGTCGCGCTCGACCTGCGCCTGACCTCGGCCAAAGAAAAGGTGCTCCAGGGCGAGCGCGGCCTCAGCCAGAAAGGGCCGGGCGCGGGCAACGCGTCCTTCTACTACTCCTTCACGCGCCTGCCCACCGAGGGCACGGTCGCGGCGGGCGGCGACACACTCCGCGTACGAGGCCCATCGTGGATGGACCGCGAGTGGAGCACCTCGGCGCTGGGCGAGGAACAGGCCGGCTGGGACTGGTTTGCCCTCCAGCTCTCCGGCGGGCGCGAGTTGATGTACTACCAGCTCCGCCAGAAGGGCGGCGCGCCGAGCGCCTATAGCGAAGGCGTCCTCGTCGGCCCGCGGGGCGAGGTCACGCACCTCACCCGCGAAGACGTCGCGCTCGACGTGCTGGAGCAGTGGACCGCCGAAAGCGGCGCGACCTACCCGGCGAAGTGGCGCCTGCGCGTGCCGTCGGAAAACCTCGACCTCACTGTGACGCCCTATTTCGAAAACCAGGTCATGAACACGTCGGTGCGCTACTGGGAAGGCGCCGTGCGCGTCGAAGGCTCCGCTGGCGGCAGCGCATCGGGAAGCGGCTACGTCGAACTCACCGGGTACGGGGAAGAGGGAGAAGGGAAAGAGGGAAGAGGGATGTTGCCGTGAGCCCCCTCGCACTCCTGCCCCCCGCATCCCAAATTCATGCAGTCGCTCAACTTCCCGCCGTACGACTTCCACCGCGACGAGCGCGAGGGCAAGGACGTCATCTTCGACCCGGTGCGCCGGAAGTGGGTGCGCCTGAGGCCCGAGGAATGGGTGCGCCAGCACCTCGTGCAGTATCTCATTCGGGATCGCGGCGTCCCCGCCGGCCTGATTGCCGTCGAAAAGGCGTTTCCCTACGAAGGCCGCACGTGGCGCGCCGACGTGGTGGCGCACGACCGCGAGCGCGGCGCCCCGCTGCTGGTGGCGGAGTGCAAGGCCCCGCGCGTAGACATCTCCCAGGAGACCTTTGACCAGGTGGCGCGCTACAACCGCACCGCTGGGGCCGCCGTCCTCGTCGTCACCAACGGCCTCGACCACTACTGCTGCCGGCGCAACCCCGAGACCGGAGCGTACCAGTTCCTCGACCACCTGCCGCCCTACGACGAACTGTTGGAGGAAGGGGAGGGGGGAGAGGATGAGAAGGGGGGAGGGTAGGAAGGGAAGAGAGAACGTGAAGACCCCCCTTCCCCCTTTCTTTCACACCTTCTCACCATCCCACCCTCCGAAACGTCTTGCAGACGACCTGCGCGTTTGCCACATTAAAAGGCGTCGCCCCCGCTCTCCCACGCCCCCACGCTCCGCCATGTCCCTGGACGGACACATCGGCCCCTCCAAAGGCGAAGCCGCCGAGCGCGAACGCGCCTGCTTCATGGAAGAATGGACGCACGAGGCGCTCCTGCACGCCGCCGAGGAGCGCGACGAAGACCACCCCATGATCGACAAGCTCGCCGACTACGATCGCGGCTCCACCTTCGTCGGCCCCGAGGTCGAGACACTCGACCGCGAACTCGAAGACCTCCAGAATGCGCTCGGCGACGCCAGCCTCGTCTCGCAGTTCTTGCAGGCCGTCCGCCGCGCTACCCTCGAAGCCCTCGACCGCGAGGAAAACCTCTACTTCTTCGGCGACCAAGTCGAAGAGGTGGAAGGTTGAAGGTGGAAAGTGGAAGGTTTTTCGGTCCGCAGGGCGCGGGGCAGGAAGCAGCGCGTTTGCCCCCCGCACTCCCACGCTCCCGCACTCCCACGCCCCCTTGCCCTCTTACGAAAACGAACGCGAAACCGCCCTCGCCGCCGTGCGCCGCGCCGGGCGCCTTTGCCAGACCATCCAGGAAGCGATGCACGCCCCCGCCGGCAGCGACGGCGCGAACGGAGCGGCGGTCCGCCAGAAGGAAGACCGCTCGCCCGTAACCGTCGCCGACTTCGGCAGCCAGGCGCTCATCTGCCGCGCGCTCGCCGAGGCGTTTCCCGACGACCCCGTCGTGGGCGAAGAGGACGCCGCCATGCTGCGTTCCGACGACGACGCACGCGAGCAGGTCGTCCGGAGCGTGCAGGCGGTGCTCGAAGACGACGGCGAGGCGACGGCCGCCCCCGACGACGTGCTCGGCTGGATCGACCGGGGCAATGCCGACGGCGCCGCCGAGCGCTACTGGACGGTCGATCCCATCGACGGGACCAAGGGCTTCGTGCGCGGCGACCAGTACGCCGTCGCGCTGGCGCTCATCGTGGACGGGCGGGTGGAAGTGGGCGTCTTGGGGTTGCCCAACTTCATGCCCGTCGCCGAGGCGGTGCAGGTCAAGGGGCTGCTGGTGGCCGCCGAGCGCGGGGAAGGCGCGGCCGGCTACGCGGCCTACGAAGGCGCGGAGGCCGCCCCCACCGGCGTCACCGCCAGCCCCGTGAGCGACCCGGCAGAGGCGCGCTTCTGCGAGTCGGTCGAGTCGGCGCACACGGCGCACGGCGCTGCCGCCGAGGTCGCCGAGCGGCTCGGCATCACGCGCGAGCCGTTGCGCGTGGACAGCCAGGCCAAGTACGCGATGGTCGCGCGCGGCGACGCGGAGATCTACCTGCGCCTCCCGCGCGGGGACTACGTCGAAAACATCTGGGACCACGCCGCCGGCATGATGCTCGTCGAGGAGGCCGGCGGCGCCGTCACCGACCTCACTGGCAAGCCGCTCGATTTCTCCCACGGCCCCGAATTGTCGGAAAACCGGGGCATCGTTGCCACCAACGGCGCCTTCCACGAGCGCGTCATCGAGGCGATTCGTGATGCGTGACTCGTGATGCGTGATTCGTGTTGCGTGAGGCGGCCTGTTTGCAGGGCGAGATGCGCGACGACGCGACGGCGCTTGCTGACTGGCTCCCGCTGACCTCTCATTGGAAGCGGGTACTCGTGAACGCGATTGGCTGGGAGAGAACAAAAGCTGTACGTGAGGCCCGCATCGGTGCGCAATCGTTTTATGCCTTTCCGCACAGAACAGACCGTTGCCTGACGCCCGCAACGACGATCCCGCCCACGAGCGCTTCATGAACGAAGCGTTGCGCCTGGCCGAGGCCAGCGTCCAGCAGGGCGGCGGCGGACCCTTCGGCGCGGTCGTGGCGCGGGAGGGCGAGATCATCGGGCGCGGGACCAACCGCGTCACGCCCGACGGCGACCCCACCGCCCACGCCGAGATCGTCGCCATCCGCCGCGCGTGCCGGGCCCTGGAAAACTTCTCGCTGAGCGGGTGCGCGCTCTACGCCTCCTGCGAGCCGTGCCCGATGTGCCTGGGCGCGATCTACTGGGCGCGCCTCGATGCGCTCTACTATGCCGCCACGCGGGAAGACGCCGCCCGCGCCGGCTTCGACGACGCCTTCATCTACGAGGAAATCGAACAGCTGCCCGAGCAGCGCCGGCTTCGCATGGAGCGCCTGCCGGCCGAGAAGAGCCAGCGCCCCTTCGAGGCATGGGAAGCCCACGACGAGCGCGTCGCATACTGACGACGTGCAACGCGGCACGTGTCCCCTTGCACGCCTTCCTCCGCTTCCAGCGGCGAAACACAGGCTGGTGGCCGCCCTCTCTGTTTTTAAGATCGCACACGTCGATCCGTGTGCTTGAGCCGTAGAAAACGTCTTCCGCCCCGACCGCGCGCAGGTGGGGCTGGTGAACAAGTGACACGTGGGACCGCCGGATTTCCGCTCGAAGCGATACGGCCCGGCTTCCGTCACGCGCCCTGAACGTAGGGAAGAAGTGCCTTTAGGTTGCATCACGCGTCACCACGTCCGCCGCCGAATCGAGCACCGCGTCGGGCGCGGGGTCCTCGTCGCTGCCGCGTTCGTCGCCGTCGCGGAACTTGCCGGTGCGCACCAACACGCCCGTCAGCCCGGCGCGCATCGCGGCGCGCACGTCCGTCTCGGCATCGTCGCCGACGAGCGCCACCTGCGCGGCGGGCACGTCCAGCCCGGCGAGCGCCGCCTCGAAGAAGCGCGGCGCCGGCTTGCCCAGCACCAGCGCCTCGCGCCCGGTGGCCTGTTCGAGCGCCGCGACGAACGGGCCGGCGTCGAGCCGGAGGGCCCCGCCCGGCCCCTGCCAGTAGCGGGCGCGCCCCAGCCCGATAAGCCCCGCGCCCCCCTCCTGGATCATCCGGAAGGCCCCGTTGAGGCGGTCGAAGGTCCACGCGTCGCCCAGGTCGCCCACTACGACGTAATCGGGCGCCCCGTCACCCCCCTCGCTTACCTGCGTCACCCCGTCGAAGTCTTCGCGCGCGCCCTCCGGCACCAGCACGTGCGCCGAGGCGTTTCGCTTCCGCAGAAAGTCACCCGCCGCCGCTGGCGGACCGTGCAGATGCTCCGCTCGGGCGGGAAGGTCCATCGCGCGCAGCTTCTCGACGAGCGCACGCCGGCTCTGCGAGGTCGTGTTCGTGAGAAAGCGCACGGGAACGCCGCCGTCGCGCAGCGTGCGCACCGCTTCGGGCACGCCGGGAACAGGCGCGTCGCCTTCGTAGAGCGTACCGCCCAGGTCGAAGACCACAGCGCGCACGTGCGAAAGCGTGGGATGGAGGCTGGGCATTTCGCCAGTGCGGGGGTGCGGGGGTCGTGAAGTTGGAGGTAGGAGCTTACTGTAAAAGTCAAGCCGCCGGCCCATTTTCAAAAACGATCAACGACCTACCCCAGCGCCACGTCGAGGACCATCATCACCGTAAAGCCACTCATCACGCCCATCGTGGCGGCGTCCTCGAAGCCGTGGCGGTGCGATTCCGGGATCAGCTCCTCGACGACGACGTAGATCATGGCGCCGGCGGCGAAGGCCAGCGCGTAAGGCAGCACGGGCTGCACCACCAGCACCGCCACCGCGCCCAGCAGCGCCGACACCGGCTCGACGAACCCCGAGAGCTGACCGTACCAGAAGCTCCGCCCCCGCGAGGCGCCTTCCCCGCGTAGCGGCATCGAGACGGCCGCGCCCTCGGGAAAATTCTGCATCCCGATCCCGAGCGCCAGCGTGATCGCCCCTGCCAGGGTCGCGCCGCCGACCGCCGGCAACTCCACCGACGCGGCGGCGAAAGCGACGCCCACGGCCAGCCCCTCGGGGATGTTGTGCAGCGTAATGGCCAGCACCAGAAGCGTCGCGCGGCGCCACGTGGTCTCGACGCCTTCGGCCTCCTCGCGCCCGGCCCCCAGATGCAGGTGCGGCAGCGTCGCGTCGGCCGCGCGCAGAAAGAGACCGCCCAGCAGGAAGCCCACCGCCGCCGGGATCCACGGCGCGATGCCCTGCGCCTCGCTCATCTCGATGGCCGGCACCAGCAACGACCAGAAGCTCGCCGCGATCATCACGCCGGCGGCGAACCCCAGCATCACGTCCAGGAGCCGCCGGTTCATCGAGGACGTGAAAAACACCAGCCCCGCCCCCAGCGCCGTGACCGTCCACGTGAAGCCGCCCGCCAAGAGCGCCTGCACCGCCGGGGTCAGATCTTGAAAGGCATTTACGAGCGCGTCCACCATGGGCCAAGGGCTAAAACATTTTTTAGGTTATGCTAAAATACATCAGCGTAAAGCGCTGCCTTCCCGAAACGTTCCCGGACCGACGCGTCGCCTCAGCGCCCGCCTGCGCCGCTGCCCGATTTTCCTTCCACGCCCAGCAGCTCGACCTCGAAAATCAGCGTCGCGCCGGACGGGATCGGGCCGCTGCCCTTCGCGCCGTACGCCAGATTGGGCGGAATGACCAACTGGCGCGTGCCGCCGACTTTCATCGATTGCAGCCCCTCCGTCCAGCCGTCGATGACGCGGGTGAGGCGGAAGGTGGCCGGCTTCCCCCGGTCATAGGAACTGTCGAACTTGCTGCTGTCGGAGCGCAACCAGCCGGTGTAGTGGACGCGCACGCGGTCGGTCGTGTCGGGGGAGGGGCCGGCGCCCTGCTGGAGGTCGTAGTACTTGAGTCCGCTGGCGGTGGTGGTGTAGCGGCTTTGTGGAATGGAGGACGGGCCGGAGCCAGTCGTGTCGGAGCCAGTCGTGTCGGGGCGGTTCGCGCCGCCCGTCCGGCGGGCGCTTTTGTCGCCGATGCGGCCGGCGGTATCCGGTGAGGCGGCGCCCGTATCGAGGCCGACGGAAGCCGAGTCGCCCGAGGCAACGGACGACTGCTGCGACGTTTGCTCCTGGCAGGCGGTCAGCGGCAGAAGAAGCAGCGCCAGAGCGAGAGGGGGCAAAAAGCGAAACGAATGCATGAGGACAGGGAGGGGTGGGCGGGGGTGCGGGAGAAATCTGGCGCTCGCGCGTGACTTTTGCGAGGTCAATCTGCCGCCCATTTTTCACGACGACCGACGCCTCCGTCAATTCGATGCGAGGGGCGGCTGGGGGCGAATGGGGGGAGCGAGCTGGTCCGGGGCGCCGGCGCGGATGAGCGCGCGGGCCAGCACGCGCGTCGGGTCGATCAGGGGCAGGCCGTGGGCGTCGCGTTCGGGGAGGGCCAGCGGAAACTCCGTGCAGCCCAGGATGACCGCCTCGGCGCCATTTTCTTTCAGGTCGGCAGCGGCGTCGAGCAGATCCCGGCGCGCGCGGTCCGTCACCGGGTCGCTCTGCGCCTTGATGCCGTAGGTTTCGTCAAAAATCACCGCGTCGACCACCTCGCGCTGCGTTTTTTCGTCGGGGCGCACGACGTCGAAGCCGGCGGCTTCCAGCACGTCCTGGTAGAGCGAGAGCCGGTACACGGCCAGCGACGAGAGCACGCCTACGCGCTCGATGCCGGGATGCGCCCGGCGCAGGTGCCGCGCTGTTTCCTCGATCATGTGCACGAGGTGCACCTGCGAGCCGGCGTCGGAGAGCCGCTCGGTGAGCGCGTCGAAGATGGGCGAGCAGTGCGCCGTGTTGCAGGGCGTGCCGACGACGGTGGCGCCAGCGGCCTCCAGGCGGCGAGCAATCTTCGCCAGCGCGGGGGTCGGGTTTGGCTTCGTGTGGTCGAAGAGGTAGGTGCTGCGGTCGGGAATCCAGCCCGGGTAGGACAGGAGCGCGACCGACAGGTGCTCCTGGTCGGTTCGGGCGGCGGTGTGGCGGTGGATTTTCTGCGCCAGGTCCAGCCCGGCGTACGGCCCCATGCCGCTCAAAATGCCGATGATGTCGTCTTCTTCGGCGGCGGCTTCGGGCACAGGGCGTGAAACGTGTTGCGTTGATAAAAGCAGGCCGATGCGCGCGTCCGTCGCCTCTTTCGGCTTGCAGCGGTCAGCTTCTCGGGATGAGAGACGGTCTGGCGGCGTCTTTTGCCGGAGGGCGTTCGCCGGGGCCGTCCCTCGCGCGTCTCCGCGTGCATCACTCCATGTGCGCCCCGCTGTCTCTTACGAAATACGCAACACGCAATACGTTCCCCCGCGGCAGCGGTCGCTCTCGCTCGAAACGCTTGGCGCGGCCCGCGATAAATCTTTTGCGAAGGCCCTGTCTGATCGGCGCTGAAACGAACCCGTTCTTCCTCCTGCCGTTGATATCGCCGATTGCGGCGCGTACCTTGCGCGTCCTGCCTGCGCTGGCCGGGTCGTCTGCCCTTCAGGTGCCCTGCATGCGTTTGGCCCGCCTGCCCCTTGCCCGGTGGTGTAATGGCAGCACATCGGCCTTTGGAGCCGCTGGTGAAGGTTCGAATCCTTCCCGGGCAGCCGTTTTATTACGTCCTCCCTCTGCCATGCAGCCGACTTCCCTGGACGATCCCGTTGCCATCTTCGCCGGGCGCTCCAACCCCGATCTGGCGCGTAAAATCTCCGTCGCGCACGGCAAAGACCTCGGCGAAATCGTCCTCCGCGACTTCTCCGACGGCGAGATCTACGTTCGCTTCGACGAATCCATTCGCGGCAAGGACGTGTTCCTGGTCCAGAGCACCCAGCCGCAGCGCCCGGCCGACCAGAACGGCGGCCACCCGTGCGCGGACAACTGGATGGAGCTTCTCTTGATGGTCGACGCGGCCAAGCGCGCCAGCGCCTCGCGCATCACGGCGGTCATCCCCTACTTTGGCTACGCCCGCCAGGAGCGCAAAGACCAGCCGCGCGTCTCCATCGCGGCGAAGCTGATGGCCGACATGCTCACCTCCGCCGGCGTGGACCGCGTGCTCACGATGGACCTGCACGCCCCGCAGATTCAGGGGTTCTTCGACGTGCCGGTCGATCATCTCTACGCCTCGGTCGTTTTAAACGACTACTTTCGTAAGATGGACCGCTCGAACCTCGTCGTCGTGGCGCCGGACGCCGGCTCGCTGGGGCGCTCGCGCGGCTACGCCAAGCGCATTGGCGCCGACCTGGCGCTGATCGACAAGCGCCGCCCGCGCCAGAACGAAGCCGAAGTGATGAACATCGTCGGCGACGTGGCCGGGCGCAACGTCATTCTCATCGACGACATCGTAGACACCGCCGGCACGCTCACCACCGGGGCCAACGCGCTCCGCGAGGCCGGCGCGCAGGACATCACCGCCGCCTGCACGCACGCTCTGCTGAGCGACCCGGCCTACGAGCGCATCGAACGTTCCGCCCTCGACCGCCTCGTCGTCACCGACACGATCCCGCTCCGCCGCACCGCCGACAAGATCGAAGTCGTCAGCGTGGCGGGCCTCTTCTCCGACGCCATCCGCCGCATCTACACCGACGACTCGATTTCGACGCTGTTTGTGGATTGAGTGATGCGTGATCCGTGTTGCGTGAGGACAGCAGGCCGAATCGGTTGCGCTTTGGTTCTGCTGGCAATGCCATTCAGACTCCATTGAAGCTCGAAATACTTTTGGAGCGCTCGTAGAGCAGCAGCCTCACGCGCCCTGACCGGAGGGAAGGGCCCCCTGCGGGTCATGCCCTTGTGGTAGAAGTGCCTTTAGGTTGCATCACGCAATACGAATCACGCGACGCATCACACGCACGCTTCCGGCGAGCACAAACGTTTTCTCCGCTAAGGTCTTTTCCTGAACCCTCCTCTTTCCCGACATGCAAGACGTAACCATAGACTCGGCCGCGCGCGAGACCGGCTCGAAGGCCGCGAGCAAGATTCGCCAGGACGGGCAGGTGCCCTGCGTGCTCTACAGCCGCAACACCGACGCGACCCCCTTCCAGATGCCCGCGCTCCAGCTCAAGCGCATCGCTTTCTCGCGTCAGATGCAGCGCGTCAACGTGGAGGTCAACGACGACTCGTGGGACTGCATCCTCAAGGACTACGAGCTGCACCCGGTCAGCGACGAGCCGTTGCACGCGGACTTTCAGGTCCTCGAAGAAGGACAAGAGCTCGCGCTGACGGTGCCCCTCCGCTACGTCGGCACGCCCTTCGGCCAGCAGGAAGGCGGCGACACGCAGTACCTGCTGGACAAGATTGAAATCGCCTGCGAGCCGAGCGACATCCCCGAACACGTCGAGGTCAACGTCGAAGATCTCGACATCGGCGACTCGCTGCACGTCTACGACCTCGAAGCCGACGGCCTGACGTTCCGCACCGCTCCGCAGCAGACGCTCGTGACGGTCGTCGCGCCGTTCGTCGAGCCGACCGAAGAAGAGGTGGTCGAGGAAGAAGTGCTCGAAGAAGACGAGCTGGCCGAAGAGGGCGAACGGGCCGACACCGAAGAAGGCGAAGCTCCCGACGCCGAGCCGACCGACGAGGAAGAAGGCGACTTCGAGGAAGACATTTAGGAAGGGGGGCGTGTGCGTTCTCCGCTCCGCACGCCTACTGCTTTGTCAAGCATCATTTTTTACATGATACCGTCCTGCCGTTCTTCGCCCCAACAACAGACGACGGACGGCTCGCCTGGCCGCGTCGTCGGTCGTCGATGGTCCGTCGTCCCTTTCGACTCGCTCCCGAGGCGGGGCCATCGAGCGGGGACGCAAGCTGCAAACGTGTACGCTTGACAGAGCACGACCCCCCACCGACTCACGGACCTGTCCCCCTGAGCGATGAAGCGCTTGATCGTCGGGCTGGGCAACCCGGGCGAGGAGTACGCCGGGACGCGCCACAACGCCGGCTTCATGCTGGTCGACCGGCTGGCCGAGCGGCTGGGGACGGCGGTCGACCAGTATCGGTCCGAAGCGCTTACCGGCGAAGCGAGCCATCGCGGCGCTTCGGTGGTGCTGGCGAAGCCGACGACCTACGTCAATCGCAGCGGTGACGCCGTGCGGCGCCTCCTTCGGGGCGAAGGACGGAAGCCGCGCGACGCGCTCGTGGCGGTGGACGACCTGAACCTCGACATCGGTCAGATTCGGCTGCGTCCCGGCGGCGGGAGCGGCGGGCACAACGGCCTGGGGAGCATCGCCCAGGCGCTCGGCACCGAGGACTACCCGCGCCTGCGCATCGGCATCGGTTCGGGCTACGCGCGCGGCGAGCAGGTCGAGTACGTGCTCGCGCCCTTCTCCGCCCGGCAGCAACCCGCCGTCGAGAACGCGCTCGAACGGGCCTGCGAGGCGGCGCTCGCTTTCGTCGAAGACGGCATCGAGGAGGCAATGAATCGGTTCAACTGACGGCAAACGGCGCCCGCTGCGCAAGGCCAAGCCAGCCCCCAGACCAGAAACCCGCGATGGAACGGCCTGGCGAACGCCCTTCCGGCACAGGCCACTTCGGCCCATTCTTCGACCGCCGCTTTTACGATGAAGTCCCCCGCAGGTGGCGCGCGTCGACATCGGGCGCTTCGTCAACGCCTACCTCGTCGACGCATCGAGCGATGCCTACCCGGCGACGACCTTGCCGCCGTTGGGGTGGAGCGTCTGGCCGGCCATGTAGGAGCCGTCCTCGGAAGCGAGAAGGACGTAGCTCGGCGCCACCTCC
>PXTX01000033.1 GCA_003023275.1 Bacteroidetes bacterium SW_4_67_19
TATTGAGCATCAAATGCAGTGTAACTCGCGGAGCAGCTAACCTCTGACGAAGCGACAGCTTCATTAAGTTGCTGTGTTGAACGCGAAGAATCTCCCGGCCCCGAGCCGGGAGAGAAGTCAAAAAGAACGTGATACGTGATGCGTAAGGATGCCGGACCCATTCGTTTGCGCCTGGGCGCTACTGGCGAAAGCTATTCCGAAAGCGTTGGCGCTCGAATGCTCATTTGGCGTCCGTAGATCGGGAGCCGAAGGTCATACCCTCGCAGTGCAGCATCACGAACCACGAATCGCGCATCACACCGACGCCGCCGGCTGGGCGCGTTGCCCTGCGGTGCGGCGCTGGGCGACAAACACGACCCCCAGCGGGAGCGCCGTTGCGGCGAGGCCCACCAGCGCCGGCGCCGCAAGGCCGTACATCGCGCATAGCACGATGGGAAACAACCCGTTCAACAGGTACACCGGGGGCGCCCAGCGGCTTTCGGCCGGCAGGCCGCCCGCGACGAACTCGTACGCACACTCGATCAGAAACGTCACGACGAACCAGCCGAGCCAGTTCGAGATCGGCATGCCGTAGTAAAAGTGGAACGGCCCGACGGGCGGGTAGCTCCAGAAGCGGTCGATGCCGCCGACCACCGCGCCGGAGCCGAAGGTCGCGCCCGCCCCGTTCATGGCGGGGTCCAGCGAGACGTCCCACAGCACCATGAAGGTCGTCGCCAGCAGGATGCGCCGCCAGCGCGTCTGTGCCGAGCGCCCCGTCACGCGCTGCGCCAGGTCCAGCGACACGAGCGACATGGCGAACCACGACGGCGGGATGAAGTACGGCACGTCGCCGAGGATCTTCGGCCCCAGCCACGGCCCGTAGTGGTACTGGCCGAAGGGGACGCCGACGCTCGTGCCCACCAGTTCGCTCCCGCCCCCGATGGCGCAGCCCAGCACGGCAAAGAGCGCCACGCGCTTCCACCCGACCAGCGGGCCGTACATCAGCACGGGAAGCAGCGCCAGGAGCGCCATGTACGCCCACGTCGGCGCGATGACCAGATCGGTCAGGTAGGGGCCGAAGAAGGCCAGCGATGAGGGCACCCCCCACAGTAGCAGCATCCCGGCCACGCTGAAGGCCATGGAGCCGATGAACACCGCCAGCGCGACCTTGAACAGCGAGGAGTCCGGGCCTGCGCCGGGCCCCTTGCCCAGCAAAAAGGCGCGAAGCGAGCGGGCGGAGGGCGAGGGGGACATGAGGTACTACAAAAGCCGCCAATCGAAAACCGCCAATCGAAAATCGCAAACCAGCAATCGACGCTTGCCGTGCGCCCGCCGGAATACTTTCCCGGCCTGCCGTTCATGGCGCTTTTTCAGGAAGTGGACCGCTTCGTGCTGGCGGACCCGTTCGAGTACAGCCGCCGCTCGCGCCAGAACCGCGCCCGCCTGCGCACGCCGCAGGGCGCGCAGTGGATTACCGTGCCGGTAAAAGGCGGCCAGACGCACCGCCCGATTGCCGAGGTCGAGATCGACAACCGGAGCGCCGACGAAAGCACTGGGGGAGCGCACTGGCGCTCGCGGCACTGGCGCGCCCTGCAATACGACTACCGCTCCGCGCCCTACTTCGAGCCGTTCGAGCCTCGGCTGGCTCCGTTTTTTGAAACCGAATGGCAAAAGCTGGGCCCCTGCGCCTGCGCATCGGTCCGGCTGCTGGCGCAGGGCGCCGGCCTCGAAACGACGATCACGCGCGCCACGGCGCTGCCCGGCGCGCCCGCTACGCTGCCGGCCATTCTGCGCGCGCTGGAGGACGAGCCAGAGGCGTTGCTGGCGCCGCCGGACGCGGCCGCGCACGACGCCGCGCTGCTGGACGAGGCCGACGGCATCGACTGCGAGGTGCGCGTCGCCCGCTTCGACGCGCCGCGCTACCACCAGCACTTCGACGGCTTCGTCTCCGGGCTTTCGTTTGCAGACCTGCTCTTCGAGTACGGCCCCGAGGCGCGCGCGCTGTTGCGGGAAGGATCGAACGTTGAAGGGTGAAGGTTTTTCGCTCTTCATCCGATCTTGCCGCCTCGAAACGGCGGTGCTCCCGTCGTGCCTTTCACGTATTTCTAATGCTCCCGGTGGTTTCGGGAGAACCAATTTGTGCGCCGAGGCGGTCACAGAACACGCTTGCAGGTCGCACTGGGTCGGCCTCTTTTTTTGGCAGTAAACAGAGGTGCCCGCGTGCCCGACGTTCAAACCCCGGACAGCCGGCGCGCCTCCGAAAGCGCCTCCGAAAGCCCTTCGCAAACAACACTGTTTGGCGCAGATCGGCGAGTGGTGGTGCTGGGCATCGCCCGCATGGCCGACGCGATGGGCAACTCGTTTCTCATTATCGTGCTGCCGCTCTACATCGCCAGCGGGGCCATTCGGAGTGAGGCGCTGGGCCTCTCGGAGTCGCTGGCGACGGGGCTGGTGCTGGCGCTCTTCGGGCTCGTCTCCAGCCCGATGCAGCCGCTGGCCGGGCGCCTCTCCGACCGCGCGGGGCGGCGCAAGGCCTTCGTGCTGGGCGGGCTGGTCATCCTCGCCGCTGCCAACGCCGCGTTCATTCTGGTCGGCAGCTATCTGAGTCTTTTTGCCCTGCGCGCCGTACAGGGCGGGGCCGCCGCTCTGACGATCACCGCCGGCATCGCGCTGGTCAACGAGCTGAGCGCCGGGCTGAGCCGGGGCCAGAACATGGGCATCTACAATTCTTTTCGCCTCGTCGGCTTCGGCGCGGGGCCGCTGGCGGCGGGCCTCATCCTCGAAGCGGGGCCGTACCGCCTGCCGGAGACACTGGCGGCGGTGCTGGGAAGCGCGGCGATGAGCGGGTTTCAGGCCACGTTCATCCTCGCGGCGTTGCTGGCGCTGGTAAGCGCGGGACTGGTGGCGCTCCTCGTGCGCGACCCGGCAGAGACGACGCCCACCACGCGGCGCCTGGCGCTGCGCCTTCGCGCGCCGAAGGGGTCGGGCCGCCTGCTGGACGCCATCTTCACGCTGGGGCTGGCCACGTTCGTCATGTCGAGTTGCATTTCGCTGCTGTCGGCCATCGAGCCGGCGGTCAACGCGCGCCTCGGGCAGGGGCCGGTGCTCTTCGCCGTGCAGTTTGCCACCTTCATCGGCGCGCTGGCGGCGGCCCAGCCGTTTATCGGCAAGGTCAGCGACCGCGTGGGGCGCAAGACGTTCATCGTCTGGGGTCTTGTGGCGCTGGCGCCCACGACGCTCGCGCAGGGCCTCGTCGCCACGCCGGGGCAGATGATTGCCGCGCGCTTTTGTCAGGGCCTCGCTGGGGCAGCCATCTTCGCCCCCGCGCTCGCGCTGGCCGGCGACCTGGCGGAGGAAAGCCAGAGCGGCGCGCAGCTCTCGGTGCTGACGATGGCCTTCGGCCTCGGCATCGCTTCCGGGCAAATCATCAGCGGCTTTCTGGTGCGCTACGGGTTCGTCGTGCCGTTTGCGTTCGGGGCCGTGCTCGCGGGCATTGCGGTTGCGCTGGTGCAGACGCAAGTAATCGAGGCATCCCCGGCGGACGCTTCTTCGGAAGCCTCGTCGCCAGGAGCGGAAGCCTCTTCGGCAGAAGCGTCTGCAGCGAGCGCGCCGGTCGAAGCGTCGTGAAAGCAAAGTCGATGTGAAAGCCGCGCGCACAGTTGGAAAAAAGGGGGGACGCTCGTAGATTGCGGGATCCCTGGCGCTAATCGTCCCGTTGAGGCGGTGCTACAAAACGGAAAAAATGAGTGGTCAGGCATCCCCTTCAGGCCCCCAGTGGGGAATCGAAGCGACCGCCCCGTGTGCGGCTGGGTAGCTCAGGGGTAGAGCACCGCCCTGAAAAGGCGGGTGTCGGCAGTTCGAATCTGCCCCCAGCCACCGTTCGATTGACGATTTTCGATTGCAGGTTGGGTCGTAGCCTATGAGCAATCGCTCTTCGCAAATCAACAAACAAATTGCCACGGTCCGGTAGTTCAGTTGGCTAGAACGCTCCCCTGTCACGGGAGAGGCCGCCGGTTCGAGTCCGGTCCGGACCGCTTTTCGATTTCCGTAAGCCCCCGATCTTCAATGGATTAGGGGCTTTTCGTGTGCAGGTCCAGACAGACGGTTGCTCACCGCGCCGCTCGCTCCTCGGCGCTCACCAGCCCCGCCTCGCGCTCCGCAAACGTCGGCTCCGCCTCGGAAGGCGGGGCAAAGTCGCCGATAAACGAGATTTCCGGCTCCAGGCGGTAGCCTGTCTCCTCTTCGACGGCGTGCTGCACGTGCTGGATGAGCGCGCGCACGTCTGCCGCTCGCGCGTTCGCGCGATTGATCATGATGTTGGCGTGGCGGTGTGTGATCTCGGCCCCGCCGATGCGCAGGCCCTTCAGCCCGCACTCGTCGATGAGGCGGCCCGCGCCGACGCCCTCGATCTTTTTGAAGATGGAGCCCGCGCTCGGTTCATCATCCAGCGGCGGGTGCCGTTCGCCGCGCCACTGGAGGTTCGCCTCGGCGATGGCGCGCATCCGCTCCGGGGCGCCCTCGGTGAGCTGGAAGGTCGCCGCCAGCACCACGTCCTCGCGGTCGTGGAGAATCGAGTAGTCGTAGCCGAAGCGGAAGTAGTCCCGACCGACCGTCTTGCGTTCGTTCTCTTCGGTGAGGAGATCGGCGGAGTGGAGGACCTCTTCGATGAACATGGTGCGCTCGCGCTCCGGCGGGGGCGAGAGGAAGTGCAGGTTCTGCCAGAGCGCCCCGCCGACGGTCGAGGGGATGCCCACGTAGTGCTCCAGCCCCGAGAGGCCCGCCTCGATGGCCGTGTCGATCACGTCGGGGTAGACGACGGCGCCGCTTTCGACCCACAGGCGCTCCCGCTCGCGCTCGACGCGGCAGTGCGCGGCGGCGTTGCGGATGACGAGGCCGCGCACCCCGAGGTCGCCGATGAGGATGTTGGCCCCGCGCCCCAGCAGGAAGTGGGGGATGTCGCATTCGCGGCAGAGGCGCACTGCGCGGCAGAGTTCGTCGGCGGTGCGGGCTTCGTAGTACAGGTCCGCCGGGCCGCCGATCTGAAACGTCGTAAACGGAGCGAGCGAGACGTTTTCGCGGAGACGGTCTGCGCCGAGCGCCTCGCGCAGGCGGCGCCGGTTTTCGGGGCGGATGGTGCGAGCGGAGACGTCTGAAATAGCGGGCGGAGGGGGAAGGAGGGTCGTGCCGGCGAAAAGGCAAAATACGGCAGAAAAGCCGGTCGGCCACTCGTTCATACGTCGCGTCCTCGAGGGATTACGCCACGCGGGCCGCATTTCACACAATGCTCAATGACCGGAACGTGATGGAAGAGCGCCTGCGCAGCGAAGGCGTCGCCTTCACCGAGGATGGGCGCGTGCGCCTCGACGCGCACCGCTGGCGCCCCCAGGAGGAGCTCGGCGCGCGAGACTCATGACGCGGCTTCGC
>PXTX01000034.1 GCA_003023275.1 Bacteroidetes bacterium SW_4_67_19
TTCCACTTCGGGCCGTGGGGCATCTTGTCGCGGTGCTGGTCGCCGAGGGTTTCCGCCAGGGCGCCGCAGGAGCAGATCCAGCCGCAGTAGGCGCCCTTGCCCCAGAAGTAGATCATGCCGGGAATCAACACGAAGGTTTGCACGAAGCAGATGCCGAGCCACCACCAGAGCGGCTCGCTGGTGAAGACGTTGTAGACCGAGAGCGGCCACGCCAGGATGAAGCCGTAGGCGCGCCAGTACTCGCGCCCGTGCACGCTCCACTCACTGGTGGGAAAGAGCGCGTCGAGCAGGCCGCCAGGCAGCAGCCCGTTGCCGCCGAGGTAGGGAAGAATAATTTCCGGGAGCAAAAAGAGCGGCACGACCTGAATGGCCGCCAGGGTGGCCGTCTGCCACGCTACGTACTCGGTCCCCCGCCGCTGCACGCGCCGCCAGCCAAAGATGACGACGATGGCCGAGTACGCCAGCGTGTAGTAAAACGAGGGCGAGCTGGCGGAGGTAAGCAGCACGCTGCCGAGGGAGTGCTCCGGCAGCGACTGCGCCCACGCCGACAGCGTAAACGGAAAGGCGCCGGCCGCCTGCGTCCAGCCGTACAGCAGTCCGCTGGAGTTTTTCCAGCTAAAGACGGCGCACATGAACAGGAAAAACGCCGCAAAGCCGCCGATGCGCGTCCAGTTGAGTCCCTTCAGCCACGACGCGCTCGTCAGCATTGCTTTCCACGAGTCGGGCGTGGCGCCCCAGTCGCCGCGCAGCTCGATGCCGGAGCGGCGGAAGAAGTCCAGCGGGGCCTCGCGCCCGATCATGGCGAAGACGACATCGGCAGAGACCGTTTCCAGTCCGCCGGAGCCGCCGTCTGCGACCGTGAGGCGCACGTCGTCCTCGCGGATCTCTTCGACGTTGCTTTCCATGATGAGGCGCAGCGATCCGCCGCCGTCGCTGTCTTCAGCTGCGCCCGCTTCGGCCAGCTTGCGCAGGCGTTCGGTGTTCTCGGGCTTCGGGCGCGTAAACGTGGAGCGGCGGTAAGAGAGCGTCACCCGCGCGCCCGCCTCGGCGAGGGCAATGGCCGCCTCCGCCGCCGAATCGCCCCCGCCGATGACGAGCACGTCCTGGCCGGCGTGCGCGCCGGGGTCGTGCAGGCGGTGGTGCACCTGGCCGCGCTCTTCGCCGGGCACGTCGAGCGTGCGAAAGTTGCCGCTGCGCCCGATGGCGACGATCACGCGGCGCGCTTCGATGAAGTCATCGTCGGCGTCGCCCGTCACGACGGTGAGGTGGCCGTCCCGTCGTTCCACCTTTTCCGCCTCGGCGCGGCGCACCTCGATGTCGGTCGTCTGCGCTTCCAGCTCGTCGACGAGTTCTTCTTTGACCGGCGCGGTGGCCCGCAGGTCGCCGACGACGTAGACGCCCTCGACGTTGGTGCGGAAGCGTTCGTCCACGCGCGGAAGCGTCTCGACCGTGCCGCCGGGATAGTCGAGGTGCAGCCAGCGGGCATAGCGCGTGAGGGGGTTTCTCATCGGGAAGCGGGGTTTCCGGTTTGGCGGAAGCGTCTCGACCGTGCCGCCGGGATAGTCGAGGTGCAGCCAGCGGGCATAGCGCGTGAGGGGGTTTCTCATCGGGAAGCGGGGTTTCCGGTTTGAAAAGGAGCCGTCCAGGGCGAGGGTGGCCGCTTGTTTGACAGCGCGCGATGCGTATCGTGTGGTGCAACCTGAAGGCTTATAGTGCTGGCCCGCAGTGCACTTCTACCACAAGGGCATGACCCGCAGGGGGCCCTTCCCTTCGGTCAGGGCGCGTGAGGACACCAGGTCGCTTCGGTCGCGCTGAGAGGCGACCGGCAATGCGATGCCCGAAGCGTTGACGCCCGCCTTGTCTTTCAGCGCCGGTAAATAAGAACCTCACGCATCACGAATCACGCATCACGAATCACGCATCACGAATCACGTTGTACGCAAACGTCGTCGCCGCGTACATTGTTAACGACTGCGACGCTTGCAAGATCACATTTTCCTAAATCCGCCGCTGTATGCGCTACGGAATTGCCGGCAATCCACACAAAGAACAGATCTGGGAGCCGGTGGCCGAACTGGTGTCCTGGCTGATGCGCCAGGACTTGCCCTTTTGCCTGCACCAGGACGTGGCCGAGGGCCTGCGCGAGCGCGAGCTGGTGGGCGAGGCCGTCTGCTCGGAGAACGCGACCGGCAACCTCGCCGCCGCCAGCGACGTGGTGCTCTCCTACGGCGGCGACGGGACGCTCCTGCGCACCGCGCACGCCCTCGGCGACGGCGAAACGCCCATCGCGGGGGTCAACATCGGCCGGCTCGGCTTCCTGGCCGACCTCGACACCGACGGGGTGGAAGAAGCGGTCCAGCAGTTCGAGGACGGCGCCTATCACGTCGAGGAGCGGCTGGTCCTCCAGGCCGAAGCGCGCCTTCATGGCGACGGCGACGCGCCCGACCTCTCGGCGCGCTGGGCGCTCAACGAATTCGTCGTGGACCGCAGCGGGGCGACGGGCCTGCTGGAAATCGAAGTGCGGGCGGGCGGGGCGCCGCTCAACACGTACTGGGCCGACGGGCTGATCTTTGCCACGCCCACCGGCTCGACGGCGTACTCGCTCTCGGCGGGCGGCCCGCTGCTGGCGCCGGGCACCGAGGCGGTCATCCTCACGCCCATCGCGCCGCACACGCTCACCGTGCGCCCCATCGTCCTCCCCGCCGACACGGCCATCGAGGTGCGCGTGCGTTCCGGCGGCCAGCCCTACGTCTTCGCCGCCGACGGGCGCAACAACCCCATCGAGACCGACGGGGTCATTTTCTCCGTCGAGCGCGCCGCGCACACGGTCAACCTCGCCAAGCTCGATGGGCAAAGCTACTTCAAGACGCTGCGCTCGAAGCTGATGTGGGGGGCGCAGGGAGCGCGGGAGCGTGGGAGGGCGGGAGCGTGGGGGGGATGAATCGTAGATGGTGCTCGCGACAGGAAGGTGAGGCCGGCAGAAACGTTTGTGGTTTATGCAAGGATGGGCAACTGCCGGGACGGGCTTTCGGTCGAAGAGCCGCGCTGATAGCGAACAGCAGACAGCTCCTTCTCGCTCGCCTTCTCCCAGGTCCCCGCACTCCCGTGTCCCCATGCCCAATCAGCCGGGGGGGTGCTTCAGGAACTCGCGGTAGAGGGGGGGCAGGTCGCGTTCGGCGAGCTTCCGGCGGAGGGCATTTGCCGCGTCGGGGCGGTCGGTTTCGCGGAGGGCGTACCACGTCCAGAGCGCCGCTTCGGAGGCGGCGACGGCGTCGGCGTCGGGGCGCGAGCCGAGCACGCGGCGCAGGCGCCGGAAGCGCGCGAGGGCCGTCTCATCGCTGCCGCCGGCGAGGGCGGGGCGAAAGAGCAGCGACTGCCCGCCGATGAGCAGCACGAACGGGTCGTCGGCGTCTTTTTCGCGTGCTTTTTCGAGCAGCTGCATCGAGCGGCGGCCGGCCTGCATCGCGCCGAAGACGGAAGCGTGCGCCGCGCGGTAGCCCCAGAGGCCCGAGAGCAACGCCAGTTCGCGCGCGCTGGCGTCCGGGTCCAGCGTTTCGGGCAGGTCGTTCAGGTAACGCTCGTCCTCGGTGAGCGGGTAAAGGCGGTAGCGGCAGAGCAGCCGTTCGGCGCGCGTGTCGGCGTTGCGCAGGAGGCGACGGAGCGCCGCGGCGTCTTTCCGCGCGTAGTACGACTGCGTAGAATCGGGCACGGGCGAAGGGGAAGCAGGGGCCGCCGCCGCGCTGGGCGGAAGGAGGGCGAGAAGGGGAGCCAGCAGCAGAAGGAGCATCGGGCGGCGAAGCGAGCAGAAACGGGAGGGCGCATGGAGGCAGGCTTCGTGCAAAAAACCGGCCACAGCCACGCGCGTCACCGGGTAGCGGAGGAGGAGGTGGGGGCCGGCGCGCGCTGCCGTTCCCGCCCGCGCATCTTGCGCAGGAGCGGACTCAGCACGTCCCAGACGGTGGCGGCCAGGCGGCGCTGCCCCCGGGCGTTGGGGTGAATGCCGTCGGGCTGGTTGAGGGCGGGGCGTCCGGCCACGCCTTTCAGGAGGAAAGGCACGAGCGCCGCGTCCGTTTCCTCGGCCAGTTGCGGGTAAATCCGCTCGAAGCGCTTCGTGTAGGCGCTGCCCATGTTGGGTGGGGCTTTCATCCCGGTCAGGACGACACGCACATCGGGAAAGCGCGCGCGCGTTTTTTCGATAATGGCGCGCAGGTTGGCGCGGGCGGAGTCGGGGAGGAGGCCGCGGAGGGCGTCGTTGCCGCCCAGCTCCAGGACCAGCACGTCCAGGTCCTCGCGCCGCAGGATCCAGTCGATGCGGCGGCGTCCGCCGGCGGTCGTTTCGCCGCTGTTGCCGGCAGCGACGATGTCGCCGACCGGCAGCCCTGCCGAGTCGGCTTTTTGCTCCAGCAGAGCGGGAAAGGCCTGCTCTTCGGAGGACAGCCCGTAGCCCGCCGCGAGGCTGTTGCCGAAGACGACGACCGTGAGCGACTCCGCAGCGGGGCTGCTGCGGCGGGCGTTTGCGGCGGCGCGCGCGGTCGAGTCCGCCGTGGAGTCTCCGGAGGCGTCGGGAGGAGAAGCCCCGCCCGAGCGGCAGCCCATGGCGACGACCGCGACCAGCAGGAACGCAGCGCAACGCGCGCCTCTCGGCACGAAGCGGGCCGCGCCCTCGGAGCGGACCCCGCAGCGGCGCGAGCGATACGAACAACGCAGCATCCGGTCGGTGGAGAGACGAGAAGAAAGGCAAAGGCTCTACCTCTGCGCCGGCTCGCCGGTTTCGTGAGAGGGGGGTGAACGTTGAAGGGTTCTCGTCCTGCACTTCCTTTTTTTCTGCTTCCGTTCTTCTACGCTCACGTGTCTTCCTCCGACGCCTCTTCGCGCAACGGACGCGCTTCCCGCGACGGCCGCGCGCCGGTCCTCGACGCGCGCCATCTGACCAAGACGTTCCGGAGTGCCGGGCGGCGCCTCACGGTCGTCGACGACGTGAGCCTGCGCGTGGAGGCGGGCGAGACGTGCGCGGTCGTCGGCCCCAGCGGCAGCGGCAAGACGACGCTGCTGGGCCTCTGCGCGGGCCTCGACCGCCCCACGAGCGGGAGTGTGCGCCTCTGCGGCGCCGAGCTTGGGGCGCTCGACGAGGATGCGCGCGCCGAGTTGCGCAGCCGCTGCGTGGGGTTCGTGTTTCAGACGTTTCGCCTGATCGACACGCTCACCGCGCGCGAAAACGTCACCGTGCCTGCCGAGCTGGCCGGGCGCGGCGGACGCGAAGCCCGCCGGCGCGCCGACGAGCTGCTGGAGCGCGTCGGGTTGGGCGAGCGCCTCGGCCACTACCCGGCGCAGCTCTCCGGCGGCGAACAGCAGCGCGTGGCCCTGGCGCGCGCCTTCATGGCCGAGCCGCACATCCTCTTCGCCGACGAGCCGACCGGCAACCTCGACGCCGAGACCGCCCGTGCTGCCGAGGATTTGATCTTCGACCTCAACGAGCAGGCCGGCACCGCGCTCGTGCTGGTCACGCACGACGAGGCCCTGGCCGCGCGCGCCGCTCGCCAGATGCGCCTGCGCGGCGGGCGGGTCGTGGAAGCGGGGGCCGGGCGAGCAGCTTGACGTCGACATTATGCAACGCTATGCTGTTAAAAGTTTGTAATTACACATTTGTGCGATTTACGTAACGACTTCCGCCGATAAAATGCCGCTTTCGGGGCTAACATGCTGTTTTTTAGAAGGGATGGTGGCTTCGGTGATAAAATTTATGGCGGATGTTCTTCCGCATAATACACAGTTATGGCGCACGTCACATTCGTCGGTAATCTTTTCGTGCTAGCATGCTAA
>PXTX01000035.1 GCA_003023275.1 Bacteroidetes bacterium SW_4_67_19
CCTCGAGCACTGCTCGGAAAAGGAGCGCGAGGCGCAGGAGGCCGAGCGCGAAAGCGTCAAGCTCAAGCAGGTCGAGTACGCCCGCGACCACGTCGGCAACCACTTCGAGGGCGTCGTGACGGGCGTGACGAAGTTCGGCGTCTTCGTGGAGCTGTCGGAGCTTTTGGTGGAGGGCCTCGTGCACGTGCGCGACATGAACGACGACTACTACGAGGACGACGAACGCACCTTCACGATGACCGGCGAGGAGACGGGGCAGACCTACCGCCCGGGCGACACGGTCGAGGTGCAGCTCGCGGCGGCCAACCCCGAGAAGCGCGAGATCGACTTGTTGTTCGTGTGATTTAGCTTTCAGCCGTTAGGGGCCGAAGGTCACACCCGTGCGGTGCTTTCGGTCCGAAAGGCTGACAGCTGAAAACCGACCGCTATGTCTACCTACGCGCAGCTCGTTCGGCACCGCTGGAAGCGCTTCAAGCGCGGGGGCGCGGGCGGACCGCAGCGCGCCAAACGGTGGATTCTGGGAGGCTTCGGAGGCTACTTCGCTGCGTCGCTGGGCGTCGTCGGGGCGGCCTACCCGCGGCTGATGCACGCCCTGAAGCCGGACCTCGACCCGGTGGCGGCGGCCAACGCGCTGCTCTTGAGCGCCGTCATCGGGCTGCTGGTGCTGCGCTTTTTCACGCAGCGCTCGACCCGCATGGCGCTGCCGCCCTATCTGGCGCGTCCCGTGCCGCGCCCGGTGCTGGTGCGCTTCATGCAGGTCTCCTCGCTGGCGAGCCTGCTCAACGTGTTCGCGCCGGCGTTCGTCCTGCCGCTCTGGTACCAGACCGTGTGGCGCGGGCCCTACGCCGCGCCGGACGCCCTCGCCTGGCTCGCGGCGGTGGGCCTGCTGATTCTGTTTACTCACTACGCCAACAACGCCCTGCGCCTGCTGCTGGCGCAGACGCCCAGGCGCTTCATCGCCCTGGCGACGGCCGGCGCCGTGCTGCTGTGCGCCGACAGCCTGCTGGGCACGCGCGCTCTCTCGCGCCTGTCGACGGGGCTCTTCGACCGCCTGCTCGACGGGCCACCGCGCGAACAACTTGCGCTGCTGGCCGGGCCGGCGGGGCTGGCGGCCGCCGCCTGGGTCGCCTCGGGTCGCCTCCTGCGGCGCAGCTTCCGAAAGGCCGCCGGCCCGGCGCGCTCCGGGCAGCAGGCCGTGGCCGCCTCCTTCTCCCCCCAGCGCGGAACCACGCGCAACCTGATGCTGCTGGAGCTGAAGCTGATCGCGCGCAACCGCCGCCCGGCCACGCTCGTCGGCATCTCCACGCTCTTGATCGTGGCCTACGTGCCGCTCTTGCTCCTGGGGCGCGGCTCCTACTTTCTGATCGACGCCATTGCGGGGCTGTTCGTGACGGGCCTCCTGGCCGCCAGCTACGGGCAGCTCATGTTCGCCTGGAACAGCCCCCACTTCGACGGCCTGCTCGCGCGCGCGCTCCCGGCACGCACCCAGCTGCGCGCGAAGCTGCTGCTTCTGCAATGCGCCTGCGTGGCGTCGCTGGTCGTGGCGCTTCCGTTTTTCGTGCTGCTGGCGCCGAACCTGCTGCTGCTGGCGGTGGGCTTTCTGCTCTACAACCTCGGGATCACGTGTCCGTTCGTGCTCTTCTTTGCGCTGTGGAACCGCAAGGGCCTGGCGCCGGAGCGCAGCGGGTTTTTCAACTACGAAGGCTTCTCGGTGCAGCACTGGATCGGCAGCCTGCCGGTCTTTCTGCCGCCGCTGGGGCTGCTGTTCGTCTTCGAGGAGGCGTGGGTGCTACTGGCCGCCAGCGTGCTGGGCGTGCTGGGCATGGCCCTCACCCCGACCTGGACGCGCTTCTTCGCGCGCCTCTTCACGCGCCACCGCCACGCGATGGCGACCGGCTTTCGGCAGTAAACCACCGCCTCTTTTTGCATTACAGATCTTTTTGCATTACAGATCGGTGGTCAGCCCGAGCGTCAGGGTGCGTCCGGCGGCGGGGTAGTAGTAGACCTGATCCGCGCCGAGCGGGTCGGGGAAGCCCGTCGTGCTGTAGGTGGCGCCGAAGAGGTTCTGCGCCTCCAGCGACACGGTGGCGCCACCGTACTCGTCGCCGTACTCGTAGGCGAGGCGCGCCCCCACGGTCGTGTGCCCGGGGAGGCGGATCGTGTTGGGGTCGTCGAGGTAGGTGCCGCTGACGGTATTCACGAGCACGCTCCCGCTCAGGCCCCCCAGCTGCTCCGGGGCGGCGCTGACGCCGGCGGTAAACACATCGCGCGGGATGGCTTTCACCGCGTTGCCCTCGTACTCGCCGTTCTGTAGCGTCACGTCCTGGCGCGTGTAGTTGGCGCGCAGGGTCGTCTGGCCGGGCAGGAAGAGCTTCAGGCCCGCCTCCACGCCGCGGTGCCGGCTCTTGCCGACGTTGACGTAGCGCAGCTCTTGCAGGTTGAAGTCCAGCTCGTCGCGCATGTCGATCTGGTAGATCGCCAGCGAGAGCGCCCCGCTGACCCCCGCCTCGGGCCAGAGTTGCGCCCGGTGGTACAGGCCCGCCTCGTAGCTGGTGCCCCGCTGCGGATCGAGGGTGGGGCTGAAGAACTTGATCTGCTGATCCGGGCCCAGCTGGTAGGTGCGCTGGTTGTAGAGCTGGTCGAGCGTCGGGGCCTTGAAGACGCGCGAGACGTTGGCGTAGACGTGGCCCTTTTGGCGCTCGGAGCGCAGGTAGCGGTAGTTGGCGCCGCCCCTGGGGCTGAAGGCGGTGTGGGTGGTGCGCTCGGAGGCGGCGGCGTCCGGGCTGGGGGCGCGCGCGTCGAAGCGGTCGCGCAACGCGTCGAAGCGCGCCCCGAGCGAGAGGCGCAGGCGCTCGGTGGGAAAGAGGTCGTACTGCGCGAAGGCCGCTGCCTGCAGGCGGCTGCTTTCCCCGCGCGTCAGTTCGTCGCCGCGCTCGGCCTGTGCCTGCTCGTAGGCCTCGGCGTTGCCGCGCAGGAAGGCGTACTCGCGCGAGTCGAGCGCTCCGTAGGAAAGGTCCGTCCCCACCGTCAGTTCGTCGCGCACGGGCAGCGGCAGTTTTTTGAAGGTAAACTGCACCGATCCCTGCGTGCGCGCCACGTCGAGCACGCGGTTGCGGGTGTCGGCAAAGTTGGGGCCGAAGGCGCGCGTCTCCACCACGTCGGTGCGGCGCAGGCGGCCGCTCAGGTAGGCGCGCAGCTGGGTGTTCGGCGCCAGCTTCAGATGGCTGCTCAGAGCGGCCTGGTGGCGGCGCTCCTCCGTTTCGTCGAACCGATAGAACGGCGCCACCTGCCGTCGGTCCGCCTCGCGGGCGCTCCCGGAGAGCGGCCCCGGCTGGTCGGCGCGCTTCCCATGGTGAAGCGTCGAGAGGCGGAGTCGCCCGTCTGGCAGAAGCGCCACCCGGCCGCCGACCGTGCCCTGACGCCGCTCAGCATCCTTGCGGTAGCCGCCGGTGCGCTCGGCATTCCCGAAAACCGAATACGCACGCCCGCCCGGGAAGCGGCCACTGTGATAGAGGCGCGCGCTTCCCGTGCCGTAGGAGCCGCCGCGCAGCCCCAGGCGCGTCGCCCCGGAGCGCTCCGGGTCCATCGTCAGGTTGACGACCCCGCCGGGCCGCCCGTCGAGGAGCACCTGCACGTACTCCGCCTCGCCGCCGCCGTAGAAGCCACGCACGACGGGCTGCGGGGCGTAGCCGAGGCCGTCCTGCTCCAGAAACGTAAAGCCGGGCACCAGCGTCAGCGCGTCAGCGAGGCTGTTGGTGGGCTGGCGGCGCAGGGCCTCCCGGTCGATGACCGAGACGGCCGCCGTGGAGCGCATGATCTCCAGCGCGCTTCGCTCGGCGGTGACGACCACCTCTTCGAGCGGCACGACCTCCTCGAGCGTCGTGTCGGGTTGCGCCGGCTCCTGCGCCTGGGCTTGCAGAGCGCCTGCCAGCATGGCAACGAGCAGAAGCGCAACCCCCTGCCCAACCCAAGCAAACGCCCCTTCACGCCTATTCTGGACTATACGGGTCCCAGAAGGGACTCGCGCCTCATTTTGGTTGTTCATACTCCAGTCTCACGACGAAAGAAATGCATGGTCAACACCACGAATCGGCGCCTCTCGGCAGGGGTTCACTCGCGGCGCCACTTTCGAAACTTCTTTTTTCTCTCCTTCATGCCCGCGCTCGATTTCATTTTCGAGCGTGCAAATGGTTGACGCTCGAATGCTTTTTCAACGACCGCGGACCGGCAGCCTTGCGCACCTGCGCATCACGCACCTGCGCATCACGCACCTGCGCATCACTCTTCCACCAGCGCCGCGTCGCCCGTGATCTCGTCGCCGACGGCGTAGGTGCGGCAGCGCGCCTCTACCTCGTAGCGCGCGCGCTGCTTTTCGCATTGTTGCTTGGCCTTGTTCACCGCCGCCAGTTCGCCCTCCTGTCCCCGCGCGAAGCCGTACGCCCAGTTTCCGCCTGAATCGCGCGCCAGCGCCAGCGACTTCTCTGTCTCGAAGCCCTGGTATTTTTTGAAGATGCGGCGAAAGGTCTGCTGAAAATCGCGCTTCTTCTTTCGCGTCTGGCCCGAGCCGCCGCACCCGGCCGCCCCCAGAAGCGCGCCGGCCCCCAAAACAATGGACAGCCCAGAAATGAACAGCGCTCGAAGTCGTCCGAACGAAGGTATCACGTGAGAGTGTAGCAAGGTCGGCTTCGCGTGAAAAAGCATCCTCGGAAACGCCCCGTCGCTCGGTTTGATTCTGCCACCGGCGCCCGCTGAACCCGTTCTCGCTCCGCTCGTTTTCAGTTCCCCGCAGTCAGCACGCCGACCGATGCCCGCGCAGCATGTCTGACGAACACGCAAACGGCCGCCCGAACGAAAGCGCCGAGGACGCCCTCCAGCCTGGCGAGGCGCTCCAGAAGAAGCTCGATCACCTGCCCCCCGACCCCGGCGTCTACAAGCACCTCGACGACGAGGGGCGCGTCCTTTACGTCGGCAAAGCCAAGAACCTGCGCTCGCGCGTGCGTTCCTACTTTCACCAGAGCCGCCCGCGCGACGGCCGCATCCGCGCGATGCTCAAGAAGGTCGCCGACCTCGACGTGATCGTCACCGACACCGAGGCCGAGGCGCTCATCCTCGAAAACAACCTCATCAAAGAGCACCAGCCGCGCTACAACGTCAACCTCAAGGACGACAAGACCTACCCATACATCTGCGTCAAAAACGAGCGCTTCCCGCGCGTCTTCCCCACCCGCACGCTCGAAAAGGACGGCTCGGACTACTTCGGCCCGTATACCGATTCGTCCAACATGAAAGAGGTCCTCGGCGTCGTGCGCTCGGCCTTCAAGCTGCGCACCTGCAAACTCGACCTCGAGCAGGAAAAGATCGACGCCGGCAAGTACGACGTGTGCCTCGAATACCACATCGAAAACTGCAAAGGCCCCTGCGAGGGCTACCAGAGCGAGGCGGACTACAACGAGACCATCGAGCAGGTCAAGCAGCTGTTGCGCGGGCACGTCGACGCGCTCACCGACCGACTGGAGGAGGAAATGGAACGCGCCGCCGAGGGCAAAGACTACGAAAAAGCCGCTCGCCGGCGCGACCAGATCGAGGCGCTACGCAAGCACGCCGAAAAGCAAAAGATCGTCGCCGAGGACCGCGCCGACCGCGACGTGTTCGCCGTCCACACCGACCGCGAGGAAGGCCTCGGCGTCGGGGTCGTCTTCAAGGTGCGCGAGGGCAAGGTGATCGGCCGGCAGGAGCGCCGCTTCGAGCGCGTGGAGGGCCGCCCCGACGAGGAGCTGTTGCTGGCGTTTCTGGAAAACTACTACGCCGACGCGGCCTTCGTCCCCGGCGAGGTGCTCTGCTCGCACGACCCCGACGCGGCCCCCGCCGACGACGCGGCAGCCCTGCGCGCGCTGCTCCGCGAGAAAAACGGCCGGAAGGTGCCGATCCGCGTCCCCCAGCGCGGCGACAAGGCCAGCCTGGTGCGCATGACGAAAAGCAACGCCAAGCTGCTGGCCGGCGAGTGGAAGCTCCAGAAGCTCAAGCGCGGCGAAAAGCGCGTCCCCCACAGCGTGAAGGCGCTCCAGGAATCCCTCCGCCTCGACGACCTGCCCCGGCGCATCGAGGCGTTCGACATTAGCCATCTCTCCGGCAGCGAGACGGTCGCCTCGCTGGTCGTCTTCAAGGACGGCAAGCCGCGCAAGTCGGACTACCGCACGTTCAAGATCCGCTCGGCGGAGGGCACCGCCGACGACTACGCCGCGATGCGCGAGGTGGTGCGTCGCCGCTACCGCCGCGTGCGAGACGAAGACGGCCCGTGGCCGGATCTCGTCGTGATCGACGGCGGGAAGGGACAGCTCTCCAGCGCCGTCGAGTCGCTGCGCGAGAAGGACGTCTACGGGCGTTTCCCCGTCATCGGCCTCGCCAAGCGGCTGGAGGAAGTCTTCACGCCCGGCGACTCGGATCCGAAGCTGATTGCGAAAGACTCGACCGCACTCCAGCTTTTGCAGCAAGTGCGCGACGAGGCGCACCGCTTTGCCGTCACCTACCAGCGCAAGCGGCGCAAAAACGAAACGTTGCGATCCGAGCTGCTCGACATCGACGGCATCGGGCCGAAGACCGCGCAGTCGCTGCTGCAGGCGTTCGGCTCGGTGAAGCGCATCCGCGAACTGGACGAAGCCACGCTCGCCGAGGAGGTCGGCCCGGCGAAGGCGGGCACGGTGGCGCGCTATTTTGCCGAGCGCGAAAATAGGCGGCCAGCGAGGAGCGGTAAGCGGCCCGCCTTGCGAGGCTGAAAAGTGGACAGCCGAGGGCTGACAGCTCATCGAAATGAAGAAAAAGTGTAAAACGCTCCAACGCGGCCCGGCGGCTGTAAGAACGGCGTCGCTGGCGCGATGAACAAAGTGAGCGACGTTCACACTCGACGATGCCCTCGCCCGCGCCGTGTCCGACCGGGACAACCGCCGTGCCGACCGCCGCGAAGACACGTTCCTCGAGCTGGTGCGCGACAACCGGGCGCGCCTGCGCAAGATCTGCCGCGTCTACGCGGAAAGCACCGAGGCGCAGGATGACCTCTACCAAGACATCCTCGTGCAGCTCTGGCGCGCGCTCCCCGGCTACGAGGAAGACGACGGCGCGCAGCGAAGTACGTGGGTCTACCGCGTGGCCCTCAACACCGCGCTCGATCACGAGCGCAAGCGCGACGTGCGCCGGGACGCCACCCTGCGCGACACGCACCCGCTCTGGGAAGACGGCTTCGCCGCCCCCGACGAGCGCCTGGAAACGCAGGAGCAAACCGACCGCCTTTACGCGGCTATCGACCGCCTCGATGACGCGGACAAGGCGCTCGCCACGATGTACCTCGACGAGCGGAGCTACGCCGAGATGGCCGAGGTGCTGGGCATCAGCGAAAACTACGTGGGCGTCAAACTGCATCGCATCAAAAAGACGCTGGCCGACGAGCTGGCGGAGGTCCCCGCATGACGCTCGACGAAGCGAAAGATCACTGGCAATCCCAAAACGAAGCTCCCGACCCTCCCATGTCTGAATCCGAAATGCTCTCGTTCGTCAAGCAACACTCCGAGTCGTTCGACCGGAAAATCTGGCGGCGCGACCTGCGCGAAGGATTGGCCGCCGCCTTCGTCTTCGTCGCCTTCGGCGTGATGGCCGTGCTCACCGCCTCCTGGGTCGTGCGCAGCGGGGCCGCCCTCGTAATGGCCGGCAGCGCCTACATCGGGTGGAAGCTCTACCGCACACGCGCCCGGCACCGCACCACCGCCGTCGCCGGGCAGCCCGTGGCCGATGCGATTCGCGCTGAGCTGGGCAAGGTGGACGCCCAGATCGGCCTGCTCGAAAACGTGCTCCGGTGGTACATTGCCCCGCTCGCCGTCGGCGTGGTGCTGGTGGTCGCCGGCGACGAGGGCGCGTCCTGGTTCACGCTCGGCTACGCGGCGTTCGTGGTCGCCCTGTCGGGCGCGATCTACTACCTGAACCAGCGTGCCGTTCGGCGCGACCTGCGCCCCCGGCGCGAGAAACTGGCCTACCTGCTTCGGCAGATCGCGGAATGACACGCGCAGCCTGCCGCTCCTGGGCGGGGCGGTCGGCGGAATTGCCGGCGCGCGCGAAGGCATTCCTCCAGACGCAACCGGCCGACGCGCGGTACGGATTTCAAAGAAGAACCGGGGACTACCCGGCGGCGGCTTGCTGCATGTCCACGTCGCCCTCACGCATCATGCGCGGATTCATCATGCCCTCCTTGATGCCGAACTTGATGAGCAGCACGTTGACCGGGTACGCCGCCAGCAGGCCCGCCGTGAGCGAGAGCAGCAGCGCCGTCCAGAAGAGCACGTCGTGCATCTTGGCCTCTCCGGCGATCCAGGTGTCCACCCCAATGGCGACGGCTTCCATGAAAACGATGCTGGCCGTCTCGGAGTAAAGCGCGTCAATGAGCGCCTCGTTGAAGCTCGTGCCTTCCTGCATGAGCGGCCCGATAGTCAGGACCACCCCAAAGAGATAGGCGAACGAAAACGTCACCAGCGCTACCCAGACGTTGCTCGACACCGCCAGCACGCCGACGGTCAGCACGATACCGACGAGCTCCCCCATCCCGCAGCCGGAGTAGCAGTGTCCCGTCGAGCGCCACCCCTTGCGCCACAGCGAGTCCCGCGAGATCTGCTGGCGCCCGCTGAAGTAGTAGATCGCCAACCCGAGGGGGCCGGAGTAAAGCGTCGTGAGGCCCCAGACGAGCTTCATGAGGCTTCCCAGCTCGCGGTTTTTTGTCCGAAGGTCCCAGACCAAAACGGCCAGGCAGACCAGCGAGAGCACGAGCCACACGATGAGCGTAGCCGGCTGCGAAAGGAATGCGCGAAACGCTTCCATATCAGGTCGGTGGTCGGTGAATAGCAAATGGTGAATGGGGCTCGCTCCACCGACGCGCCCGCCGGGCGAGAACCATTCACCATCTACGATCTACCCTCCACAAGATTACACGTTTTCCAGTGCATTCAGCAGCTGGTCGCACGCTTCTTCGCAGCGGCGGCAGGCCTCGGCACAGACGCGGCAGTGCTCGTGGTGGTCGGCGTGGCTCTCGCACTCGTCGCCGCACTCCTGACACGCTTTCATGCACGCGCCGACCTGCGCTTTGAGGAGGTCCCAGCTCGGCTCGGTCTGGCGGCTGAGCACCTTGCCGGTCGTCTCGCAGATGTCCGCGCAGTCCAAGTCGGTGCGGATGCAGTGGCGCAAGTCCAGCTCGCCGCCCGACTCCTCGAGGCAGGCATCGGCGCAGGCGGTGCACGTCTGCGCGCATTCGAAGCACGCCTCGATACAGCCAGCGAGCGCGCTCTCGTCGAGGTCGGTGCCGGTAGGGTGGCTGGAAAGCATTTCGCGAGCTTGCATAAGGGGTCGGGGGATCAGGAGGAAAGGAACGGTCTCGTGCGTCGAGGGCTATGTATCGAGTCGCGCTCGCTTCGATCCCCCCGTGGCCGGGTACGGAGCGGCTTCGGAATGCGAACGCCCTGCGAGTTTCCGATAGGGACGATGTTGGTTCGAATACTCATAGCGTCGCCTTTTTTTGGGTAATTACATTGTGAATAGCGCCGGCGGAAATAGCGTTTCTCACTCCGCCCCATTCAACCGCACCTCCGTCGGCTTCGGGAAGACCTTCGCCAGGTGCCCGCGCTTGATGGTAAGCCGCCCCTTCCCCGCGCGGCTGGTCACGTCGTACTTGGTCGTGCGCACGATCTCGCGGCGGCCGCGGTTGGTCTCCACCTCCAGCCCCTCGCGCGCGGCGTCCGACAGGCAAAAGCCAATCACGTGGTCCTCGCCGCCGAGTGTGATCGCCTTCACGCCCTTCGCGATGCCCTTGTAGACGCTGATCTGGTGCGCCGGGAAAATCAGGACGCGCCCGTCGCGGGAAGCGAGGCACACGTTCTCGTGACTCTGCGCCACCTCCGCGCCAACGACCTCGTCGCCGTCGTCGAGGCGCATGAACATCCGCCCGCGCGAGGTGGACGGCTCCATGAACCCCTCGGTGGTGAAGCGCACCGACCGGCCGTGCTTTGAGATCGCCACGACGTAGGGCGGCTCGCCATTGACCGTTTCGCCGACGTCTTCGCCGTTCTGACCCGAGAACATGTCCGGCTCGGCCTCCGGCTCGACGCGGGGCGCCGGCAACGCGCGCTCGTCGAAGCTCACCGCGCCGACGACGTGTTCTCCGTCATCGAAGTTGAAGAGCTTCTGCACCGGGTCGCCGTAGCCGGTCGTGCTGTTGATCTCGGCGATGCGGGCGGTGTAGCAGCGGCCGTAGTTGGTAAAAAAGCCCACCGTCGCGCGCGTCGAGCCGCCCAGCACCCAGCCGACCTCGTCGCCGTCGCGCACGCGGATCGCGTCGAGCGTGGAGTAGCTGCCCTGCCGCTTGACCCACCCGTCGCGCGTGACGATGACGTAGGCGTCCTCGTCGAGGATGTAGTCCTCCTCGTCGTACGCGACGGTCGCGTCCGGGCCGCTGATCTGGGTGCGCCGGTCGTCGCCGTACTCGTCGCGGACGGCGCGCAGCTCTTTTTTGACGACCTTCCAGCGCTCGTGCTCGTCGCCCAGCAGGGCACGCAGTTCCTCAGCCTTCGCCTCCTTGTCCTCCAGTTCCTCGCGCACCGCGTCGATCTCCATCTGGCTCAGACGGTAGAGCTTCGTTTCGAGGATGGCGTCGGCCTGCCGCTCGTCGATAGAAAAGCGGTGGCGCAGGCGCTGGCTCGAATCGCTCTTGTTCTGCGAGGAGCGGATGATCTTGATCGCC
>PXTX01000036.1 GCA_003023275.1 Bacteroidetes bacterium SW_4_67_19
AAGCGCTGCGGGTCGCGCAACGGCTCGAAGCAGCCGGTCAGGAGCGTTTCCAGTTCGACGCGGCGGCGCGTGCCGTCGTCGAAGCGCACCGTCAGTTCATGGTTTTCGGCGGACGTGACCTCGATATCCGTGACGTGAAGAAGCGCCATAGGGGAACTGAGCGTTTAGTCGAGCGGAGCAATTTTGGGCAGCGGAGCCGGCTCTTGGGCCAACTCCCAGCAACGAAGCAACTCTTCTTGATGCTCGGCTGCCCATTCAAAGACGAGCGATCGTGCGCGGCGAGAAAGGTGGCCTTGCAGCACATGAATCGGCTGGATGCCAATGTGGCCTCTTCCCTGCTGTACACTGCACGAAAGTGAGCGGGCGGATGGTCGTTTCAGTACGTCATGATCCCGATGCCGTAGAATCGCGAAAGCTCGGGCATGGCCTCGGAGAATGCTTGGCGAAAGGGTCGAAACCCAGCGCTACGTGCGCGTTTCGGGTTCCTCCGCCGCGCGGTCCGCGTCGAAGACGTGCCCGCCGCCCTGCGCGCTCAGGTCGCGCCACAGGAAGGCCGCCGCCGCCGCCGCGCCGACCAGTAGGCCTGCCCCCAGCGCGGCGCGGCCCACCAGCAGCTTGCCCACGCCGAAGAGCGTCAGGTAGACGAACGCTACGCCCAGCAGCCAGTCCAGCCAGAGGCGCGCGAAGCCGGCGTCCGGCTCCACGTCGGGGTGGCGGCGGGCGACGGGCGTCCAGCCGGGGCCGCCGGGGCGCACCTTTCGGTAAAAGTGGTCGAGCGTGTCCGGCCCGGTCGGGCGCGTGAGCAACGTGACCGCCAGCCAGACGACCGTCGTGAAGCCGACGACCGCGTAAAGGTTGACGGGAAAGTCGGCCTGGAGGCCCGGCACCTGCGTGCCGTCCGGCAGCAGCAGCGCCAGAATCACCAGCGCAATCGGTGTGACCGTGGCGGCGATCTCGCTCCACGCGTTCACGCGCCACCAGTACCAGCGCAGAATCAGGACCAGCCCGAGGCCCGCCGAGGCGCTCAGGATCAGGCCCCAGGCCTGCTCGATGGTGTCGAGGTTGGCGGTGACCAGCAGGCTAATGAGGCCCAGCGCGAAGGTAAAGACGCGCGAGAGGAAGACCTGCTGGCGCTCCGAGGCGCCGGGCTGGACGAAGCGGCCCCAGAAGTCGTTCATCAGATACGAGACGCCCCAGTTGAGCTGCGTCGAAATGGTGCTCATGAACGCCGCCAGGAACGCCGCGAAGAGCAGCCCCAGCATGCCCGGCGGCAGCACGTCGCGCATCACCATGACGAAGCCGGCGCGCTTTTCGCCCTCGGGCAGGTCGGGAAACATCACCAGCGCGCAGAGGGCCACGATGATCCACGGCCAGGGGCGCAGGCAGTAGTGCGCGACGGTAAACCAGAGCGTGGCGAAGAGGGAGTGTTGCTCGTTTTTGGCGCTCATCATGCGCTGCGCGATGTAGCCGCCGCCGCCGGGTTCATTGCCGGGGTACCAGCTGCCCCACCACTGCACGCCGATGTAGGCCACGAACGCCAGCCCGCTCAGCGTCAGCGCGCCCGCGCCCTCCGCCGCCGTGCCGAAGGTGACGGTCGGCAGCATGTTGAACGTGGAGGGGTCGAGCTGCTCCTGGAGGCCCGCGAGGCCGCCCACCTCGGGCGCCTGAAGCGCAAAGACGGCCAGCGCAATCGTCCCGCCCATCGCGATGAAGAACTGAACGAAGTCCGTCACCATCACGCCCAGCAGCCCGCCGAGGAGCGAGTAGACGGCGACGACCATGAGCATCAGCCCCGTCACCACGAGCGAGGCGCCGAACGTGCCACCGAGGAAGCTGAACGAGGCGTATCCGAAGAGCGTGAGGCCGGGAAAGAGCGTGTCGATGATCGTCTCCATCGCGAGGGAGACCCAGCCGATGATGATGACGTTCAAGAGCAGCCCGAAGTAGACGGCTTTGATCCCGCGCAGCCACGCGGCGGCCGGCCCGTCATAGCGCAGCTCGACCAGCTCCACGTCCGTCATCACGCCGCTGCGGCGCCAGAGGCGGGCGAAAAAGAACACCGTGAGCATTCCCCCGAAGGCGAAGTTCCACCAGATCCAGTTGCCCGCGATACCGTCGGAGGCGACGATCTCGGTGACGAGGAGCGGCGTGTCGGCGGCGAAGGTGGTGGCGACCATCGAGGTGCCGGCCAGCCACCACGGCATGTCGCGCCCGGAGAGGAAAAACTCCGAGGTGTCCTTCGAGGCGCGCCGGTAGAAGTAGATCGCGATCCCGAAGGAGATCACGAAGTAGCCGACCACGAGCAGCCAGTCCAGCAGCGTCAGCACACCGTTGGGAGAAGAGCCGTTCACGTATGCGGGGAAAGCGTTGCGGAAAGGCGCGCGGTGTTGGTTTCATGTTAAGGGAGCGCCGAGGTAAAAAAGTAGGGTTTTACCGTGTTTTAGTGTAATGGTGCTGTGGTGCACGGTTCGGCGTCGTCGCGGCGGCGGCCCGTTCTCGCGCCGTCGCCAACGACCCCGCGGGGGCACGACGCGCCGGGCCCTTCGTAAAGCAAACCGTCCGCCCCCGAAAAAAACCCGAACCCCAATCCCCGAACCCGCACCCCATGCCCCGCCTCGCCGCCGCTCCGCTCGCGCTTCTGCTGGCACTGGCCGCCTGCTCCGAGCCGGGCGTGCGAACGGACGCGCCGGCAACCGCTCCCGCGTTGGCCGTCGAGGCCGACGCGCCGGCGCGCTCCGAGCGCGGCCTGACCGTGAGCGCGCGCCAAATGGCCTCCGAGGCGGGCGCGCGGATGCTCCGCCACGGCGGCAACGCGGTGGACGCAGCGGTGGCGACCGGCTTCGCGCTGGCGGTGGTGCACCCGCGCGCCGGCAACGTCGGCGGCGGGGGCTTCACGGTGATCCGCTTCCCCGAGGGGCGCGTTGTGACGGTGGACCACCGCGAAAAGGCCCCACTCGCGGCCACCGAAGACATGTACCTCGACTCCACTGGCGCGCCCGTCCCGCGGCGCAGCCGGCGCGGATACCTCGCCAGCGGCACCCCCGGCAACGTCGCCGGGATGCTGCTCATGCACCGCAAGTACGGCCGGCTGCCGCGCGACAGCGTACTCGCTCCGGCCATTCGCATGGCGGCGGAGGGCGTGCGCCTCTCCGAGGCCGAGGCGCAGCGGCTCAACCGATTTGCCCCGGCCTTCCGCGACTACCCCGGCAGCCGGAAATATTTCACCAAAGGCGGTCTGCACGACTCCACGCGCCAGTGGCAGCCGGGCGACCTGTTCGTGCAAAAAGACCTCGCTGCCACGCTGCGCCGCATCGAAGCGCAGGGCCGCGCGGGCTTTTACCAGGGCCGGACCGCGCGCCTGATCGCCGAAGAGATGGAGCGCGGCGGCGGCCTGATTACCGAGGCGGACCTCGCGCAGTACGAGGCCAGGCTGCGCCCGCCCGTCACGACGACCTACCGAGGCTGGCGCGTCTACGGCATGGGGCCGCCGTCCTCGGGCGGCGTGGCGGTGGCGCAACTGCTGAACGCGATGGCGCCCGTCCGTCCTGCCGAAATGGGCTTTCACACCGCGCCGGGGGTGCACCGCATGGGGGAGGCGATGCGCCGCGTCTTCGCCGACCGCGCCAAGTGGCTCGGCGACAGCGACTTCGTGGACGTGCCCGTCGACTCGCTCGTCAGCACACGCTACATGCGGCGACGCATGGCCTCCTTCGATCCCGAGGCGGCCACGCCGACCGACTCGGTGGAGCACGGCGACCCGCTCGCGCACGAATCGATGCAGACCACGCACTACGCGGCGGTCGATTCGGCGGGGCTGGCGGTGAGCACCACCACCACCCTCAACGGCAACTACGGCTCGAAGGTGGCCGTCGAAGGAGCGGGCTTTTTCCTGAATAACGAGATGGACGACTTCGCCGCCAAGCCGGGCGCGCAGAACATGTACGGCCTCGTCGGCAGCGCGGCCAACGCCGTCGCGCCGGAGAAGCGGATGCTCTCGTCGATGTCGCCGACCATTGCGGAGGACCCGCGGGGCCGCCTCGCGCTGGTGACCGGCACGCCGGGCGGCTCGACGATCATCACGACGGTCTTTCAGATTCTCGCGAACGTGATCGACTACCGAATGGGCGTCTCGGAGGCCCTCGCGGCGCGGCGCGTGCATCACCAGTGGAAGCCGCGCGCGCTCTGGCACGAGCCGGGCGCGCTCTCGGGCGAGGTGCAGCAGGCGCTTCGCCGGCGCTTTT
>PXTX01000037.1:0-7301 GCA_003023275.1 Bacteroidetes bacterium SW_4_67_19
TAAGATGCTCACAGGAACGCAGCGGAGGGAAAATGCAAAAGAAAAACGACGACCCAGAAGCGAGGGCCGACGTTATGTAAAGGTAACAGGTCGCCGGTTTTCAAGCACACCGAAGACCGGCGCATGATCCGCTGCCAGCCCCCCGTTGAGGTGAAGACACAGTGGAAAAGCCAGCGGGAAGCGTTCAGCCCTCGGCGTTCAGTGGTTCATCCCGAAAAGCTGACAGCTGAGAGCTAACGGCGGAAAGCTCTCCGGCCCTACGTCAACCGCCGCACCACGTCGCTGACGCGCTTGACGATGGCGGCCGCGACGGCGGCGCGGGCCGTGTTGCGCAGGATGCTAAGCACGTTGCTGCCGTGCTGGGCCTTCTTCTTGGCTTCCTCCTTTGCGCGCTCGGCCCCGGCTTTCGCTTCAGCGGCAGCACTCTTGGCCCCCGCCTCGATGCTACGCCCGGCTTCCTTCGCGGCCTCGCCGGGATCGGTGCCACTCAAGCGCTCGCCGACCTCCTGGGCGCGTTTCTGTGCTTCTTCTGCACTCGCCTTCGCTTTTTCGCCGGCTTCACGGGCGCGCTCACCAGCAGCGGCGGCCCCAGCCGCAGCGGCCTTGCCGGCGGCTTCGGCTTGCTTGCGGGCCTGCTCGGCGTAGGGCGCGGCCTTCTCCGAAAGGTCGTCGCGCAGCTCGCGGGCGCGCTCCGCCGTCTCGCCGCTCCACTCCTTCGCCCGCTTCGACGCCTCGTCCCCGGCGCGCCGGGCGCGCTCGGAGGTCTCCTTCCCCCACTCGCGCGCACGCTCCGACGCCTTTTTGGCCCCGGCTGCCGTCGCGGCCCCGGCTGCTGTGGCACCCGCCGCGGCGGACTTGCCAGCCCGCTCGGCCCCCTCGCGGGCGCGCTTCGAAGCGTCCTTCACGCGGTCGGAGGCGTCCTTCACGCGACGCCGGGCATCCGAAGCGCTCTGCTGGGCCTGCTTGCGGGCACGCACCGGCAGCGGGTCGGGCTTGAACGACTGGCGCAGCCCGTGCAGGAGCCGCCCAGCCAGAAGGCCCGCTCCGGCCGCCGCAAAGACGGCCAGCAGCGGGTTGCGCTGAATCCAGCCGCGCAAGCGCTCGACCGCGCCCCCTTGCTGCTCCAGCGCGTCGAGCTCGGCGCGCAACTGGTCAATCGACTCGTCCACGTCGCTCCAGTCCTCGGCGCCCTCGGCCCCGAAGGGCGGCGGCTCTTCACTACCCGGATCGCCGCCCGGATCGCCGCTCGACGTAGCCCCGGCAGCCGCGTCCGCCGCAGCGGGCGACTCTCCCGGCGAGGGGCCGGCGCTCGGATCGGGCGTTTCGGAAGCGTGCTCCTCGGAAGGCTCGTGCTCCTCCGAGGCGCCTTCGGAAGTCGTCTCGGAAGCGTCTTTCGGGTCGGAATCAGCCACGGTTCAGTTCTCGGGAAGGTCTTGTAGGGTGAATACAGTCGAAAGAAAGTGCAGCGGATTGCCGCGCCCAGCAGCAAGGCGACCGCCCCAGAACGGCATCAGCGAACGACCGCCCGGCCCCTCACTCCAAAATGGAAAGCTGCTGTCCGCCGTCGTGTTATTGCTTGAGCGCGCCGATGAGCGTGCCTGCTGCGAAGGCCAGCCCCACCGACAGGAGCGCGTTCTGGCGAATCCAGAATTTCGTCACCATCAGCGCGGCCGGCTCGTCGGAAAACGCTCCCTCGCCGAAGGGGTTTTCCCCGCCAAACGGGTCGTCTCCCGAAACGGCGCTTTCGAGATCTTCGAGGGGAGATCCCCCGCCGGGAGGCGGTCCGCTGCTGCTGGTCTGCTGGGCGACGTGCCGCCGGAAGCGGAGGAGCCAGACGGGGTGGTTTCGGGCGAAGCGTCTTCAGCCATGAAAATAGAAGGAGAAACGGGGTACAAGAGGCAGGGCGATGGGTGAAGCAGGAACGGCTGCGGCGAAAGCGCGCGAAAAACAGCGCCGGTGGGCATCGCTGCTTAACGTTCCAAAAATGTTACTGGCAGCCGATCTACGCCCCCTGAAAAGCGAATCCTCCTCAAAGGATTCGAGCTGTGCACGCCTGCGGTGTAATCCTTCTGTGAGGAACGGGGCCGAAAGGCAAGCATTGGCAAATGGACGAACCGGCAACGAAAGCCGTGGTCGCGCGCGTTGCTGTTCTTTTTGTCCGGTTCGATGCTTTTTTGAAAAGATGCTCTCCCCCTTTTTCCGCGCTCTTTCCGCGCATGAACGCCCTTCACCGCTGCCTCTCGGTCGCGCTGGCCGCCGTGCTGCTGGCTGCCCCCGCCCTCGCCGAGGCGCAACCCACGGCCGACGCTTCCGCCGACGACGCCTTCGCCGACGCGCTCGCCCTCTACCACGACCGCCTCTACGGGTCGGCCCAGGAAGCCTTCGCCGACTTCCGCGCGACCTTCCCCGACAACTCGCACACCGCCGAAGCGCTCTTTTACGAGGCGCGCGCGCTGTTGGCGCTCGATCAGAGCGCGGCGGCGGCGCGGCGCCTGGAGCGCCTGCAAAGAGACTACCCCGCCCACCCGCTGGCCGAACGCGCGCAACTGCGCCTGGGGCGCTACTTCTTCGAGCAGGGCACGTTCGAGGAGGCCCGCCGGACGCTGCGCCGCATCGTCGAGCGCAACGCCGGCGCAGCTCGTGTCGCAGAGGCGCGCTTTCTGCTCGGCGTCATCGCGCGCCGCGACGACCGGTCCGCCGAGGCGCTGGAGCAGTTCCGCGCCGTCGCCGAGCAGCATCCCGACACCCCCCAGGCCCCGCAGGCGCTGTACCAGATCGCCTCGGTGCACTTGGGCGAAGGCCGCTCACCACAGGGGGATGACCCACAAGGAGCCTCTGCCAAAGCCGCCGACGCGCTCGAACGCCTCGCCGAGCGCTACCCCGACGCCCCGCAGGCACAGACGCTGGGCCTGGCACTGGCGGAGGTCTACTTCGACCTGAAGCGCTACGATCAGGTCCTGAGCGAACTGGAGCGCCGCCGCGACGCCCTCGACGCCGAGGCAGACCGCGCCCGCGCTGCGTTCCTGCGCGCCGAGGCGCTGCGCCGACAGCCCGGCCGGCTCGACGAAGCGGCGTCGGCGTACCAGCGCTACGTGAATCGCCACGCCGGCGCCACAGACACTCGCGCCGCACGCTACGGGCTGGCCCTCACCCACTACCGCCAGAAGGACTTCGCCCGCGCCGCCGACCTCTTCGCCCGCGTGACCGAAGCGCCCGACACGGCCGGCGCGGGACACAGCAACATGAGCAAAAAGGCCGCCTTCCTCGCCGCCGCCGGCCGGGCCGAAGCCGGCGCGCCGGACGAGGCGGCCGACGCCTTCGCCACCTTCCTCGAACGCTTCCCCGAAAGCCCCCGCCGCGCCGACGCGCTCTATCGCCGTGGGCGCGCCCTCTTCGACGCGGGCCGGCCTGCCCTCGAACCTCCAGCCCCAGGCGCTCTTCGAGCGGGCGCACCTGCTTTTGCGCGCCGAGCGTCCCGCCGAAGCCGCCGACGCCTTCGCCGCCTACCGCAACCGCTTCCCGGACCGCGAAAACGCGGGCGCGGCGCTCTTCTGGGAAGCCGAAAGCCGCTACCGCGACGGCGCGCTCCCGCAGGCCGCCACCGCCTACCAGCGCTACCTGCAACGCCGCCCCGACGGAGCGCACGCTGCTGCCGCGCAGTACGGCCTCGGCTGGGCGTCCTTTCAGCAAGAAAATTATGGAGCCGCCGCGCGCGCCTTCGAGCGGTTTTTGCGCACGTCCGCCGGCTCGCAGGGCAGCACCTACCACAACGACGCGCTGTTGCGCCTGGGCGACAGCCACTACGCCCGCCGCCGCTTTTCCGACGCCGAAGCCGCCTACCAGCGCGCCCGAGGCGAAGCGCGCGACTACGCCCTCTACCAGAGCGGCCAGGCCCGCTCGCGCGCCGGGGATAACGCAGCGGCCATCGACACGTGGCGGCGGCTCGCGGACGACTTCCCGCAGAGCGACCTGCGCGAGGAAGCGCTCTTTCAGATCGGGCAGGCGCACTTCCAGGAACAGCGCTACGAACGGGCCGTGAGCACCTGGCGCACCCTGCTGGACACCAGCCCGGCGGCGACGCTGGCTGCGCGGGCGCAATACGGCATCGGGGACGCGCTCTACAACGCGGGCCGTTCCGCCGCCGCCGAGCGCGCCTACCGAACGGTGCTCGACGAATACCCCGACAGCCCCTACGCCTCCGACGCCGCCGGGAGCATCCAGGACGCCCTCCTCGCGCAGGCCGACGACACCGGCGCCGAGGCCCTGGCCGATTCGCTCGAAGCGACCGACCCCGAAGCCGCTGCCGAGCTGCGCTTTCGTCGCGCCGAGGCGCAGTACCAGCGCGGAGCCACCGACGAGGCGCGCCGCTCGTTTCAGCGCTTCGTGCGCTCCTCTTCCGACGAAAACCTCCTGCCGCGCGCCTACTTTTACCTCGGCGCGATCTACGCCGACGCCGGCCAGTACTCCGAGGCTGAAGGCTACCTGCGCCAGGTCGTGCGCGACTACCCCGACTCCGAGCGCCGCGCCGACGCCGCCCGCCGCCTCGGTCGGCTTTACCTGAAGACGGACCGGCCCGAGCGCGCCCTCGACGTCTACGAGCAAATGGCGGCCTCCGGCGGCGCGGAAGAAGGAAACGCGCAGGCTCGCTACGGCCAGGGCCGCGCACTCACCGCCCTCGGGCGCCCCGATCGGGCGGAAGAACGGCTCCGGCAGGCCATCGAGCAGGCCCCCGGCGGCGCGCCCGTCGCGCAAGACGCCCGCGTGGCGCTGGGCCGCCTCTACGAAGAACAGGGCCGAGGCGACGAGGCGCGCTCGCTCTACCGGCGCGTGGCGGAAGAAAGCCAGATCCGGGCCGGGGCCGAAGCGCTTTACCGCCTCGGCGCGCTGCTTCTGGCGGAAGGCCAGCCGGAGGCGGCCGTCGAGGAGCTGCAACGCCTACCGGAGCTGTTCGCCGGCTACCCCGACTGGATCGCCCGCAGCCTCCTCGCCCAGGCGCGCGCCTTCCGCCGGCTCGACCGGCCCGGCCAGGCCAACCAGCTCTACGACCGCCTCCAAAACGAATTTGCCGGTACCGACTACGCGAAAACGGCTCGCCGGGAGCAAGAGGCGCTGTGAGACGCCGCCCGGGGAATTCCCTCGTTTTTTGTCTGCCTTCCCGCTCGTGGATTCGTGAATGGGCGCGTGTTGCGTGAAACGTGATGCGTGAAGAAGCCAGCCCTCGTTGCTTCCATCGAGACCCTACGGGCAGTGCCATTCAGAAAGCATTGACGTTCGAATTCTTGCTGGACATCCGTAGACCAGCAGCCTCACGCATCACGCATCACGCTCCCCATGCGCTTTTCTCTCCTCCTCTGCGCACTGCTTCTCGGCGCGACTCCCGCGCTGGCGCAACAAGACGGCGACGACCCCAGCCTGCCCGACATCGCCCCGCGCGAGGTGGAAATTCGCGGACAGCTCGATATCACACTGCCCGCTCTCCAGCGGCCCGCGCTGACGGAACTGCTCCCCCGGGCGCAACTCGCGCCGCTGCCGCCGCTGCCCGCCCCCGAGGTGCAGACCGTCGAGCCGCCCGCCTCCACTCCGCAGGCGCTGGCCGACGGCAACACGACCCCTTCAGGCTTCGCCGATCTCCCTCCTCCGAAGACCGGCCTGCTCGAAGCCGGCGGCGGGCGCTACTTCAGCCGCTTCGCTCGCGCCCGGCTGAACCTCGCCCTCGCGCCGCAGTGGGCGTTTCGCTCGCGCCTCGACTACGACGGCACCGACGGTTTCCAGCCCTTCGACGACGCCGACGTGGAAACGCCCGCCGACGAGTTGCGCGGTCGCGCCACATTGCGCACCGAACGCTCCGGCCTCAGCGCGTCTCTCACCACCGGCGGCTTTCTCGGCCGGCATCAGCTCTACGGCGCCGACCCCATCGCGCGCTCCTCGCTTCGCACCGCCCCGGGCCGCGAGCGCTACGGCGGCCGCGCCGCCCTCCAGTTGCACACCGGCAGCGAGCGCGTTCCCGTAGACGTGCGCGCTCGCTACGACGGCGCGCGCGTGCAAACAGCCGTTTCCGAAGACGACGCCGGCGCGAACATCGACCGCGGCGAACAACGCTTTCAGGGCATGCTGAACGCCGGCGCGCCCGTCGCCGGGGCGCGCATCGAAGCAGACGTGCGCGGCTCGACGGCGCGCCTCTCCAGCAACCGCGAAAGCGCTCGCTTCGACGGCGCGACCTCGTTTCTGGACGCCGGCGCGGGCGCCTGGCTGCTCCAGTCGGACGCCCTGCGCCTCTTCGCCGGCGCGCGCGCCATGACCTTTTCCAGCCCGGGCGGCGCCGGCGGCACCTACGTCGCCCCCGAGGTGCGCGCGGAGTGGCAGGCCGCCTCGCGCCTCACGCTCTACGCCCGCACCGACCCCACCGCCGAAGCCAACCTGCTCGCGGACCGCTACCGCGAAAACCCGTCGCTCCTTTACGACGCCCCGCCCCAGCCGACCGTCC
Organism: Bacteroidetes bacterium SW_4_67_19; assembly: GCA_003023275.1. Lineage (GTDB taxonomy): Bacteria > Bacteroidota > Rhodothermia > Rhodothermales > Salinibacteraceae > QS-8-64-10. The sequence continues at coordinate 6,485 of PXTX01000037.1, forward strand.
GCACCGTCGATGCCGAAGGCGGGCTGCGCTTCCTCCCCCTTCGCGCACTGGAACTGCACGCCTTCGCCGGTTACCAGCACGCCCCGAGCTTCCTGTTCTACGAAAGCCCGGAAAGCCCGAGCGATGCCCCCGCCAGCACGGAGCCGCTCTACGAGCGCGGCGTCACTGCCGCACAGTACGGCGACGCGCGCATCCTGCGGGCCGGCGGCTCCGTTTCCTTCCGCCGCACCGAGCGGGTGCACGCCTCGCTCTCGGTGACGTACCGCGACGGGCAGCTCACCGACAGCGACGCGGATATTCCGTATTTCGCGCCCGTCACCGCGCAGGCGCTTTTCGCCTACGGCTTCGCCGGCGGCAAAGGGCGCGTTCAGCTCACTGGCTCGCTTGAAAGCGCCCGGCCCACCCGTCGCACGGGCGACGAGGACATCGAGACCTTCGCGGACCTCGACGTGGAAGGCACGTACGCGCTTACCTCCGCCGTCGGCCTCGTCGTTCGCCTCCAGAATATCCCTGCCGGTACGCTTGAGCGCTACAATCGCTACCCGCGCCCGCCGCTAATTTTCGAAAGCGGCCTCCGCATGCAGCTCTGATAATTCCGGCAAGCCTACCATCAATTTGCGCTGCTTCGTTCGGGACCCTTATCTTTTGAAGTCGCCTTTTGAAACTGCACGCCCTTGTCGCCCACTCATCTTAATTTCCGCGCACGCGCGATGCCCACCTCCCCCGACCCAACGGACCCAGACGCGCACGCCTCCCCCGACGAAACGGCTGACCCGGCGACTGATTCGCTGAAAACGGCGTCGTCGGAGCACGCAGA
>PXTX01000037.1:7422-13897 GCA_003023275.1 Bacteroidetes bacterium SW_4_67_19
TCCGAACGGCCAACGACCTTCCGCTCATGCCTGCTCTGCTCGAAGACCTCGCCCGCCGCCTCGACACCTCTCCCGAACGGGCGGAAGAGCTTCTCCAGGAGTTGTTCGACCGGCTGCGCGCGCATGCTCAGCGCACTGGTGAGTTTCCCCTGCCCGGCCTGGGCACGTTCGCTCACCGGGAGGGCACGTGGACGTTCGAGCCGACGGAGGAGCTGGCGCGCTCGGTCAACCACTCGTTCGCCGATCTTCAGCCCATTGGCGTTTCCGCCTCGACGCTCTCCGACGACTCCGCTTCCGACGCCCCCGCTTCCGACGACGTCGAGACCGAGAAATCGACGTCGCCAGCCTCCGCGTCGCCCGGAGGCTCTATTTTCGACCGCCAGCCGGACCGAGACCCCGAAAGCGAAGAACGGTCCACACGCGGGCTTTTCACGCCGGAAAGCCCGCCCGACGACGCCGCCCCGACGCCCGAGGAGGCGTCGCCCCCCGCACCCAGCACCGATCCGGACCGCGCGCCGTCCTCGCAACCGCCGCGCGGCGAATCCCCCGACACTGAAAACGACGAACGCGACGTCGCGCCCGCTTCCGAAGAAGACGACTGGTCGCTGCCCGAGGAATCCGTTTCTGAAACGCAGCCGGCCAGGTATTCTTTTCAGGCACAGGACTACGCTGCGCTGCCGGCCGGGTACCTGGTGCACCGATACTCCTCGCCCTCGCCCGGCGCCCTGCGCGACGCCTCGCCGGCGCCGCTTGCCGCCGCCCCCGACGAAGGCTTCGCGCCCACACGCGAAGAAGCGCCCGATACGCCCGAGGCGCGCCGCGCCGATGACCGCCCGGGCGAAGCCCGCACAGCGCCCGACGCCGACTGGCAAGAGCGCAAAGGCACCCGACGGCGGCAATCCAGCGGGAACGGGTCGTGGACGCGCTGGGGAGCGGTCCTGCTGACGCTTCTTCTGGCCGGAGGAGCCGCGTGGTACTTCGTCGGCCAGCAGGACGCCGCTCGCGGCGTGAGCGAGCGCCTCGCGGATGACCTCCTCGCGCCGACGCCGACCGCCTCGACCGCGCGCAGGGCGGGTGGACCGTCGTCGTCGCCTCCGAAACCGCGCGCGAAGAAGCCGAGCGCGTCGCCCGTCGCTTTGCGAAGCGCTTTCAAGAACAGGACTACCCTATCGACATTCTGGAAACGACCGTCGAGGGCACGCAGCGCTTTCGGGTCGTCGTGGGGCAGTTTTCTTCCTCCGACCAGGTCATCCAAACCATCGAACAAGACACCAGCCGGCTTCCCCCGGATGCCTGGGGCCTCGAAATCGACTCGGGGAACTGACTGCGAGGCCGTTTCGCGCCCCGCTCTGCCTTTTTTCTCACCGTACCCTTGATGACTTTCCTCGCCCAGACGGTCGCCGACTCCGCTGCCAACGCCGCCGCCGACACGGCCGCTGCCGCCGCTTCCGCCTCCGGCGGCGCCACCTCCTCGGTGCTCGACATTCTGCTCGAAGGCGGCTGGGTGATGGTGCCGCTGCTGCTGCTCTCACTGGTGGCGCTCTACCTCTTCATCGAGCGCATGATGGCCGTGCGCCGCGCCAAGAGCGACCCCGAAGCCACCACGCAGCGCATTCGACAAGACGTGCGCGCCGGGCGCATCGACGAAGCGCTCGCGCATTGCCAGCACGAAGACACCCCGGTCGCGCGCATCTTGCACCGCGGACTCGAACGGCTGGGGCGCCCCATCTCCGAAATCCAGGACGCCGTGCAGGCGGCCGGCAAACACGAAGCCTTCGAGCTGGAAAAGCGCACCGACCTGCTGGCCTCCATCGCCGGGGTGGCGCCGCTGCTGGGCTTTTTCGGCACCGTCACCGGCATGATCGACGCCTTTCGCCAGGTGCAGGCCCTCCAGGGCAACGTCAACCCCAGCGTGCTGGCCGGCGGCATCTGGGAAGCGCTCGTCACCACCGCCACGGGGCTGGCCGTCGGCATCCTGGCGCTGCTGGCCTACAACTACCTGCTGGGCCGCATCAAGCGTCTCATCAACGACATGGAGCGCTCGGCCACCGCCTTCATCGACCTGCTGCAAGAACCGGTGGCCTCCGGCGAAACCTCCGACGGCAACCGCCAGCGGCGCCAGCCGGCTTGAGCGTGTAGGGTGCGGGAGGGGGGGGGGTTTTCGGCGCCGAAAGGGGCCTCGGCTGTGGGCGCGGCGGCCTGGTGCATCTGTATAGCGGTATGCGCCTGGGTTGAGGGAGGGGCTGGAATCTGCTGGTGGTCAGCCGTCGGCTGTGAGCTGTCAGCTTATCCGTTTGAAAAGTGAACAGCCAACAGCTATAACGGCTTTCTGGTCGAAGGCGTCTTCGCTAACGTCGTTGCCTCACGTTCGCTGATACCATCAACTCAGCCGAATACCGCTATAGATTGCTGGAGCGCAGTTTCTAAATCGGAGACGGTTGCCAATTGGTCGCTCCCCCCGCACTCCCAAACTCCCGCACTCAAACATGCTCGACTTCTCTACCGAGCGCGAGCCGCTGACGACCTTCAATCTCGCCGGCGTGGCCGACGTGGTGCTCCTGCTGCTCATTTTCTTCCTGTTGACCTCGAATTTCGTCCCGCGCATGGGCATTCAGGTGAACCTGCCGCAGGCCGGCGCGTCTGCCCCCGCCGAGGAGCAGTTCGTAACCGTCTCGATCACCGACGAGGGCACCTTCTTCGTCGGCCAGCGCGAGGTGGGAAGCGAAAACCTGCGCGCGGCCCTGCGCACGGCCAAGAAGGACCGCACCGGCCTACTGCTGCGCGCCGACGAGCAGGCCACCGTGCAGCAGTTCGCCGCCGTGGCGACCGCCGCGCAAGCGCTGCGCCTGCGCATCGTCATGGCCACGAGGCAGCAGCAACTCGAACCGTGATTTGTGATGCGTGATTCGTGCATGCGCTCGCCCCGCGGGACGATTGGCAACGCCATCCAGTCGGGGCGTGTGATGACAGCAGTCCGTGCGCTCGCCCTGCGGGACGATCGTCCTTTCTCACGGCTCAGCAGTTCCTCTCACTGCCCCCAGTTGTCGCGGTCGAGGGCGCGGTACTGGATCGCCTCGGAGAGGTGCTCGGGGCGAATGTCATCGGCCTCTTCGAGGTCGGCCACGGTGCGGGCCACCTTGAGGATGCGGTCGTAGGCGCGCGCCGAGAGGCCCAGTCGCTGCATCGCCTGCTTGAGGAGCTGGCGCCCGGCGTCGTCGATGGAGCAGCGCTCGCGCACCTGCGACGTGCCCATTTGCGCGTTGCAGTGGACGCTGTCGGCAGCGGTGCCGTTTTCCTCCGCATCGCTCGCGAGGGCCGCATCGCTCGCGAGGGCGCGGGCCTGGCGCCGTCGGGCGCGCACGACCCGCTCGCGCACCGCCGTCGACGGCTCCCCCTCCGGCTTTCCGTCGAGCGCCTCGAAGGGCACTGGCGCGACCTCGACGTGCAGGTCGATGCGGTCCATCAGCGGGCCGCTGATGCGCGAGAGGTAGCGCTGTACCTGCCCCGGCGTGCAGACGCACTCGCGGCGGGCGCGCGAGATGGTGATGTTGCCCTCTTCGAGCGGCTGGCGCATCACCTCCAGCACGCTGCGCTTGAACTCCGGCAGCTCGTCGAGGAACAGCACCCCGTGGTGCGCCATCGAGATTTCGCCCGGCTTCGGCGGCACGCCGCCTCCGCAGAGGCCCGCATCGCTGATGGTGTGGTGCGGCGACCGGTACGGTCGGGTCGCCACCAGTCCGTCCTCCCCGTCGAGGTGACCGCTGATGGAGTGGATCTTGGTCGTTTCGAGCGCTTCCTCGTTCGTGAGCGGCGGCAGGATGGTCGGCAGGCGGCGCGCCAGCATGGTCTTGCCCGAGCCGGGCGGCCCGACCAACAGCAGGTTGTGCCCGCCGGCGGCGGCGACTTCGAGGGCGCGCTTCACGCCGGCCTGCCCGCGCACGTCCGAAAAGCAGCGGGGGCTGGAGCGCGCGCGCTCGAAGAGCCGGTCCAGGTCGCGCGTGAACGGCTCGGGCCCTTCGCCCTGCCCCGAGAGCAGATCGAACGCCTCGCGGACCGTCTCGACGGGGTACACGTCCAGCCCCTCGACCACGGCGGCCTCCGGGGCGTTTTCGGCGGGGACGACGACGCCGCGCCGGCCCTCTTTTTTTGCTTCGAGGGCGATGGGCAAGACGCCCTTGACGGGGCGCACGGTGCCGTCCAGCGCCAACTCGCCGGTGACCCAGAGGTCGTCGAGGCGCTCGGCGTCGAAGAGGTCCTCGCCGGTGGCCGCCATCAGGCCCACGGCCAGCGGCAGGTCGAAGGCCGCGCCCTCCTTGGGCACGTCTGCCGGGGCGAGGTTGACGGTGATCGCGCCGCGCGGGACCGGCAGGCCGCTGTGTTTGAGGGCGGCCTTCACGCGGTCGCGGCTCTCGCGCACGGCCGCCTGGGGGAGGCCCACGACCGTGTAGCGCGGCATCCCGCCCTCCACGCTGGTTTCGATTTCGATGGGCAGGGCGTCGACGCCGACGGTGGCGCCGCTCCAGACGTGGCTGAGCATGCGGGCAGGCGAGGCGGAAGGAAGAAGAGGACCTGTCCACCTCGACACGCACGCCCCGCCCCGCGTAACGACTTCACATGTTTTTTTATCTTACTGCGCCGTGCATGGCCCTTCATGCCTCCGGCCCGCCGGGCTTCGGCAAGCTCAAGCGATGAACGGCCGGAACCCTTCAAATCTTTAGCAAGCCGCTCGCGGCTCGTAAATCCAGCGAGCGCGGCCCGGCCCCCTCCACCGCTAACCCGATCTACGACGACAAATACTTTGAAGGCACTCGCGGCGCCTCCAAAATGTACGTTGAAACAAGAAGATCATCTTTCCTCCAATCGTATACCGATATACACTGGGCCATGCCGGGAACTTCAAGGAGGGGGATCAAAGTATCTTTATGCAATCGGCGACGCCCCTTCGTCTATTCCTTCGTTGCCCGAAATTGCCCGCTCGCGCCGGTCTCCGTTCTCGCGCAGCGCGCCTCTTTTCTTCACGAAACTGGTTTCTCTCCGAGTTATGGCTTCCGATTCCGAACACCCTGACGTTTCCTCTTCCGATGAAGAGGGCGAGGTCTCTGAAGACGTTGCTTCCGACGACGTTGCTTCCGACGACGTTGCCGAAGAAGCCTCTGCCGAAGAAACGTCCGCTGAAGAAACGTCCGCCGAAGAACCGGATGAAGAAGCGGATCCCGAAGCGCCGTCGTCAGACGAAGACTCGGCTTCCCTGTCTCAGAACGGGCAGAAGAGCGGCATGACCGCCGCCGAGACGGAAGAGCTACTGGACGTGCTGCAAGACATGCGCCGCGGCGACTTCACGAGGCGCATGTCGGTCAGCGAGGGCCAGTCCGGCCAGGTCGCGCAGGCGCTCAACAACGTGATCGAGCAGAACGAGAGTCTCGTCAACGAACTGTCGCGCGTGCGGGTCAGCGTCGGCAAACAGGGCGAGCTCGACCAACGCGTGTCGCTGCCGGGTCTCACGGGCGACTGGGTGAACGCCATGAACGCGGTCAACGACCTGATCGTGGACCTCGGCATGCCCATCAGCGCGATGCGCCGCGTGATCGACGCCGTGGGACGCGGCGACCTCTCCCAGAAGATGGACCTCGAGACGGACGGCCGTCCCCTCCGCGGGGAGCTTCGCCGCACGGGCAAAACCATCAACGTGATGGTCGACCGCCTCGACACGTTCGCCGGCGAAGTCACGCGCGTGGCCCGCGAGGTCGGCACCGAGGGCAAGCTCGGCGGGCGCGCAGAGATCGAAGGCGTCTCGGGCACGTGGGAGGACTTGACCGACAACGTCAACTCCATGGCCGACAACCTCACCACGCAGGTCCGCGGCATCGCCGAAGTCACCACCGCCGTGGCTGAAGGCGACCTCTCGAAAAAAGTCACCGTCGACGCGAAAGGCAAAATTGCGGAGCTGGCCGGCACGATCAACGCCATGGTCGACCGCCTCGACACGTTCGCCGGCGAGGTCACCCGCGTGGCCCGCGAGGTCGGCACCGAAGGCAAGCTCGGCGGGCAGGCGCGCGTCCCCGGCGCCAGCGGCACGTGGGAAGACCTGACCGACAACGTCAACTCCATGGCCGACAACCTCACCACGCAGGTCCGCGGCATCGCCGAGGTCACCACCGCCGTCGCCAAGGGCGACCTCCTCAAAGAAAGTCGCCGTCGACGCGAAGGGCGAAGTCGCCGAACTGGCCGACACGATCAACGCCATGGTCGACACGCTCGACACGTTCGCCGGCGAGGTCACGCGCGTGTCTCGCGAGGTGGGCGTCGAGGGCGAACTCGGCGGGCAGGCGCGCGTCCCCGGCGCCAGCGGCACGTGGGAAGACCTCACGGCCAACGTCAACTCCATGGCCGACAACCTGACCGACCAGGTGCGCGGCATTGCCGAAGTCACCACCGCCGTGGCCGAAGGCGACCTCTCGAAAAAAGTCGCCGTCGA
>PXTX01000038.1 GCA_003023275.1 Bacteroidetes bacterium SW_4_67_19
CTTTACGCCAAAAAACGCCTCGGAGAAAACGCTTCGATCCAGTGCGAGGTTTCTCCGTCGAGCACGAGGTGCGCGATCTCGTCGGCGGTGACGGGGGTGAGCAGGACGCCGTGGCGATAGTGCCCCGTCGCCATCACGATGCCGGGCCGGCCGCTTTCGCCCAGCAGCGGTGCATTATCGCGCGCGGCGGGGCGCAGGCCGGCCCAGGCGCCGGTCACTTCCAGCTCGTCGACGCCGGGCACCACCTGGCGCGCCCCTTCGAGCAGCTCGAAGAGGCCGCCGGCGGTCACGCGCGTGTCGAAGCCGCGCTCCTCACTGGTCGCGCCCACCAGCAGGCGCCCGTCACTCTTGGGGGCGAGGTAGGCATCGGGGCCGCGCACGACGTGCTCCAGGGCGAAGGGGCGCTTCGCCTTCAGCTCGATCATTTGCCCTTTGACCGGGCGCACGGCGGGGGCCTCCTCCAGGCCGTCGATGTCACGCGTGCCCACGCCGGCGGCTACGACGACGGCCCGCGCCTCGACGCGCTCGGCGTTTCCGTCGTCGCCCGCGGTCGTCACAGCCGGGGGCTCGTTGCCGCCCTCGTTGCCGGGATGCACGGACGGGACGGGCGTGTCCTCGTGCAGCTCGCCGCCGGCTCGCTCGAAGGCCGTGCGCAGCGCCTGGACGAGGCGGCGGTTGTCGACCTGGTGATCCGACGGGGCGAAGACGGCGGCCGCGAGGCGCGGGGCCAGGAACGGCTCGCGTTCCAGCGCGGCCTCCGGCGTGAGCCAGTCGACGCCCAGCCCCTGCTCTTTCTGAAACTCGAAGAGGCGGCGCAGGGCATTGGCGCTGTCGGGGTCGTCGGCGACGACGAAGGTGCCTTCGGTGCGCAGGTCGACCTGCTGGCCGGAAGCGTCCTCCAATTCGTCGGCGAAGGCGGGCCAGCGGCGCAGGCTCTCGCGGCTCAGGGCGTACAGCTCCAGTTCTTCAAACCCGATCTCCGCATCGGGGGCGAGCATCCCCGCGGCCTGCCACGAGGCGCCGCGCCCGGCCCGTTCTTTCTCGAAAAGGACGACGCGCTCGCCCGCCTCCGCCAGCCGCCAGCCGACGGCGAGGCCCACCGTCCCGGCTCCGATGATGACGATGGGCGGTTCGCGCACAGCGCTTCGCGGTTGCGGGTTGAAAGGTGAAGGTCGAGAGGTGAAGGTCGTTCATCCCACAAAGAAACGACAAAGAAACGACCCACGGCCTATGCCGCCCGCTCCACAAAAAGCTCCCGCGCGCGCAGCACGGTCGTCACTTTTGGGAGCGGGCCCTGCCCCAGCCGCGCCTCTTCGGCAGCTCCGGGCCCCCCGAGGTCATCGGCGGCGGATTGCACTTCGGGCATGGCGAAACCTCGCGGTCGCGAGGAGACGTTGTAGAAAAAACGCGGTGTTCTGCGCGCCTCGTCTTCCAACCGCCGTCGCCGTGCTCATCGCCGGTGGGGGACTGGCCGGAGCCTGCGCTGCCTTCTGCCTGAGCCGCAGCGGACGGTCGGTGCGTCTGCTGGAAGCGACCGGCGAGCCGGGCGCCGGGGCCAGCGGCGCAGCGGCGGGGTCGGTCAACCCGCTGATGGGCCGCCGGGCGCGCCCGACGTGGCGCCTGGCCGACGCCCTCGACGCGCTGCGCTGGATTACCCGCGAAGCCGGGGCGGAGGCGACCTTCGATGAAACCGGCGTGCTGCGCCCGGCACGGAGCCGGGAGCAGGCCGGCGTTTTCCGGGAGGCGGCTGGCGAGCACCCGGACCGCGCCCGTTGGCTCGCGCCCGGGGCTGCCGCCGAGCGCTTTTCCGCCGTCGAAACGCCGCACGGCGCACTGTGGATCGAGGGCGGCGGCGCGGCAGACGTGCCTGCGCTCATCGACGCGCTGCTCGAAGCGGCCCGCCGGCACGGCGCGACCGTCGAGACGGGAGCGCGCGTGACGGGCTGGCAGGAGCGGGGCGGAGGCGTCGCCGCCCGAGTCGAGCGCGCGGAGGGGCGAGCCGACCTCCCGGCCGGGCGCCTGCTGCTGTGCGTGGGGCTGGGGCACGCGGCGCTGGGGGCGCTCGCGCCGCTGGACCTGCGCGCGGTGAAGGGGCAGACGCTCCGCCTGCGCCGCCCGCCCGCACTCGAAGGCGAATGGCTCCCCGTGCTTTCGGGCAATGGCTACGTCGTCCCCCAGCCGGACGGCACGCTGCGGGCCGGCAGCACCTACGAGCACGACGCCCGCCACCTCCGGCCCACCGACGAGGGACGCCAGTACATCCTCGGCAACGTCAGCCAGATGCTGCCGCCGCTGGCCGAGGCGGAGGTCCTCGAAGCGCGGGCCGGGGCGCGCGTCTCGCCGCCGGGGTCGCCGCTGCCGGCGCTCGGCCCGCTGCCGGGCGGCGAAGCCAACGCCGGCGAGGAGCGCGTCTGGGTGTTCGGCGCGCTGGGGTCGCGCGGGCTGCTCACGGCGCCGCTGCTGGCGCGCGCGCTGCCGTCCCTGCTGGACGCCCCGGCGCGCATCCCCGAGGCGGTGCGGGCGCGGGCGGCGTGAATGGCGGTTGAAGGGTTCCAGTATTGTTGTTTTCTCACGCAACAGTGCGAGGGCGCGGCGTGTTGCCCTGCACTACCCCGACGCCTCGTTTTTCGCCTCTCTCGTCCGAGAACCGCCATGCCTGAATCGACCGCCACCGCCCTCGACCGCACCGCGCACGAAAGCGCCTCCTCCCGCGCCGAAGAACTGCTCGGTGACGAGGCCGAATTCCTGCTGGGGCACACCTGCGAGACGATCCCCAAAGAAAAGCTCTACCTCCCCGGCCCCGACTTCGTGGACCGCGTGTGGGCCGGCTCGGACCGCAATCCGCGCGTCCTGCGCTCGATGCAGGCGCTCTACGGCCACGGCCGCCTCGGCGGCAGCGGCTACATCTCCATCCTGCCGGTGGACCAGGGCATCGAGCACACCGGCGGCGCCAGCTTCGCGCCCAACCCCGACTACTTCGACCCCGAGAAGATTATCGAGCTGGCCATCGAGGGCGGGACCAACGGCGTGGCCACCACCTTCGGCGTGCTGGGCAACGTGGCGCGCAAATACGCGCACAAGATCCCGTTCATCCTCAAGATCAACCACAACGAGCTGCTCTCCTACCCCAACTTCCACGACCAGACGCTCTTCGCCAGCGTCGAGGACGCCTTCGAGATGGGCTGCGTGGGCGTGGGCGCAACGATCTACTTCGGCAGCGGCGAGGCAAGCCGCCGGCAGATCAAGGAGGTCTCAAGGGCCTTCTCGAAGGCGCACGACCTGGGAATGATGACAATTCTGTGGTGCTACGTGCGCAACGAGGAGTTCCGCATGAACGGCAAGAACTACGAGGCCAGCGCCGACCTCACCGGGCAGGCCAACCACATCGGCGCGACCATCGAGGCAGACATCGTCAAGCAAAAGCAGCCGACCCTGAACGGCGGCTTCGAAGCCATCCACGAGAAAGAGCAGGATGGCAGCGGCTACGCCAAGCAGGAGCCGCGCATTTACACGGAGCTCTCCAGCGACCATCCCGTCGACCTGACGCGCTACCAGGTGGCCAACGGCTACATGGGCCGCGTGGGGCTCATCAATAGCGGCGGCGGCAGCGGTGAGAACGACCTCCAGCAGGTCGTGCGCACCGCCGTCATCAACAAGCGCGCGGGCGGCACCGGCCTCATCACCGGGCGCAAGTCCTTCCAGAGGCCGATGGACGAGGGCGTCGAGATATTGCATGCCATCCAGGACGTCTACCTCGACGACGACATCACGGTGGCGTGAGCACCTCGGGCGCCATGGGCCTGCGGGGCGGTGCGAGAAAACGTTGCTGTGTCTACACACGCCCTCGGGCCGCGGAGGTGCCCGCGAACGGGCCTGCAACTCCCGCGCGCTGGCGAGTAGCAACTGCACGACGCCGCTCCCTCCTTCCTTTCGCGCCACGCGTTGCCCCCAAGTGACATGAACGCCCCCTCCGCGCCGACCGGTGACGAGGCGGCTTCGATTTCCGAAGCTTCGATTTCCGAAGAGGGCCGCGCCACCTATCCCACGTGGGCGCAGGAACTGGGGCGCAAGTACCTCACCGGCACGCTCGCGCAGTTTATCCTGCACGGCAACACGCACGACCTCGTGCCCAGCAGCCGTGCCGGCAGCGACGCGGGCGGCGGGAAATCCGCATACGTTGCCCTGCACGACTTCCTGGCCGAGGACCTCTTCGCCGCACGCGACCATGTCATCTTCTACGACCGCTCTTCCGGCCTCCAGTTTCGCACGCCCCAGACGCGCCGCGACTTTCTGCGGGCGATGGAAGGCCACGACGCCTTCCACGGCACCTCGCGCAAGGGCCTGCCTACCGCTCCCGGCGCGGCCTTCGCGCTGCTGGAGCACTACTTTCGCCTGCGCCTTTCGGCGGGGAACCGCATCGCCTGCATCATCGACTACGCCGAGACGGTCGCCCCGGCCGCCGAGGCCGCCATGCACGGCGCCGAGGACCGCCGCGCGCGTGTCTTCCTCCAGAAGTGGGCGCGCGAGCCGCTCTTTCTGGAAAACGACTTCACCGTCTGCCTCCTCACCGAAAGCCTCGGCGAGCTGAGCCGCCCGCTCACCAGCAGCGCCCGCAGCGCAGCGATTCACGTCCCGCTGCCCAGCGAAGCAGAGCGCCGCGCCTACCTCGACGAGCGCCTCTCGGGGCGTGCGGGCGCCTTCGCCGAGCGCTCCGCCGTGTCCCCCGCCCAGCTGGCCGCCCAGACCGCCGGGCTCGGCTACGTCTCGCTGGGCACCCTCCTCGGCGACGTGCTCGAAAACGACCGCCCTCTCACCCACGAGCGCCTCTCTGCCCAGAAAAAAGAGCTCATCGAAGCGGAGGCGCAGGGCTTGCTTTCATTCGTCGAAACGGACCTCGACCTCAGCGCCGTCGCCGGCCACGACGAGGCCAAACGCCACCTGCGCGACGCCGCCCGTGCCCTTCGGGCCGGCCGCCGCGACGTGCTGCCGATGGGCTACCTCGTGAGCGGCCCCGTGGGCACGGGCAAGACCTTCCTGGTCAACTGCTTCGCCGGCGAGATCGGCGTCCCGATGGTCGAGCTGCGCAACTTCCGCTCGCAGTGGCAGGGCGTCACCGAGGGCAACCTCGAGCGCGTGCTGGACCTGCTGGAGGCGATGGCCCCGGTGGCCGTGATGATCGACGAGGCCGACACGGCTCTCGGCACGCGCGAGGCGGCCGGCGACGCCGGCGTCTCGCGGCGCGTCTTCGGGCGCATCGCCTCGTTTATGAGCGAGCCGGCGCACCGGGGGCGCATTCTCTTCTTCCTCGTCACCGCCCGCCCCGATCTCGTGCCCGTGGACCTCAAGCGCCAGGGCCGCGCCGAGGAGCACCTCTCGCTGTTCCACCCCGGGACCCGCGAGGGCCGCGAGGAGCTCCTGCGCGTGATGATGCGCCGCACCGGAGTGGACCTCCCGCTGGACGCGGTGCCCCATGTGCTCCTGAACGGCGGGCGCGCCGA
>PXTX01000039.1 GCA_003023275.1 Bacteroidetes bacterium SW_4_67_19
AGGCGTTGCCCGCGCCGCGTGGCCAGCACGCTCACGAGGGCCGCCACGCCGCTGGTCAGCGTCAGGTCGATGGGGCGCAGGACCCAGCGCAGGAGGTAGTCGCCGAGGCGTGGGCGCGAGCCGTCGAGGCGCGCCACGCGGATGTCGGTCACGCGCTTACCGACGCTCTGCCCGCCGGTGAAGACTTCGCAGAGCAAAAAGTACAGAAACGCCGGCAGCACCACGAGGCCCAGCAGGCCGGGGCCGCCGAGCTGCTCGCCGAAGACGATCACCATGCCCAGCACGTAGGCGTACAGCAGCAGGTAGTCGATTAGCGCCGCGATGGCGCGCGCGCCGATGCCGGCCGCCTCGAAGTCGATGCGGACGTTCTGGGCCGTCTCTATGCCGACACGGTCCATGTCTTCGGGGGCTGGGGGGTAGAGCGAAAAGGAGCTTTCTGAAAAAGTGTACGGCAGCAAAAACAGCCGTTTCGCAGAAGAGCCCAAGTCAAGCCCGCTGCTTCTGGAAAAACGCCTGGAGCAGCCCGGCGGCGCGCTCCTCCTCCAGCCCGCTCGTGACTTCGACGCGATGGTTGAGGCGCTCGTCCTGCGGAATCTGATAGAGCGTAGAGGCAGCGCCGGCCTTTTCGTCGAAGGCGCCGAAGACGAGGCGTCCCAGCCGCGCCTGCACGAGCGCGCCGGCGCACATTGGGCACGGCTCGAGGGTGACGTAGAGCGTGCAGTCCGTCAGGCGGCGACGCCCGAGCGTTTCGCTGGCGGCGGTGAGCGCCAGCATCTCGGCGTGCGCGGTCGGGTCGTCGAGCGCTTCGACGCGGTTCTGGCCGCGCCCCACGAGACGTCCGTCACTGCTTTGCCCGGGGCTTCTACCGTTTTTGCTATCGCCGTCGCTGCCGCTCTCGTCGTGCTGCACGACGACGGCGCCGACGGGCACCTCGCCGGCCTCGAAGGCGCGCTCGGCTTCGCGCAGCGCCTTCTTCATCCAGCGGCGGTCCGGTTCGGTCAGGGCGTCGAGGCTCACGCGGTGCGTTGCGGTTGCACTCCAAGAGTACTTCCCCCGCGAGGGGATGACCTGTCGGCCCCTCCCTCCGGTCGGGGCGCACCCCAAGAGTACTTCCTCGCTGGCGCTCGGGGCGCGGGTTCGGGGTTTGGAGTTCGGCGGGGGTCGGCGAAGGCAAGCGCCCCGTCGGCGGGCCACTGCTCCGCCGTCCGTGGTCCGCTTGAGGGCAATTTTTTCATCGGAGGACGGGACAAAGCCCGTTTCCTCATGGTATTCCAGAAAGCTGCGCACGCTGGCGATGCGGTATCCGCGCTTCTGGAGCTCGGCGAAGGTGCGGCGGTTGCGCTCGTAGCCGACCACCACGCCGGGCGCGATGGCGAAGACGTTCGAGCCGTCGGTCCATTGCTCGCGCGCCTGGTGCAGCCGCTCCGCTCCGCCGCAGGGGATGAAGTCGATCTCGTGGTCGATCACGTCTTGCAGCACGCAGCGCAGGTTCGGGCGCATGTCCGTCTCGAAGCGGCCGGCCGTGCCGGTGGGCGTGAGATGGACGACGTACCCGAAGCCCGCGCGTTCCAGCAGCGGCGGATACACCACGCACTCGCCCGGGGAGGCGAAGGTGAGCACCGTATCGAGGTGCATGCAGGAGCGCTGCTGGGGAATCTCGACGGCGAGGATGTGCTCGACGGGCGTCTGGGCGAAGAGCGCGTGCGCGGCGGCCATGACGCCGCCGAAGGAGGTGCGCTGCGAGTGCCCGATAAGCACGACGTTCGGATGCGGTATGAGCACGTCACCGCCTTCGAGCGTGACCCCCTCGGGAAGCTCGATGAGGCGGTCGTCGCCGAGGCGGTCGAACGCTGGATGATGGTGCAGCACGGTGCGCAGCAGGACGTCCTCGCGCGAGCGAACGGCCTGCGCCGTACGTCCCAGCACGAGGTGGTCGTGCACGGTAGCCGCGAGGTCGCGCGTGAAGAAGAGGTTCGGCAGCGGCGGCATCTCGACCGGCAGTTCGGTGTGGCCGGTGAGGGCGAAGGCCAGCAGGTCGCGGGGCGGGAGGCGGTGCAGGTCGTCTTCGACGGCCGCCAGGTTGCGTTCCGATTCGGTGCGGCAGAGCTGCTCGATGAAGCCCGCGCGCGCCGCCTCCTGCTCGAACGTCTCCGCCAGCAGCGTCCGCAGTTGCATCACCACGTCGTCGCGCCCGGTGACCATGCGAAAGAGCGCGCACATCAATTCGTGTTCCCGCCGCGCCGTGCCGGTGAACAGGATATCCTCGAAAAGCAACGCCTCGCGGTTTTCCGGCGAGACGAGGTCCATCTCGGCGCCCGGCGTGTGGACGAGCACGCGGTGCAACGGGGCCGTCTCGGAGGTGACGTGCGCGCCGACGGGGGCGTGAGCGGCGTCGTGAGCGGCGTCGTCGGCGTCGGCGGTTGGTGCAGGGGCGTCGAGCGAAGGCACGGAAGCGGGGTGGGACGGAAGCGGAAGGCATCTTCTCTCGTAGGAGTTATACCGTTTCGATCTGTTGGTTTCGCAATGTTGGATGGCCGGATGCTGCTTCCTCCATAAACCTTCCAGGTTTTCGAAGACCTGGAGGGGTTCCATACACACGCACTGGCAACATGTGCCTTCGGAAGCGGCGCGAGAACACCAGATCTAAAACGACTGCCCGATGCTCAGGTGCAGGCGGAGGCGGCGCCAGTGGTCGGCGTCGGGGGCGTCGCAGTTCGTCGCAGCGGGGCGGGCGCGGCACTGGTTGTACTCGAAGACGTCCCGGGGATCGCGCAGGTCCTCGAAATCGGGGTTGAGCTTGAACGCAAGGTCGAGGCGCAGGTGGCCGACGGGCGTACGGTAACGCACCCCCGCGCCGGCGCCGTAGCGAACGTTCGAAAAAGCGAAGTCGTCGGGGGCGTCCTCCTCGGCCAGGGGAGTGTTGGCGCCCCCCACCTGGCCGCCGTCGAGGAAGGCGGTTGTGCTCCAGTTTTCGCCCAGGCCGGGGAACGGCATGCGCAGCTCGGCGCTGAAAGCGATTTTCGAACGCCCGCCTACCGCCTCGTAGACGTAGGACGTGTCGGGGTTGTTGGTTTGCCGGTTGTAGACGACGCGGCGCGCGACTTTGGGGCCGGCCAGGCGATTGGTCCAGCCGCGTACGTCATCGGAGCCGCCGGCGTAGTAGAAGATCGGGTCGAAGCGGTTTTCGTAGGTCGAGAAGGCGTCGCCGGAGGCGCTCGCGCTGGCGGAGAGCACGCGGCGGCTGCGCCCGTAGGGCCACACGCGCCCGCCCTGCAGCCGCCCGGCGAGGCTGAAGTCGTCCGCGAGCAGATCGTCGAGCGGATGGTAGCCGGTGAGTTTGCCACCGGCCTTGAGGTATTCGGTGCCGGAGCGGAAAGGCACGTTGAGGCCCACTCCCAGAAACGGGCGCACCAGAAAGCCGCGCGAGGGACTCACGTAGTCGTCGGCGCGTCCGAGCGTGGCGCTGGCGGTGAGGATGCTCTTGTTAAAAATGTCGCGCTCGCGTTCGGCGATCGGCCCGCTCCCGCCGGGCACCGGGGCCGGGCCGGTGCCCACGGTGTCGACGGCCCGGGTGGTATCGACGCGAAACTGAATCGCGCGGGACAGTTCGTATTGCAGGTTGGCGGTGCGAAAGGGCATGAACTCGTAGATGGCCGTCCCGCTCAGGCCCACCTCGCCGGCGTTGGTGTCGAGAAAGCGGTCGGAGACGTCGAGCTGGGGGTTGCTCCCGACCTCGGCAAAGACGGAGGCCACGCCGCTGAGGCGGGTCGTAAACAGGTATGGCTGGCGCACCGAGGCGGAGGCGCGGAAGCGGCGCTCGGGGGTTACGGCATTGGCGTCGGTGCGGGCCAGAAAGCCGGTGTTGCCCAGGAGGTCCAAGCTCAGCACGCGCGCGTCCCCCAGGAAGTTGCGATGCGTCCAGCTTCCCTGGCCGGTCACGCCCAGCCGGCGCGAGTAGCCACCCTCGGCGGTGAGGTAGCGCAGGTTGGCCTCGCGCACCTGGTAGCGCACCGTCACCGTCGAGTCGCGCGGTTGCGTGTCGGCCGGCAGCCGCGGCTCGGCCGTCACCGTGTCACGCGGTTGCCGCTGCGCCTGGGCGGGCGTCGGGGGCACCTTCGCCAGCGCCACGCGAAAGAGCTTCAGGTCGAACAGCTCGCGCTGCCCGCGCGTCAGCGCATCGGAGCTGAACCAGTCGCCTTTCTGGAAGGGCAGTTCGCGCAACACGACCTGGCGGCTGACCGATTCGTTGCCCACGACCTGGATCTCGTCGATGCGGGTGCGCGGCCCGGCGTCGACGAAAAAGCGGAGGTCGACCGTGTTGGCCGTCGAGTCGATCTGCACGTCCGAGCCGGCGCGGGCGAAGGCGTAGCCCCGGTTTTTGAGTCCGCGCAGCACCGCGTCCTTGATGCGGATGCGTGTGTACTCGGTGTAGCGCTCGCCGATGCGAAAGGGGTTGCTGTCGCGCAGGCGGACCCACCGCTCGCGCGCCGCCTCCGAGTCGAACTGGCGGATGGCGTAGCTCGTCGAGTCGGGGCCGTAGAAGCTCACGTCCTGGATAATCAGCGGCGGCCCCTCTTCGATGGAAAAGCCCACGTCGATTTTGTTGGCCGACGTGTCGAGCCGCGTCTGCTCGTCGTAGCTAATCTGGGGCTGGAGAAAGCCGTGGTTTCGGTAAAAGGTGCGCAGGCGCGCCACGTCGCGTTGCAGTTCGAGGGGCGCGAACGGGTGCGGCGCCATGTCCACGAATGGCAGCACGCGCCGCACCTTGTCGAAGAAGGTGGGTCCCTCGGTGGCGACCTCGGCGGCGAGCTGGCTCGTCTCGAAGGTTTGCGTGGAGCGAAACGTAAAGTCCACGTCACCGACGGTGGTGCTGTCGTTGACCAGAAACAGCGGCACGTCTTCCTGGGCGGCGGCGGGCCGGGTCGTCCCCAGTTCCGCCGCCAGCCCCAGCAGCAACGCGACCGGCAGTATCGACACGACAAGGCGACGGCACTCCACAGGCGACCAGCAGGGACGGCGGCGAAAGACGGAACGGACGAGCGAAAAAATCGAAGGCGGGCGCACGCAAACGCCGGCTTCGCCTTTTTGCTAAACCTACCACAGGCGCCCCCCGCGTGCCAACCGGCACCCGACGAATAGTGCAACGTTTGCTGGACTCCGGGACGAAAAGTCGCTGCGCTCGGTGGGTCCGCGCTGTTGCTTCCCCGAGATGTGATCGAAACCCCCTACGACGAACGGTCCGGCGGCGGCGGTTCTGGAGAAGAGGCGGGAGGCGACGACGCTTCGTCGGGGGCGGCGTCGCCGTCAGAGGAGCCGACGTTCCGGAGAGGTTGTTGCCGGGGAGCCTGTTGCTGGAGAGCCTTGCCGTCATCGGAAGGGCGTTGCGCCGAACCGGGGTCTTTTTTGCCGTCGTCGGGGCGTTCGCGGGCGGCGGCGTCGAGCTTGTTGCTGCCGGCGAAGGGCGCCGCGCGCTCGGCGCGCCTGCGCATGCGGCGACGCTGCTCGTGAAGCGAGGTGATCACTGCACCGACCATCAGTACGATGCCGGACCAGTAGACCCAGAGCATGAAGGCGATCAGCAGGGCGAAGCTGCCGGTGAGCGCCGCCATGCCGTCCGAGGCGGTCTGGTAGTTGAAGGTACCCACGTGGGTGGCGTAGAGCGTGAAGCTGTACTTGGCCGCCTCCCAGAGCACCGCCGTGACGAACGCCCCGATGAGCGCGCTGCTCCACGGCGGGTGCGGAAGCGGGATGAAGTAGAAGAGCTGGAAAAACATCGCGGTGCTCACCAGCAGCGGCACCGCCAGCGAGAGCGCGTCGAAGGCGCTTCGCCAGCCGGCGCGCAGCGCTCGCTCCAGGCCCAGGCGCTGCATGAGCTGGAGGCCCTCGGCGTTGAGCGCCTGCACCAGAAACGAAAGCGCCACCGTCAGGAGGAAAAGCCCGCCGACCTGCGCGACCATGCGCAGGTCGAAGGCGTAGCCGCCGAAGAGGGAGCGCGGCTCGTTCCAGTCCTGCTCAAAGGCGCTGGCGACGGCCAGGCGCACGGTCGTGGCCAGCGTCATGGCCGCCAGGATCAGCCCCACCGTGCCGACGCTCAGGAAGGTTCCGCTGGCGCCCTGGAACGCGCCCAGAAATTCCAGCAGTTGCTCGCTTTCGTAGGCCGGCAAAAAGCCGCGCACGAAGCGCGAAACGGCCGAAAACGGCTCCTGGTAGCGCAGCACGTTGCCCAGCAGCCCCGTCACCAGAATGACGATGGGCACGATGGTGACGAGCACCTTGAAGGCGATGGCCTGCGCGAGGAGGAAGACGTTTTTCGTCCCCAGCTCGCGCACGAGGCCGCCGGCGTAGTAGCGCGGCATCGATTCCACGCGCGCCCGGTATGGTGAGTCCGAACTGCTCATGGCGGCGGGCGCGACGAAGGAGAAGGAGGCGAGCGCCCCTTCTCAACGCTGGGCCGGGGGGGGTCGATCCGCGCAGCGCGACGGCGCAGCTCCTTTTCGGGCTGAAAGCCGGCGGTCTGTCGTCTTTACGCTCGCCGCGCCCAGGGCGGGTGCTCGGTCTCCGGCAGCGTCTCCGTCTCGTTCGCGTTCTCCTCCGGGAGCGGCTCGTAGACGGGCGCGTCGCCGTGTTCGACCACGCCCCGCGTAATGCGGCAGCGTGCCGGGGCGGTGCGCTGGTGCATCGAGAACATGATGTCGAGCATCACCTCTTCGAGCACGGCGCGCAGGCCGCGCGCGCCGGTGCCCAACGTCTCGGCGCGCTCGACGACCGCCTCGAGGGCCGCCTCGTCAAAGACCAGCTCGAAGTCGTCGAGGGCAAAGAGCTTGCGGTACTGCTTGACGAGGGCGTTTTTGGGCTCGGTGAGGATGCGCCGCAGGGCGTCCGTCGAGAGCGCCTCCAGCGTCCCGATCACCGGCAGGCGTCCCACCAGCTCGGGGATAAACCCGTAGGCCAGCAGGTCCTCGGGGGTCGTCTGGCGCAGGGCGCTGCGGGGAGCGTCGCCGTTCTCGGGCAGGGGGGAGTCGTCTTCGGCGCGAAAGCCCACGCCGGCGCGGCGCGAGAGGCGCTGCTCGATGAGGTCGTCGAGGCCGTCGAAGGCGCCGCCGCAGATAAAGAGAATGCCCGTCGTGTCGATCTGGACGAGCGGCTGCTCGGGGTGCTTGCGCCCGCCCTCGGGCGGGACGCCGGCAATGGTTCCCTCCAGCAGCTTCAGGAGGGCCTGCTGCACGCCCTGCCCCGAGACGTCGCGCGTGACCGAGGCCCCCGCGCGCCGATGGGCGAGCTTGTCGATCTCGTCGAGGTAGACGATGCCGCGCTCGGCGCGGTCGGTGTCGAAGTCCGCCGCGTGCAGAAGTTGCGAGAGAATCGACTCGACGTCTTCGCCGACGTAGCCGGCCTCGGTGAGCGTGGTGGCGTCGGCGATGCAGAAGGGCACCTCCAGAATGCCCGCCAGCGTGCGCGCCAGCAGCGTCTTGCCCGTCCCCGTAGGGCCGACGAACAGCACGTTTGCCTTCTCCAGTTCCACCTCCGCCAGCTCGGGGCGCTCGGGGTCCCGGGGCGGCGCGGCCTCGTCACCGGTTTCGGCGTGGCGCACGCGCTTGTAGTGGTTGTAGACGGCCACCGACAGGAGGCGCTTGGCTTCTTCCTGGCCCACTACGTGCTCGTCGAGAAGCGCCTTGAGGCGGTGCGGCGGAGGCAGCGCGTGCGCAAGGCGATGCTCCTCGGCGGCGCGCTGGGACTGCTCGCGCTCCCCGCTGACGATGCCGGCCGCGTCGCTGATGCAGCGGTCGCAGATGTAGACCTCGGGGCCGGCTACCAGCGAGTCCACCTCGCCGGCGGGCCGCTCGCAAAACGAGCAACGGGGCGTGTCGGGGCGAGCGGTGTTCATGAAAGCGAAGGCGAAAGAGCAAAAAGGAGGCCGGCTGCACGTGGTCCCTGCACCCCACTCGCTCCTTCATGGTAGGGCACAGCCCGGCTGCGGCGCAAGCGCGTTTTCTTTAACAGAGTGTAACACGGCGCCGCGCAGGGCCTCTCTTGCCGATTTGCGTTGTCCATGCCGCAACGGGCGGAAACGCAAAAGGCGGCCGGCCCCGCTGGGGGACCGACCGCCTCGTCCAGTGCCGATCGTTTTCCGGTCGGGCGCCGGTGTGCGCGTGCCGTGGCGCGCCCGTCGCTGCCGCGCGGGACGACTTACCGCACCACGGTGAGCGACTGGGTACGCGTGCGTCCCGACTCAAAGAGCAGCATCAGGAAAACCGAGGCGCACGCTGCGGGAGAGAGAGAACGAGGAGAAGAAGACATGGGCGTTCGTCGGTAGAATCAACAATGATACAGTGCAGAGGAGGCGGCGCCGGAGCAGTCCGGTTAACACCGTAAAGCCAAGCTTTCATTAAGAGGAAGGTAGGGCGTGAAGGGCTTTTACGCAAATGCGCCCGAATCGGCGCGCTTTTCGAGCGCACTTCACCTCGAAATTTTAATCAGCCGTTAATTGTTTTAGGTCGATTTGCTATTTGACCTAACAAAATCATATCATCGAGGTGCGACTACTTAGCGAAAAAGGCAAACCAGCCAGGCCGACGAACCGCGTGGCGCACCGCGTAGACGACATCGACGCCCAGCTTCTGAACCTGCTTCAGCGCGACGGGCGCACCAGTCGCACCGACCTGGCCGAGGCGGTCGACCTCTCGGTGCCGGCCGTCTCCGAGCGGCTGCGCAAGCTCGAAGAGCGCGGCGTCTTGACCGGCCACCACGCCACCGCCGACGCCAAGCGCCTCGGCTTCGACATTACCGCGTTCATCCGCGTCTCGGTGCAGGGCTCCGACCACTACGACGACTTTCTCGACGCGGTCACGCCGCTCGACAGCGTGCTGGAGGTCCACTCGATCACCGGCGAAGGCTCACACATTCTGAAAGTGCGCATCGCCACCACGACGGCCCTGGAGCGCCTGCTCTCGAAGTTGCAAGACATCGACGGCGTCGGCTCTACGGATACCAGCATCGTGCTTTCGACCTTCAAGGAAACGCGCGCCCTCCCGGTCGAGCCCGTAGACTTGCCGGAGGGAGACACCGACCGTTAAACGCGCAACGTGCCACGTTCAACGTACCCCCTTACACGTTCTCTCAATCGCTCTCACCCCCATCCTCACCAGCAACCAACCACCATGGCAGAAGCCCAGACGAAAACCGCCGACGTTTCTACCAACGACATCGGCCTCGACGGGGCCGGCTCGCTCAAGCCGGAAGGCGTCGAGGACTTCGACGTGAGTGACTTCTTCGAGTACGCTGCGCAGAACGGCGCCGAACTGGTCGATCTCAAATTTTGCGACCTGCTCGGCACCTGGCAGCACTGCACCTTCCCGGTCGAAACCTGGGACGAAGGCACCTTCGAGGAAGGCCTCGGCTTCGACGGCTCCTCGATCCGCGCCTGGCAGGACATCGACAACTCCGACATGGTCGCGGTGCCCGACGCCTCGACGGTCCGCATCGATCCGTTTTTCGAGCGGCCCACCGTCAGCGTCATCGCCAACATCATGGACCCGGAGACGAAGGAGGAATACTCCCGCGACCCGCGGTACGTGGCGCGCAAGGCGCAAGACTACCTTCAAGAAAGCGGCATCGCCGACACCTGCTTCGTCGGCCCCGAGCCGGAGTTCTTCATCTTCGACGAGGTGCGCTACGAGCAGACCCAGCACCGCGGCTTCTACGAGATCGACTCCGAAGAAGGCGCCTGGAACACCGCCCGCCACGAGGAGCCCAACCTCGGCTACAAGCCCTCCTACAAAGGCGGCTACTTCCCGACCAGCCCCTCGGACACCTACCACAACATGCGCAGCGACATGACGATGCTGCTGCGGCGGCTGGGCGTGACCGTCGAGGCGCACCACCACGAGGTGGGCACCGCCGGGCAGGGCGAGATCGACATGGAGTACACGCCGATGATGAAGATGGCCGACCAGTTCGTCTGGTACAAGTACGTCATCCGCAACATCGCCAAGGAGGCCGGCAAGTCCGTCACCTTCATGCCCAAGCCCATCTTCCAGGACAACGGAAGCGGGATGCACACGCACCTCTCGCTCTGGAAGGACGGCGACCCGCTCTTCGCCGGAGACGGCTACGCGGGCCTCTCCGACGTGGCCCTCAACGCCATCGGCGGCATCCTCGACCACGCCCGCGCCATCCTGGCCTTCGCCGCGCCGACGGCCAACAGCTACCACCGCCTCGTGCCCGGCTACGAAGCGCCGGTCAACCTGGCGATGTCGAAGCGCAACCGCTCCGCCTCGGTCCGCATCCCGATGTACTCCGGCGACGAAGCGGCCAAGCGACTGGAGTTCCGCTGCCCCGACCCCACGATGAACGGGTACCTGACCTTCAGCGCGCTCCTGATGGCGATGCTCGACGGGATCGAAAACGAAACCGACCCCGGCGACCCGCTCGACCGTGACATCTACGACATGACGCCCGAGGAGCTGGCCGAGACGGAGACCACGCCCGAGACGCTCGAGGAGGCGCTCCACGCCCTCGAAGGCGACCACGAGTTCCTCACCAAAGACGACGTCTTCACCGAAGACCTCGTCGAGACGTGGATCGAGTACAAGACCGAAAACGAGGTCAAGCCGCTGCGTTTGCGGCCGCACCCCTACGAATTCCACCTCTACTACGACAGCTGATGTTGGTTGTCCGTTTTCGGTGGTCGGTTGTTCTTCGAGAGAAGAGGCCGGCAAATAAAAGCGCCCGCCTCGGCCTGTGACGGTCGGGGCGGGCTTTTTTCTTTTCGGAAAAAACGCAGTGCGCGGATGGGCGAGCGCCGCCGTTCCCGGCAACCGGCTCACATGACAGGGGGCGGGCCTGTCACAGCGCTCTCATGCGTCGCCGTCGCCGACCGCCGAGGGGGGACCGCTACTGCCGCAGTCGGCTCCCGCTCAGGTCGCTGTTCGGCGGGAGCGCGCTTTCGCCCCAGCCCTCGCCGACGGTCAGCTGCACGTCCAGGCCCGAGGGCGTCTGCGGGGCGGCGGAGTCCTGGACGACGGAATCGGGGGGAACGGAGAAGTCGCCGGGCGTGGCGGCGCGCACGTCGTAGAAGCCGGGCGCCAGGTCGAGGGCGAGCGTCTGCGTCTGGCCAGGGGGGAGCGGCGCATCGAGCGAGTCGGTGAAGCGGCGTCCCGTCGTGTCGCTGCCGGTCAGGTAGAAACCGCGCGCGGCCGTGCCGATGTTGCGCACACGAAAGACGTGCGCGCCCGCCTGCACGCCGCGCGGCATGAAGAGGGTGCTGTTGCGCATCGTCACGTCGACGGTGTCGGCGCTCGCGGAGTCGCCGGAGGACGAGGAGTCCCCGCAGGCAACGGTTCCCAGCACCAGAAAGGCCAAGAGCACGAGCGGGATTCGACGGAAGGGAGAACAACGCATGAGCGCGGTCGGTCTTCGAGTGAGCGCGGTCGGTCTTCGAGAACGAGAGGCGGAGAAAACCGATGCGAGCAGCTGGAGGCTACAAAGGTGCCGCTTCTGGGCGTCGTTCCGACCGGCGACTGGCGATTGTCGGTTGGCGATTGGACAGCGGATCGAGAGGCTGCCGTCTGCCGCGTGTCGTCCGCCGTCCTACAAGGCGATCACATCGTCGATCTCGTAGGCGCGGTCGTAGACGGCCAGCACCTCGTCGCTGGAGTTCATTTTCAGCCGCGCCGTCACGCTCACGTAGTTGCCTTTGGAGGACGAGCGCACCTTCAAGCCGCCCTCTTCCCCGGTCGGATGCTCGTCGAAAATCCCTTTCAGTTCGTCGAGGTCATCTTCCGGGCCGATGAACTTGAACGTGTAGGTCGTCGGCCAGTCCGTTTCCTCCTCCAGCAGCTCGCGGAACTCGATCCACCACTCGTCGGAGTTGCCGGCGCGTCCGTTCGTTTTTTCGCTTCCGGCGGGGCGGTCGTCGTTTGCGGGGTCGCTCATGTGATGCCGTCGAACGTCTGCTGGGGAAGAGGAAGGGGGCGCGCTGGACACTTCAACCACGAGGCGTCGGCGTCTGATCCGAAGCGCGGCGGCTCGAACCCTCGGGCTTTTCAAGTGCTTTTTAGGCAGCGTAACAATTTTTTCGGACCTTTCGTACGCATCGCCGATGCAGTAAATGCAGTAGATGAAAGCCTGGGCGTCAGTGGATTCACCCATTGGCTGTCGTTCCACGAGCGCCGTTTTTGTCTCGCCGTTTTCTCCGCGCCTCCCGTTCTGTTCTTATGCGCTCTTCGTTTCAGCGAACAAGCCTTTCGCGAAAAAGCCTCTTGCCGGCGAGCCTCGCGCTGGCGCTTCTGGTCGCGCTGTCTGCCGTCGTCGCTCCTCTGGACGCCCGCGCGCAGAGCGCTGCCGAGAGCACCCTGCTGGAGCAGTTCGAGGAGAAGACGACCACCTTCACGCTCGACAACGGCCTCACGTTTGTCGTCATCGAGCGCCACGACGCGCCGGTCATTTCCTTTCACACCTACGCCGACGTAGGCGCCGCCGACGAGCCGATAGGGCAGAGCGGCCTGGCGCACCTCTTCGAGCACCTGGCCTTCAAGGGCACCACCTCCATCGGTACCAAGGACATCGAGTCGGAGATGGCGTCCATCGCGCGGGAGGAGGGGATCTTCGAACAGATCGAGCGCGAGCGGGCCCGGAGGCCTCGGGCAGACACCGCCCGCATTGCCCGCCTCGAAGCACGGCTCGACTCGGTTGAGGAGCAGTCCAAGGAGTATCTCTCCGACGAAGGCTACGACCAGATTCTCGAGCGCAACGGCGTGAGTGGCCTCAATGCCTACACTGGCGCCGACCAGACCGGCTACGTCTACAGCCTGCCCTCGAATAAGCTGGAGCTGTTTTTCGCGCTCGAAAGCGACCGTTTCCTGAACCCGGTCTTTCGCGAGTTCTACACCGAGCGCGACGTGGTCATGGAGGAGCGCCGCCAGCGCACCGAGTCCAGCCCCATCGGGCGGCTCCTCGAAGAGTTTACCACCACGGCCTTCAAGGCGCATCCCTACGGCATTCCCACCATCGGGCACATGTCTGACCTCGAGCGTCTTTCTCGCGAGGATGCGCGCGCGTTCTTCGACAAGTACTACGGCCCGTCGAACCTGACCATCGGCATCGCGGGCGACGTGGACCCGGCGCGGGCGAAGCAGCTGGCCGAGAAGTACTTCTCGCGTCTCGAAGGCGGCGAGGAGCCGATAGGCGTGAGCACCGAGGAGCCCGAGCAGATCAGCGAGCGGCGCGTCATCATCCGCGAGCAGTCCCAACCCACCGTCATCATGGGCTGGCACCGCCCCAGCATGTTCTCCGACGAGGCGGCCGTCTACGACGTGCTCCAGGACATTCTCACCCAGGGGCGCACCAGCCGCCTCTACAAGACGCTGGTCGAAGAGGAAAAGGCGCTTCGGGTGCAGGCGTTCCCCTCGTACCCGGGCAGCAAGTATCCCACGCTCTTTGGCATCATCGGCGTGCCCAACCGCGAGGTCGGCCCCGAGCAGCTCGAAGAAGACATCTACACGGTGCTCGAGGACATCAAGGAAAACGGCGTCTCGACCGAGGAGGTCGAGCGCGCCAAGACACGCGCCCGCGCCCAACTCGTCAACAGCCTCGACTCCAACGACGGCCTCGCCCAGAGCTTCTCGCGCATGGAAGAGCTGACGGGCAGCTGGCGGGAGGTCTTCCAGAACCTCGACGCCATTCAGCGCGTCACCGCCGCGGACGTGCAGCGCGTGGCGCAGGAGACTTTTCAGCGCTCCAACCGCACCGTCGCCATGATTAAGACCTCTGGCGACGAGGACGACGAAGCCTCCGAGGCGACCGCCTCGGCGGAGTGAGGCGCTTCGTGCTCACCAGTACATCTGACGCTTCCACGTTCGTACGGACACGATATATCGCGCCCCTATCTCCCCTTTAACTTTTCCCCCTATGCAACGTCTACGCTACCTGAATGCGCTTTTGCTTGCCGTCCTGCTCGTGACGGCCGGATGCGCCGGTTCACAGCAGGCCACCCCCTCGCCCGATGACGACTCCGACGGCGGCATGGGGAGCGGCAGCACCGGGCAAGACATTCGCGTCTCCGAGTTCGACGTGTCGGAAATCACCTATCCCGAGGTGAGCGACTTCCAGATGCCCGATGTCGAGAAGTTCGAACTCGAAAACGGCATGAAGTTCTACCTCATCGAAGACCACGAGCTTCCCACCGTGAGCGCTTCGGCGCGGGTGGGCACGGGCGAAGTGTGGGAGCCGGCCGACCATGCGGGCCTCGCCTCGGTCACCGGCACGGTCATGCGCACCGGCGGCACGCAGTCGATGTCGTCCGACGAGGTCAACCAGCTTCTCGAAAACCTCGGCGCGACTGTCGAGACGAGCATCGGGGAGACCAGCGGCTCGGCGTTCATGAACACCCTCGCCGACAACGTCGACCAGGTGCTGCCGGTCTTTGCCGACGTGCTGATGAACCCGGCTTTTGCGGAAGACAAAATCGAGCAGGCCAAGAGCCAGCAGAAAACGTCGATCTCGCGCCGCAACGACAACCCGCGGCAGATCGCCTCGCGCGAGTTCGACAAGCTCGTCTACGGCGCCGACAGCCCCTACGCGCGGGTCGAGCAGTACTACACCATCGACGAGATCACCCGCGAGGACCTGACGCGCTTCCACGGCCAGTACGTTCACCCCAACAATACGCTCCTGAGCGTGTGGGGCGACTTCGACACGGCCGACATGAAGCGGAAGCTGCGCGAAGCCTTCAGTGGGTGGGAGCGAGAAGCGAACTTCGAGAAGCCGGAGCCGCCGACCGTGGAGGGCGAGCGCAGCTACTCGGTTAACTTCGTGCAGAAAGACGACGTGACCCAGAGCACCGTCTTCATCGGCCACCCAGGGGAGATCAAGCGCAACAATCCGGACTACTTCCCGGTCATCGTGATGAACCAGGTGCTCTCCGGCGGCTTCAGCGGGCGCCTCTTTCAGAACGTGCGCAAGGACCAGGGCCTCGCTTATTCCGTCTTCGGGGAGTACGGGGCCGGCTACGACCGGGAGGGACGCTTCTTCACCGGGGTGCTTACCAAGAGCGCCTCGACCGTCGAAGGCACCCGCGCGGTCATCGAGGAGATCGAGAAGATGCGCCGGCGCGCCCCCACCGAAGAGGAGCTGAAACTGGCCAAGCAATCCTACCTCAACTCGTTCGTCTTCAACTTCGACCGGCGCGAGGAAATCTTGAATCGGCTGATGACCTACGAATACCACGGCTACCCTCGGAACTTCCTCGACCAGATCAAGCAGGGCGTCGAAGACGTCACGGCCGAGGACGTGCTGCGCGTTTCCAAGAAGTACCTTCACCCCGACGAGGTCGACATTCTCGTGGTGGGGCGGCAGGAGGACTTCGATGAAGACCTCTCGGTCCTCGCGCGGGACGGCGCCGTCAACGAGATCGACGTCTCGATTCCGACGAGCCCGCCGGGCGAGCAGGCCGAAGAGGAAGAACCCGCCGCGAGCGAAGAGCAGATGGCGGCTGGGCGCGACCTGCTGGCCGAGGTGCGCGCGGCGATGGGCGGAGGGGCCTACGACGACATCGACAACATGCGCCAGTCCTCCGAGACCCAGGCGGGCGGGCAGACCCTCAACCAGACGGTAGCAACCGACCTCGCAGGACAGGTGCGCGCCGAGGTGGAAACGCCGCGCGGGACGATCACCATCGTCGACGACGGCGAGCAGGCGTTCATCAAGACGCCGCGCGGCACGCAGCCGGCCCCGCCGCGCGTGCGCAAGCAGTTCCTGGGCGGCCTCCAGCGCAACCTGACCTACCTGATGACGCAACCGGACGAGTTGCAGGTCAGCGACCAGGGCACCCAGACGGTCGAGGGCACCGAGCTGCGCGCGCTGCGCATCACGCCCTCCGGCGGCGACGCCTTCACGCTGCTGATCGACCCGGAGACGATGAGGCCTGCGCGCATGACCTACCAGGGCCAGAATCCGCAGACCGGCCAGCCCTTCGAAGCGACGAACGTCTTCAGCGACTACCGCGAGAAAAGCGGCGTCATGGTGCCCTACACGACTACGACCTACCGGGACGGCAAAGAGACGGCCACGTCCACCGTCACCGGCTTCGAGACCAACGCGGACTTCCCCGACGGGTACTTCTCGATGGAGCAGTAGGGGGGCGGTCGGCTCTCAGCTGTTGGCTTCTTCGAAGGGCTGCCGTCCGCCGTCTTTCGTCCGCCGTCCCGATCTGAGCGTCAGCGAGGATCGGCTTACGCTTCGGCCTCGCCCTCGTAGGCGAAGGTCTCTTGCACCGAGCGGTCCTGCTTGTGGACGACCAGCTCGCTGGGCGCGTGGCTCTTGGCGAACTCGCGCCCGCCCTCGATGGCTTCCTTCTTGGTACCGTAGACGCTGGTGGCGCGCTCGGCGCCCTCCTTGGTCACGGCCCAGCCTTCTTCGTGCGGGCTGACGTGGTAGGCCGTCAGGTCCGTCGCCGCAATCTCGGCGCTCGCCGCGAGGCCGCCTTGCTGTTTTTCGAGCGTTGCGGCCACGCCGTCGAGCTTCTCCGCGAGGCGCTCGACCTTGTCGGCCAGGCTCTGCACCTCGCTTCGCGTGGGCACGTCCAGGCGCCCGAAGACGTTGCGGAACGCCCCATTGACGACCTGCTCGATAGCCGAGGCCGTGTCGGCAGCCTTGTCGCCGACCGTCTTCACGGCGTGGCGCTGCTGCTCGTCCAACTCGCGCGCCGTCTCGTTGATCTGGTCGCGCCCGCGTCGTTCGAGGTCACGGCCTCGGTCGACGAGGTCGTTATAGAACTCCGCTCCCTGCTCTTCGGCCGCCGAGAGCGCGCCGAGGCCCGCCAGCCACACGTCGCGCCCGGCGCGCGCGGCCTCTCCCGGTAGCGCCAGCGCGCGCGAGAGGGTGTGCCGCGTCTCATTGTAGACGCCGGCGGCGATGCTCTCGGCTCCGGCCTCGGCCTGCCCGGCCCCGCCTTTCACCTGGTCGGCGCCTTCCTTGATTTCCTGTTGCCCTTTCGTGTTCTGGCCATCCGTCTTAGCCATGATGCGTCACCTCGAAACTGGTAGATGGAAGTAAATGGGGAAATGGAGTAGACCGCCGGCCCGCTATCTGCGACGACCATTTCCACATGCTTTTATAACGCGCTGCGTCACGAGATCCCGCTATGATGCAGCGCGTCATCTTTTTGCTGCAGTTTCACAGCATTGTGCCGCGTCAAAACCGCTGCGCCAGCCGCTCGCCGATGTGCTCGCCGACCGAGAGCGCGGCGGTGGCCGCCGGGGAGGCGGCGTTGAGCACGTTCACCACGCGCTCCGTCTCGGTGATGAGAAAGTCGTCGACCAGTTCGCCGCTTCGGGTGAGCGCTTGCGCTCGCACGCCTGAGGCGGCCGGCCGCAGATCGCTGCGCTCGATCTCGGGGATGAGGTGGCGCAGCGCGCGCAGGTAGTAGCGCGTGGAGAGCGACTGGACGATCTCGAGGAGGCCCTTCTTCCAGTGGCGCGCGGCCAGGCGCCAGAAGCCGGGAAACGACAGGATCTCGGCCAGTTCGCGCCCGTGCACGTCGCCGAAGCGGTAGCCCTCGCGCGCAAAGGCCAGCACCGCGCTGGGGCCGCACTCCACGCCGCCCGCGACCGTCTTGGTGAAGTGCACGCCGAGGAACGGAAACGCCGGATCGGGCACCGGGTAGATCAGGCCGTTGCAGAGGCGGCGCGCCTCGGGCGTCAGCTCGTAGTATTCGCCGCGAAAGGGGACGACCTGCACGCTCGGGGCGGCGCCGCTCATCTCGGCGAGGCGGTCGGCGTAGAGGCCGCCGCAGTTGACGACGTGCTCGGCCTCGACCGGGCCGCGTTCGGTCTGGAGGACGACGCCGCTGGAGGAGCGCACGTCCATCCCGGTGACGCCGGCGGAGGTGCGCACGTCGTGGCCGCGTTCGCGCACGGCGTCGGCCAGCGCCTCGGCCATGCCGGTGTAGTCGACGATGCCGGCGTTCGGCACGCGCAGCGCCTCGACGCCGCGCACGTGCGGCTCGATCTCGGCGAGACGCTCCGGCCCGATGCGTTCGCAGTCGATCTCGTTGGCGCGGCCCTTGCGCTCGATTTCGCGCAGGCCGGGGCGTTCGTGCTCGTTGGCGGCGACGATCACTTTGCCGCACATCTCGTAATCGACGTCGCGATCGGCGCAGAAGCGCTGGAGGCGGCGCTTGCCTTCGCGGCAGTTCTTGGCCTTGAGCGAGCCGGGCGTGTAGTAGATGCCGGAGTGGATGACGCCGCTGTTGTGCCCGGTCTGGTGTGCGGCCACGCGGTCTTCCTTTTCCAGAACGACGACGGACTGCTCGGGGTGGTTTTTCGACAGGTGGTAAGCGGTCGCCAGCCCGACGATGCCGCCGCCGATGATGGCTGTGTCCATTTGTTGGTGTTGTGGTGCTTCGGTGCTGGGGTGTTGTGGTGCGTGGAGGGATGGAGAAAACGTATCGTCAGGGTGAAAGCGGCCGTTGTTACGACGTAGGCGCGACACGTCGCGCCCTCGTTGCGTCACTGCGCTGCGCCGACCGCCGGGCGCGACGGCAGCGCCGGGGCGTCCAGCGCGGGGACCGTCGGCGGGAGCGGCGGGAGGGGGCGCACGGCCCGGCGGCTAAACAGGCGCCCGCCCGGCAAGATCGTGAATGGGCCGCCGGGGAAGTCCGCCCGCGAGAGGCGGCGCACGAGGCGGACGGCCTCGCCCCGGCGGTCGGGGACGGGCACGCCTTCGCCGAGCTGGCGCGTGGGCAGGAGGCGCCCACCGAGGAAACGGCCCGCCGGTCCCAGCTCCGCCTCCAGCACCATCCCCAGCCCCAGCGGACCGCTCAGGTTGAAGCGTCCATAGGTGGCGAAGTTGCCCAGCGAGTAGGCCACCAGGCGGCCGCGGTAGATCTCCATCCCGCGCGGCACGTGCGGCCCGTGGCCCAGCACGAGATCCGCCCCGGCGTCGACGACGCGGCGGGCGTCACGTCGACGGTGCGCGCGAGCGAGTCCACGAGGGCCGCCGCCGCGTCGTGGTCGTTGAGGTAGTTGCCGCTGCGGGCGGTGTGGAAGGCGACCAGCCCGACGCGCCGCCCCCCGGCTTCGAGCGTGGCCGTCGTGCCCGGCGGCCCCGACCAGGCGATGCCGTGCTCTTCGAGCGTGCGGATGGTCTGGCGCTGGCCCTCCCGGCCGAAGTCGACGGCGTGGTTGTTGGCGAGCGAGACCACGTCGACGCCGGCGCCCGAGAGGAAGCGCGCGTAGCGCGGCGGCGTGCGAAAGGCGTAGCAGTTTTCGCCGGGGTCGCATTTGCCTGTGGACGTGGTGCGGTCGGCGATGGGGCCTTCGAGGTTGACGAACGTCAGGTCGGCGTTCTGCAAAAGCGGCGCGACGGCGGAAAGGATGTTCGCGGCGCTGTCCGGCGGCAGGTGCTTCTGGGAGGGAAAGTCGGTGCCCAGCATCACGTCGCCGGCGGCGCGGATGCGCAGCGCGGCCGGTTCGCCAGCGCCTTGCTGCTGGGCGTGGGCTAGGGCGACAGCCATCGCCAGCACCAGCAGGAACGTGGGCGCGACGACGGAGGCGAAGCGACGCAGCATGGCAAGCGTGCGAACGAAATGAAGGGGAGAAGGGTAAATAGCGAATGGGAGATCGTTTTTTGGCGTCATCGCCCTGCAGATCGAGCGCCCGCTGTCTGCAGTCCGCCGTCCATCTTCTCAATTTCGGCGACACGCCCTCCCTTCTGCAAGCCGGTGCTTTTTCTCCGTTCGTTTCATGCGCCGTTTTTCGCACACCGTGTGGCTCGCCGCCGGGGGGCTCCTGCTGGCGGTCGGGTGTGCCGGCGACGCGCCCCCTGCTGAAAAAGCCTCGCATACGCAGGCCGCGTCGCCGCCCGA
Organism: Bacteroidetes bacterium SW_4_67_19; assembly: GCA_003023275.1. GTDB lineage: Bacteria > Bacteroidota > Rhodothermia > Rhodothermales > Salinibacteraceae > QS-8-64-10. The sequence continues at coordinate 19,865 of PXTX01000039.1, forward strand.
GGCGGAGCAGCGCATCCGGGCCGTCACGCTCGATGCGGTCGACCGGCCCGCCGACTCGACGTTGCGCGCCCTCGCCGCCCTCGGCGCCACGCACCTGACGCTCGTCTCCTTCGGCTTTCAGCCCGCCGCCGGCGTGCCGCGCATCCGAATGCACACCGGCAGCGACGATGACGACGGCTGGTACAGCGAAACCGACGCCGGCATTCGCGCGCTGGCGCGCCGCGCCGATTCGCTGGGGATGGGCCTCGTCCTCAAGCCGCACGTGTGGGTGGGCCGCGAGGGACAGTCGCGCCAGAAAATCGCCTTCGACGACGAAGCGAACTGGCAACGCTGGCAAAAGCAGTACCGCCGCTTCCTGTTGCACTACGCGCGCCTGGCCGAGGAGGTCGGCGCGGACCTGCTGGTCGTCGGCACCGAACTGGCGGGCGCCAGCAGGGCGCGCTCCGGCTTCTGGCGAGGACTGATCGCAGAGGTGCGCGCCGTGTATTCCGGCAAGCTCACCTACGCGGCCAACTGGCACGACGAGTATGCCACTGTGCCCTTCTGGGACGCGCTCGACTACGTCGGCGTGCAGGGCTACTTCCCGCTCTCGGAAGCGGACCGCCCCTCGGCGAAAACCCTGCGCGCCGGCTGGGGGCCGCACGTCCAGTCGCTGCGCCGCGTGAGCGCCGAGGCGGGCAGGCCGCTTTTTTTCACCGAACTGGGCTACCGGAGCGCCCGCGACGCCGCGCGGCAGCCGTGGCACTGGCCCGCCGAGGGCGACCCGCCCGCGCCCCAACTCCAGGCGCGGCTCTTCGAGACGTTTTTCCAGACCGTGTGGCCGAAGCCCTGGGTCGCCGGCGTGGCGGTGTGGAAGTGGCCCGCCGCCCCCGAGCACCGCCGCCAGGCGGGCTTCATGCCGCGCGGCCCGGCGGTCGAGGCGATCCGGCGTGGATTTGAGGAAGACGTTTCGACGTGACGCGCGCGAGCCTCACCCCCCGCCGAACGGCGCAATCGCCAGCAACACCGTCACGATGGTGCCGAACAGCGCAATCGTGCCGACCGTCCATCGCGTCTGCACGCGCATCTGCTCATGCAGGCGGTCGAAGCGCTCGTTCATCTTATCGAGGCGCTGGTCTCATTTTGTCGAGGCGCTGGTCGAACTGTGCGCTCTGCTGGTCGAGGCGCTGGTTGATCTGGTCGAAGCGCGTCTCGAAACGGTCGAGCCGGTCGTCGATGCCGGCGACCTCGTTTTCGAGCACGTCGAGGCGCGAGAGGACCTCGCGGAAGTCGTCGCGGTGGACGGCGCGCTCCCGGATGCGGTCGTCGAGCCAGCCGGCGAAGTCGTCGGCGGCCTGCTCGCCCCAGGACTCGCGCACGCTGCGGGGAAGCGTCGAGGGCATGGTGGTGAGCGACGCAATGGGCAAAACAAAGACACGATGCTCTACCCTGCGCCGCGCGGATCGGTTCCGTCGGGGGGAGCGGCATTCGGCCGAATTGAAAGCGGACGCTGAAAACGCATTCGGGCGTCGGCGCTTTCGGAATGGCACTGCCAGTAGATCATTTATCGAAGCGGTGCGGTCTGGCTTCATCACGCGCCCCGACCGGAGGGAGGGGCCGACAGGTCATCCCCTCGCGGGGGAATGCCGATATGCAACTGCGCGCGCGTTCCTTTCGAGCCCGCCGCACGCGCCGCTGACGCCTGTTTTGACGCCCGCGGCGTGTTGTATCTGTTATTGTTCCATCCGAGGGCCTCCATGTGTCAGGTCCTTTCGCGTGTTGCGTGATGCGTGTTGCACCCCAAGAGTACTTCCCCCGCGAGCCGAGCCGACGACCCTCGATTTCGCTCCCGGCATCACCGCCATCGTTGGCCCCAACGGCTGCGGCAAATCCAACATCGTCGACGCCGTGCGCTGGGCCATCGGCGAGCAGCGGCCCACCGCGCTGCGCTCCGAGACGATGGACGACGTCATCTTCAACGGCACCTCCGAGCGCAAACCGCTCGGCATGGCCGAGGTCGAACTGACGGTGGAGAACAACCGCGGCGTCCTGCCCACCGAGTACAGCGAGGTCGCGCTGGGGCGTCGCCTCTTCCAGGACGGCACCAGCGAATACCTGCTCAACCAGACGGAATGCCGCCTGAAGGACATCCGCGACCTCTTCATGGACACCGGCATGGGGGCGGACGCCTACTCCGTCATCGAGCGGGGCATGATCGACGACATCCTTTCGGACAACACCGAGGAGCGGCGTCGCCTCTTCGAGGAAGCCGCCGGCATCACCCGCTACAAGCGCCGTCGCCGCCAGGCGCTCCGCAAGCTCGACAACACGCAGCAGGACCTCGACCGCGTGCGCGACCTCACCGGCGAGGTCAAAAAGAAAGTGCGCCGTCTGAAGCGCCAGGCCGAGCGCGCCGAACAGCACCGCGAGCTTTCGACCGAGCTGCACCGCAAGGAGCGCGCCCTGGCGGAGGCGGAGTACGTGCGCCTCGCCGAGCGCCGCGACGTGCTGGCCTCCGAGGTGGAGGCGCTCGAGGAGCGGGCCGAGGCGCTGGGGGCGGAGCAGTCCGAGGCCGAAGAGCGCCTCGAAACCTTGCGCGAGACGCTGGCCGAGCGTGAAAGCGGGCTGGGCGACGAACGCGAAGCGCTCGACGCCGCGCGCGACCGCGTGCGCCGCCTCGAAGGGGAGCAGCGTCTGGCAAGCGAACGCCTCGAACAGGCCCGCCGCGACCGCAAGCGCCTGCGCCGCGAGGCCGAGCGCGACGCCGACCGCCGCGACGATCTCCAGCAAAAACAGGAGCGTCTGGAAAACGAACTCGAAGCCGCCGTCCCCGAGCGCGACGAGGCCGAAGCGGACCTCGAAGCGGCCAAGGAGAAGCGCCAGTCGGCCCGCGCCGCCGCCGAGGACAAGCGCGAGGCGGTGCGCGAGCTTCGCCAAGAAGAGGAGGAGCTGAGCGAGCGCCGCGCCGAGGAGCGCAGCCGCCGCGACCGCCGCACCAGCCGCCTCGAAACGCTCGAAGACGAACAGCGCCGCGCCTACGAACGCCTCGACCGGCTCGACGAGCGCGCTGACCAACTCGACGAGCGCGTCGCCGAGGCCGAGTCTTCTCAGGAAAAAGCCGCCGCCGAGGTCGAAGACGCCCGGAAGGCCCTCCGCTCCGCCGAGGCGGACCACACCGAGCGCGAAGCGGCCCTTGACGACGCCACCGAGGCGCTCGAAGACCTGCGCCGCCGCCGCGAGGCCGCCCGCGCCGAGGTGGATCTGCTCGAAAGCCTCGTTTCCAGCTACGACGAGCACTCCGGCGCCGTGCAGTTTCTGGCCGAAGAAGGCCTCACGGGCGAGCAAGCGGCGGAGGACTTCCGCACCGTCGCCGACGTGCTGGCCGCCGGCGAGGAGCACCGCGCCGCCCTGGCCGCTGCCTTGGGCGAATGGGCCGCCTGCCCGGTCGCAGCCACGCGCGCCGAGGCCCGCCGTGCCGTCGCCCGCCTGCGCGAGCACGGCAAGGGGCAGGCCACCGTCGTCGTCCTCGACCGCCTCCAGAACGGCACGCCCTCAAACGGCCCCGCCGCCGGTGCGCCTTCCGGCGCGCAGCCGCTCCGCCCCGTCGTGCGCCCGCTCGCCGAGACGTATGCCCCGCTCGCCGACGCGCTGCTCGCGGGCGTCTTTCTGGCCGACTCGCTCGACGAGGCCGAGCGTCTGTCCGACGAGCACGGGCCGCCGGCGCGCTTCGTGACGCCCGGCGGCGAATGGGCGGGCGGCCCCGGCCTCCTCCACGGCGGCAGCGAGAGCGAAGGCGGCTCCGCCGCCGCCTCGCGCCTGGGGCATCGTGAGCAGCTCGAGGAGCGCCGCCGCGAGCTGGACGAGTTGACCGGCCAGATCGAGGCGCAGGAGGCGCGCGTCCGCGAGGCACAGGAGGCGCTCGACGAGGTCCCGCTCCAGCGCCGACGGGAGGCGCTGCGCCAGGCCGAAGGGCGCCAGGCCGAAGCCGCCGAAGAGGCGCGTCGCCTCGCCCACGAGCGCGAGACGCTCGACACGCAGCAGTCCGAAACCGCCGACCGCCTCGACGCCCTCGAAGACGAACTCGACGAAGGCCGCACCGCGCTGGAACGCCTCCGGGCCGACGCCGAGACGACCGAGGAGCGCCGCCAGGCCTTGAGCGAAGAGCGCGAGGCCGCCGAGGAAGCGCTCGAAGAGGCCGAGGCCGACGCCCGCGCGGCGCAGGAGCGCTTCGGCGAGGCGCGCGTCGCGGCCGTCGAGGCGCGCAGCCGCTGCGAGTCGCTTCAGCAGAGCCGCCGGCAGGCCGCCGAGCGCCTCGAGGAGATCGAAGAGCGCCAGGAGGAACGCACCGAAGAACAGGCCGATCTGGAAGATACCATAGAAGAGGCCGAAGCGCAGCAGGCCACCCTCCAGGACGACATCGAAGACGCCCGCGCCGACCGCGTCCGCCGCTCCGATGCGCTCGAAGACGCGCGCGAGACGTTCGAGGAGGTCAAAAGCGCTGCCTCCGAGGCCGAAAACGAGTTGCGCGAGTTGCGCCAGAAGCGTGAAGACGTGATGCGCCGCGAGAGCGAGCAGAGCGTGCGCCTCGCCGAGGTGAAAACGCGCCTGGGCGACCTCGTCGAGAGCACCGCCGAGGACTTCGACGGCCTGCACCTGCCCGACGTCGCGGACGAACCCGCCGACGACTTCGACGAAGACGCCACGCGCGAGGAAGTCAAAACATTGCGCAAGAAGCTGCGCAAGCTGGGCGACGTGAATCCACTGGCGCTCAAGGAGTACGACGAGGAAAAAGAGCGCCTCGACTTCCTTCAGGAGCAGCAGACTGACCTCGAAGAGGCCGAAGACACGCTTCTCGACACCGTCACCGAAATCAACGACGAGGCCGCCGCGCGCTTCGAGGACACCTTCTCGGAGATCCAGCGCAGCTTCGCGGACCTCTTCGAGCGCCTCTTCGGGCGCGGGGCTGCCGCGCGGTTGCAGCTGGACGAAGACGCCGACCCGCTGGAGAGCGACATCGAGATCATCGCGCGGCCCAAAGGCAAGCGCCCGTCGATCCTGTCGCAGCTTTCGGGCGGGGAAAAGGCGCTCACGGCCATCGCGCTCTTGTTTGCGATCTACCTTGTCAAGCCCAGCCCGTTCTGCATCCTCGACGAGATCGACGCCCCCCTCGACGACGCCAACACGGGTCGTTTCATGCGCCTCCTGCGCGACTTCACCGACGAGACGCAGTTCATTCTCGTTACCCACAACAAGCGCACGATGCGCCAGGCCGACCGCCTCTACGGCGTGACGATGCAGGAGCAGGGCGTCTCGACGCTGGTGGGCGTGGAACTGGACGAAGCGACGCAACTCGCCGAGGCGGCGTGAGGGCGTCTGGCGCCTGGCGGAGGGCGGGGGGCCTTTCTCGGAAGGCGTGCGCAACTGCTCACGCCGGCACGCGCTTCGAGCAAGCCTACGCGGTCACGCGACGTTCACTGTGGTCTCCGCTGCACGGCTCCGGCTGCCAGACGCCCGCCGCCATCAGGCGCGCAAAGACGCGCTTCGGGCGCGCTTTGTAGCGAACCTCGCGCCCGTAGGCCACCGGCCGGCCCTCCTCGGTGAGCCACTCGAAGTACACGTGCGTCGAGTCCTCGAACAAGACGCCCAGCGTGCAGCCTTTGCCGCGCAGCAGGTACTTGTACGTCGCCTCGTCGGGGCGCGGGCGCTCCGGCAGTGCGAGCGAGCAGGGGGCGGCTTTCTGGAAGGCGCGAAAGGAGGACATCGAAATAGCGGGCGGCCGGGCGCAAAAGACTTGTTTACAAGCAATCTAAATAAAATGAACGCTCCCGAGATACACAAATGGAAGGTCTGTGAAAAGAACCTGCCCGAAAGGCGACCTTCAGCATGAACATCCCCGCCTATTTGGATTGATTAAACGCAAGCGGCGCACGTATTTAGACTGCTTCCAAACTTGGTCGCTCCGGGATCTCTCGTTTTCGAGGGCGCATTCAAGCAGGTGAATTTACTTTACACCGCCTCGCCCTTTTCCCCATTCCCCTTCTTTGCCATGAGCCGCGACATCCAGCCGATGTGCCTCTCCTGCCAGCACCTCGACCGTTCGGGCCGCGAGGATGCGGTCTGCGACGCCTTCCCCGAAGGCATCCCGCGGGAGATCTGGACCAACCAGCACGATCACCACCAGCCCTATCCCGGCGACAACGGCACGCGCTTCGAGATCGCTCCCGTGCCCGAAGAAGAGCGCCAGACCGTTGCCTCGTAAGGCGTAACTTCGTGAGGCTGCCTCCGGCAGTCGCTTTTGCTTTTTCCTGCGCCCCGGCCGCTTCGGCGGTTGGGGCGTTTTTTTTGAAATGGCGCTTTTTTGGAGAAATCGCTTCTCGGGGAACGGCGTGCAGCTTGCAGGCACCCCCGCCGGCGCGGGCGGGGACCCGTTCGATCGGTTCCTCGATTACCTTCGTGCAGGGGGGACCGCGCTTTCGACGCAGAGAGTACTCGGTGGTGACAACTGCTCGATGCCGTCTGCGATTTCTCTGTTTGAGTGCCTTTTCTAAAAATGGATCTCATTTCCGCTTTGCTTTTGGCCGTGGGGGCGCTCTTGGTGGCCCTTGGGCTCTTCGATGCGCTCCGCACGGCGATTGCCGTTGGGGGAGGCGGCCCGCTCACCAACCGACTCGCGCATGGCCTCTGGCACGCTACGCTTCGCTGGCATCGCCGCGGCCGGCAGCAGAGCGAAGGGACCGGCGGAGGACATCACCGGCTGCTCGCGCGTGTCGGGCCGACCGTGCTGATCGGAATCGTGCTTACCTGGATCGTGCTCCTGATCGCCGGCTACTTTTTGATGTTCAGCGCCGATCCGTCTTCGGTGGTGCGCGCGTCCGGGGCCCAGCCGCCGGCCGACTTCTTCGAGCGTCTCTACTTTGCCGGCTTCAGCGTCTCGACGCTCGGCACCGGCGACTTCATTCCCGACGGGGACGCGGCGCGCATGCTCACGGTCTTCGCGTCGCTGAGCGGGTTTTTCATGATGACCCTTACGGTCACGTACGCGATGCCGGTCATCTCGGCGGTGGTCGCCAAGCGTCGCCTGGCCTCCTCCATCGCTGGGCTGGGCCTCACGCCCGCGGAAATCCTGCACGGCGGATGGGATGGGGAGAGCCTCGCCTCGCTGGAGCAGCCGCTGGTGAACCTGGCCTCGCAGATCGAGATGCACACGCAGCGGCACCTGGCCTACCCAGTGCTGCACATCTTCCACGTCGCGCAGCCGCGCGCGGCAGCGGAACCGCGCATCGCGGCGCTGAGCGAGGCGCTCCGCCTGATGCGGCACCTGCCCGAGGAGGCGCAGCCCCCGCCCGCCGCAATGCGCTCGGCGCGGAGCGCCATCGACGGGTTCCTGAGGCTCGCGCGCTCCTCGTTCGTGCCGCCGGAGCAACAGCACGACGCGCCCGACCGCCCGGTCGCGGGGCCGCTGCGCACGGCCGGCCTCCCGGTCCCGCCGGAGGAGGGGGCTGTAGAGAACGGCGAGCAGAAGGGCGAAGGCATCTCCCAGCAGAAGCGACGGCGACGCCTGCTGCGCGCACTCGTCGAAGACGACGGCTGGACGTGGGCGGATGTGGTGCACGAAGATTCTCCACCGCTGCCATGAGAGGAGGCAAAGCAGCGAGGGGAGCGGGGGCGTACGCCGGCCTGCGCCACGACGAATTCAGCGAAGATCTGCAGAGCCGCGACCCGGAGTTCAGGCACCTTCGAGGAAGGGCGCGAACGGCTCCCCATTCCACAGAGCGCGGTGGACCTGAATCCGAACGTGGAACAAAACGAAGGGTATTGAGAAAAGAGGCAGGAGGAGTGGGTTTTCGGCCTGCAGAGCGTTTCTTGGGCGTCGCCGCCAGTGACTTTCAACGTTCATTATGCTTTCTTCTTTGGACCTGATGCGCTTTTCGACAGCACTGCCCGGCCGCCGCGCACATCGCGTGGCCGGAACGGTTTTCTCCGCGACCCTCGCGCTGGCTGCGCTCCTGCTCGCCGCTTTGCCGCGCGCAGGCCACGCGCAGACTGACGGCGCGGCACGCTCGGCAGAAGCCGCGCACATGGTCGTCGACGCCGACGCGGCGCAGGACACCATCAGCCGCCACCTCTACGGTCACTTCGCCGAGCACCTCGGCCGCGACATCTACGGCGGGTTCTGGGTGCAGCGCGGCGAGGGCTCGAGCGGCGAAGGCGCCGGCACGGCCACCGACCCCCCCGAGGGACCGCCCGGCGGCTGGAAATACAACGAAGACGTGATCGAGGCGCTGCGCGCCATCGACATCCCGAACGTGCGCTGGCCCGGCGGCTGCTTTGCCGACTACTACCACTGGAAAGACGGCATCGGGCCGCGCGCGGACCGGCCCTCGATGGTCAACGCTAACTGGGGCGGCGTCGTCGAGGACAACACCTTCGGCACGCACGAGTTTATGGAATTGGTAGAGCGCCTCGACGCCGAGCCGTTCGTCGTGGGCAACGTCGGGAGCGGAACGGTCGAAGAGATGGCCGACTGGACGGAGTATCTCACCGCCGAGGAGGGCCAGATGGCCGAGCTACGTGCCGCCAATGGTCATCCCGAGCCGTGGGACATCAAGTACTGGGGCGTCGGCAACGAAAACTGGATCTGCGGCGGCAACATGACCGGAAGCTACTACGCGGACCTCTACAAGCGTTTCGCGACCTACACGCGCCACTACGGCGACGGCGAACTGGTCAAAGTAGCCACCGGGCCCAGCGGCAACCGCTACGGCGGCCACGAGGAATGGACCCGCACCGTCCTCGACAAGGCCGCCCCGATGATCGACGCCCTCTCGATGCACTACTACGTCTTCGTCGGGGACCCGTGGACGGAGGACCGTCCGGCCACCGAGTTTAGCGAGCAGGAGTGGTTCGAGGCCATGAAAGACACGCGCGCCCTCGACAGCCTCATCGCGCGCTACTCCGACATCATGGACGAGTACGACCCGGAAGGGCGCATCGGGCTCTACATCGACGAGTGGGGCATCTGGCACACCACCAGGGAGGGCACGCCGCCGGGCTTTCTGTACCAGCAGAACACGCTACGCGACGCGCTCGTGGCCGCCGGCGCGCTCGACATTTTCAACCAGCACGCCGACCGCGTCCGGATGGCCAACATCGCGCAGACGGTCAACGTCCTGCAGGCGATGATCCTCACGCGCGGGGATGAGATGATTACGACGCCCACCTATCACGTCTTCGATCTGTACAAGGTGCACCACGATGCGGCGCTCCTTCCGTTCTCGCAAGCCGAGAGCCCGACGTACGAGGCGCCCTCTGGAGAGGGAAGCGTCGCGGCCATCGGCGGCACGGCCTCGCGCGACGAGAGGGGGCGCGTGCACGTCACGCTGACCAACACCGATCCGAACCGCGCGCACGAGGTGCGCCTCGACATGCAGAGCGCCGACGTGAGCGGCGTGGCGCGCGGTCGCATTCTCACCGCCGACGCGATGAACGCGCACAACACCTTCGGCGACCCCGATGCAGTCGCGCCGCGCTCCTTCGACGGGGCCTCCGTCGGCGAGGGCACCGTGTCGATGCGGATGCCCGCAAAGTCGGTCGTCATGCTGGCGCTGGAATGACTTCGGGTTTTGGATTTCGGATTGAATGTTGACAGACGGCGTGCATCATTCGCTGGGAATCTTCTTGTCGTGTCGCAGCCCGTGTGAGTGGGGACTTCGGGAGCGTGCGGGCTTTTGGGCGGGCGTGCTCGCGTTGCTGGTGTTCGCACTCGTCACCGGGCCGCGCGCCGGCCACGCCCAGGGCGCGGAGGGCGAGCCGATCGAAGCGACCATCGACGTGGGCGCGGACGGGCCGACGATCAGCCGCCACATCTACGGCCATTTCGCCGAGCACCTCGGCCGCGACATCTACGGCGGGTTCTGGGTGCAGCGCGGGCTGGAGAGCAGCGGCGAGGGGGCCGGCACGCCGACCGACCTCCCCGGGGGACCGCCCGGCGGCTGGAAATACAACGAGGACGTGATCGAGGCGCTGCGTGCCATCGACATCCCGAACATGCGCTGGCCCGGCGGCTGCTTTGCCGACTACTACCACTGGAAAGACGGCATCGGCGCGCGCGCTGGGCGGCCGACCACCATCAACACCCTCTGGGGGGGCGTCGTCGAGAACAACACCTTCGGCACGCACGAGTTTATGGGATTGGTAGAGCGCCTCGGCGCCGAGCCGGTCATCGTCGGCAACGTCGGGAGCGGGACGCCGGAGGAGATGGCCGGCTGGTGGGCCTACCTCAATGCCGAGAAGGGCCAGATGGCCGAGCGGCGCGCCGAGAACGGCCGCCCCGAGCCGTGGAATGTGCGCTACTGGGGCGTCGGCAACGAGAGCTGGGGCTGCGGCGGCCACATGACGCCCAGCTACTACGCCGACCTCTACAAGCGTTTTGCCACCTACCTGCCTGACTACGGCGAGGGCGACGACCCCGATCCGTTCTTCATCGCTGCCGGTCCCGACGCGACGCTGCCGGAAGGCGGCCTCTTCGAGGGCGGCGCCGCGGCCTGGACGCGCACCGTGATGAAAAAGGCCGCTCCCGTGATCGACGGGCTCGATCTGCACCGCTACACCGTCGGCGGGACGTGGGCGGACAAAGGATCGGCCACCGATTTCGGCGAAGACGGCTGGTTTACCGCCATGCAGAACACGCTGCGCATGGACACGATCCTCGCGCGCCACGCGGCCATCATGGACGAGTACGACCCCGAGAGGCGCGTGGCGCTGATCGTGGGCGAGTGGGGCATGTGGCACGAGGTCAAAGAAGGCACAACCCCTGGTTTTCTCTATCAGCAGAACGCCCTCCGCGACGCGCTCGTGGCCGCGTTGCACCTGAACATCTTCAACCGTCACGCCGACCGGGTGCGCATGGCCAACCTCGCGCAGACGGTCAACGTGCTTCAGGCGATGATCCTCACGCGCGAGGGCGAGATGGTCAAGACGCCCACCTACCACGTCTTCGATCTGTACCAGTCGCACATGGACGCCATGCGCCTGCCGGTGCGCCTCGACCGGGGCAGCCCGTACGCGCACGAGGGGAAGACCCTCCCCGCCGTCAGCGCCTCAGCGTCGAAAAAAGGCGGGCGGACCCACGTCACCCTTGCCAACATCGACCCCGACCGGCCGCGCACCGTCGAGGTGACCCTCCAGGGGGCCGGGGCGCCGGCGGAGGTGAGCGGGCGCGTCCTCACCGCCGACGCGATGAACGCGCACAACACCTTCGACGACCCCGACGCGGTGACGCCTGCTCCCTTCGACGGGGCAACCCTCGACGGCCGTACCCTCACCGTCGAGTTGCCGGCCCAGTCGGTCGTGGCGCTTCGGGGGGAATAACGCGTTGCCGAACGGGTAGCGAGCAGCCGCTCACGAGTCTCTCCTGTTTTCCCTTTCTCTCACGCTCCCGCGTCCGCTCATTCCCCCATCACCTCCACGCGGTGGTCGCCCAAGATGTCCTCGATGTAGACCGTCTGCACCAGAATGATGACGGCCACCGTGAACGGCGTGGCCACCAACACGCCCAGCAGGCCTGCCAAGATGCCGCCCAGCAGCTGCACGATCACCAGCAGCGCCGGCGGCAGTGACACGACGCGCTGCTGGATAGGGGGGGTGATGACGACGCTTTCCAGAAGCTGCACGCCCAGGTACACCCCCGCCACCACCAGGGCCGACACGCTCGGGGTCGTCAGCCCTACCAGCAATCCCGGCACCGCCGAGGCAATGGGGCCGGCGTACGGCACGAACGAAAAGAGCCCGGCGATGAAGCCCAGCGCGAAGACCAGCGGCATCCCAACGAGCCACAGGCCCAGCCCCGTCAGGATCCCGACCACCCCCATCGAGCAGAGCTGCCCGACGATCCACCAGCGTAGCCCGCGCGCCTCGGCCGCGAATACCTCGTGCGCCCGCTCGCGCCACTTTTTCGGGAAAAGGTGGGCCAGCCCGTTGGCGTAGATGTGCGGATTGATCGCCAGAAACACCCCGATCACGATGGCGATCAGGACATTCGTGAGCATTCCCAGAGCGGTGGAAAAGACGCCCGTCACGCGCCCCAGTACGTTGCCGGCGGAGAGGTAGGAAGAGGCTCCCCGTCCGCCGGCCGGGAGCTGTGAGAGGAGTACCTTGCCCCAGCGGTACTGCGCGAGCGTGTCTCGAAGCTGCTCGACGGAGCCGGGAATGCGCTCGACGAGCTGGCTGTACTGCTCGGCCACGCGCGGGCCCAGCAGCCACGCGGCCCCCGCGAGGAACCCGACGATGCCCAGCACGGCGACGGCGAGCCCCACGCCGCGCGGCAGCCGAGCGTAGCGGCGCAAAACGAGCGCAAGGCCGTCGAGGAAGACGCCCAGCAGCAAGCCGGCGAAGACCAGTAGCAGCGCGTGGGCCACCGCCTGCAGGAAGTACAGCAGGACGCCCAGCGTGAAGACGATGCCGACGGCCACGAGCACGCGCCGCGTGTAGGAACGAGACATGCGTGAGTTCGGGTGAGGAACGAAGCGGCGCGCGAAAACCCTTCCGCTCTTCTCGAAAGGGCGCGCCGGTCCCTGCGTTCGCCTGCTGCGCTCCGGCATTCGAGCGACGGCCAGAGGTTACGTCTTCCGTACATTCGCGCTCCCGTTTTCGGAGAATTCTCCGATCCCGAAACGGGACCCCGCACTCTGGATCGGGATACATCATACTCGCACGAAATACTCTGGAGCAACCTCGCGAGGCCCCCTCATGCTGCCGAGCAATCCCTCGAAAACCACGGACCGGGCGCGCGCCCTTTCGCGCGAATGGCACGCCGCGCAGACGCGCAAGGCCGCCAGCGCCAGTGGCGTGTTCGGCGGCGCCCCGGTGGACGGAACGGCCCTGAACGAGCGGACGCTGTATCTGCTCATCATGCTGCTTCCGCTTTTGCTTTCCTTCTTTCTGTGAGAAGGGGAGCGGAAGCGTCCGTTCGCGCCTTCACGAGCCTCAAGGACCGGGGGCGCCTGCAAAGGAGCAGGGGCTCCTGTGACGGACGAACGGCGGCAGGTGACGCCTCTCCATTTCAGCGGCCACGCGCGTCGCCTGTCGCTGCTCGTCTCCCCGGCGCCGTCGCGGGGCGGCGCTCCTACCGCGCGGCCGTCTGCGCGCTGCCCTGCGCTGCCCCGCCATCCTCCTGCACGGAGTCCGACGGCGGCACCCACCTGGCCACCAGCTGGCGGTGGTTGCGAATCCACTCGCGCGCCGCGCCCATCTGGTCGGTCACGTCGCTGTTGGGGCGGAAAGGCTCCATGAGCGACTCCAGCGCCTCGTCGCCGACGTTGACGTTGTCGAAGAACTGCACGACGCGCTCGGAATAGCGGTTGGCGAAGCTCGTGTCCGCGACCATAACGACTTGCTCGGGCTTTCCGAAGACCGGCGACTGG
>PXTX01000040.1 GCA_003023275.1 Bacteroidetes bacterium SW_4_67_19
GCCGTGCACCTTCCGACGCTGGCGCTGGGAGCGGCCGGCATCGCGGTGCTGCTGGCCCTGCGGCGCTGGGCGCCGTCGCTTCCGGGCGCGCTGGTGGTGGCGATCCTCGGGGCCGGCGCGGTGTGGGCGGGGGACCTCGGCACGCACGGCGTCGAACTCATCGGCCCCCTGCCGACGGGGCTGCCGGAATTGCGCGCCCCGCAGGTGCGGTGGGCCGACGTGAAGGCGCTCTTCCCCACTGCCCTCACCCTCACGCTCGTGCAGTTCATGAGCGCGGTCTCCCTCGGGCGCGTCTTTGCCAAGCGGCACGGCTACACGATTCGCCCCAACGGCGAGCTTTTGGCCGTCGGCGCGGACAACCTCGCGGGCAGCTTCTTTCAGGGAATGCCGGTGTGCGGCAGCTTCTCGCGCTCGGCCGTCAATGACCGGGCCGGGGCGCGCACGCCCCTGGCCAACGTCGTCACCGCCGCCGTCATCGCGCTCACGCTGCTGGTCTTGACGCCGCTCTTTTTCTACGTGCCCATGCCCGCCCTGGCGGCCATCATCATCGTGGCTGCCGCCGGGCTGATCGACCTCGGCGAGCTGCGCGCGCTCTTTCGGACGAAGCGCCGCGACGGGGGCGTGGCCCTCTTCACCGCGGCGATGACGCTGGGGGTGGGCATCCAGGTGGGCCTCCTGTCGGGCATCGGGGCGTCGATCCTGCTGGTGCTCTACCGGATGAGCCGGCCCAACATGGTCGAACTGGGCCACTTGGCGGGCACGCACGCCTTCCGCGACCTCAACCGGCGCGAGGAAGCCAAACAGATTGACGAACTGCTCGTGCTACGCGTGGACGCGGCCTTCTCGTTCGTCAATGCCGAGGCGTTCAAGGACTTCATCCTGGAGCGCAGCCGCGCGAACGGGCGTCCCATTCGCGCGGTGGTCGTGGACGGCAGCAGCATCAACGACCTCGATACGACCGGCGTCGAAGCGCTCGAGTCGGTCCTGGCGGCGCTGGAGGAAGAGGACGTCGCCCTCTACTTGACGGGGCTGATTGGGCCGGTGCGTGAGACGATGAAGCGGTCGGGGCTCCGGGCGCGCTTCGGACGCGAGCATTTCTTTCGCACGCCCCACCGCGCCGTTGCGCACGTCCTGGGCAAATGGGACGAGCAGGACGGCGGCACGCGCCGCGCGGCGTACGAAGAGGCGACGCAGAGGGACACGACTGTGGCCACGCCCAGTGAGCCGTGAAGCCGGAAGCCCTGCTCTCCCGGACGCCGACCGCGCCCTTTCCTTTTTTTGGAAGCGCGCTTTTTCTGCAAATTCCTCCTTCGAACCAGCCGCCCCCGTACGCTGAGCCTCGATCTCCTGCTCGTTCCGACGGGCTTTTTCCCTGCGCCGGCCGTGCCTTCGCCCGTGCGCTTTCGCTGGCCCGACGGACCGGAGCTGCGATGGACCAGCAAGAAAAGCCCCCGCCGCTGCAAAAAAAGCAGCGCGAGGCGCGCAATTCGCGCCGCCCGCGCCTCGGCGACCAATCGAAATCGCCAATCGAAAATCGCCAATCCTCAGGCGGCCGTCACCGAGCGGCGCTTCAGCGCGGAGAGCCAGCGGGTGATGTCGATATCCTTCGGGCAGGCCTGGTTGCAGTTGAAGATCGTGTAGCACTTCCACAGGCCCTTGTCGCTGTCGAGGACGGGGAGACGCTCCTCGGCCCCGTCGTCGCGCGTGTCGAAGGTGTAGCGGTAGGCCTTCAGCATGGCCGCCGGGCCCAGGTAGTCCGGGTCGCTCCAGGTGCTGGGGCAGGCGTGCGTGCAGGCCCCGCACATGATGCACTTGGTCGCGTCCTCGATGATGTCGAACTCCTCGGGGCTCTGCTCGCGCTCGCGCTCCGGCGCGGGGCCCTCGGTCATCAGCCAGGGCTTGACCGCGCGGTACTTCTCGAAAAAGCGGCTCTGGTCGATCACCAGATCCTTGATGACCGGCGCGGCCGGGAGCGGGGCGAATTTGATCGTGTCGCCGTCGCCGCTGACGAGGTCCTGCACCAGTTCCGAGCAGGCCAGTTTGTTCTCGCCGTTGATCTTCATCGCGTCGCTGCCGCAGATGCCGTGCGCGCAGCTTTTTCTGAAGGTGAGCGTGCCGTCGAGGTGCCACTTCACGTACAGCAAGAGCGAGAGCGCGCTGTCGTCCGGCTCGGCGGGCACCTCGTAGGTCTCCCAGTGCGGCGCGTCGTCCTTCTCGGGGTTGTAGCGCTTGATCTTGGCGGTTAATTCCATGCTGGTACTTTCTCGCTTGTGCTTTTCAGAGAAGGGGTTGCGTGCCTCGGGTGGTGGGTGGTCCGCTCGCTTCACTCGCTGAATAGTTCGCTCACTTCGTTCGCTTGATGGTAGATGGTTTTTCGCTTGCTGGCGTCCCCAGCGTGACAAAAACCATCTACCATTCACCATCAGCCATCCACCAGATCAGTACTTCCGCTCTTTCGGCTCGAAGCGGTTGATGACGACGTTTTTGGTGTCGAACTCGTAGTCGCCCTCGCAGTCGCTGTAAAAGAGGGTGTGGTGGAGCCAGTCGTCGTCGTTGCGCTCCTGGTAGTCCTCGCGCGAGTGGGCGCCGCGGCTCTCGGTGCGGTACTTCGCGCTGGCGGCGATGGCCTCGGCGTAGTCGGCCATGAAGCCGATCTCGACGGCGTCCATCAGGTCGGTGTTGAACTGCTTGCCCTTGTCGCGCACGACGACGTTCCGGGCGCGCCGGCGGCACGCGGCCAGGTCGTCGAGGGCCCGCGAGGTCGTCTCGTCGTTGCGGAAGACGCTGACGTTGTTCATCATCGTCTCCTGCAGGTCCGTCCGCACGTTGACGGTCGGCTCGCCTTCGTCTTCGGTGTTGGAAAGCAGCCCGTCCAAGAGGTCGCGCGTGTGCTTTTCCGGCTCGTCAGGCAGCTTGAACTTGCGCGCGCGGTTGTTCGCTTCCTCGGCCATTTGCATCCCCGCCCGCCGGCCGAAGACCACCAGGTCGATCAGCGAGTTGGTGCCCAGGCGGTTGGCGCCATGCACGCTCACGCATCCGCACTCGCCCACCGCATAGAGGCCCGGCACATTCGTCCCGCGCTCGGCGGTTTCGACCTGGCCGTCGGCGTTGGTGGGAATGCCGCCCATCGCGTAGTGGCACGTCGGCGCGACGGGGATGGGCTGCTCCTTCGGGTTGATGCCCATGTAGGTGCGCGAAAACTCCGAGATCTCCGGCAGCTTTTCGTCCAGAATCTCCTCGTCGACGTGCGTGAGGTCGAGCACGACGTGCTCTTTGCCCTCGATCCCGCGCCCCTCGCGGATCTCCTTGTAGATGCACTGGCTGACCAGGTCGCGCGGCGCGAGGTCTTTGACCGTCGGCGCGTAGCGCTCCATGAAGCGCTCGCCCTCGCTATTTCGCAGAATGCCGCCCTCCCCGCGCGCGCCCTCGGTAATTAAGATGCCCAGCCGGTAGAGGCCCGTGGGATGGAACTGCACGAACTCCATGTCCTCCAGCGGAATCCCGTGGCGCAGCATGATGGCCATGCCGTCGCCGGTGCCGGCGTGGGCGTTGGAGGTCGTCTTGAAGGCGCGCCCGTAGCCGCCGGTAGCGAAGCAGACGACCTTGGCGTGGAAGGTGTGGATTTCGCCGGTCAGGATTTCGTAGGCGACCACGCCGCAGGCCTCCCCGTCGTCGTTCATGATCAGGTCGAGGACCTGGAATTCGTCGTAGAAGCGCACGTTCTGGCGCGTGCACTGGTCGTAGAGGGTGTGCAGGATGGCGTGGCCGGTGCGGTCGGCGGCGTGGCAGGCGCGGCGCACGGCCGTCTCGCCGAAGTTGCGCGTGTGCCCCCCGAAGCGGCGCTGCGAGATCTTGCCTTCCTCGTTGCGCGAGAAGGGCACGCCGTAGTGCTCCAGTTCCACGATGGTGCGCACCGCGTCCTGGCAGAGCGTCTCGATGGCGTCCTGGTCGCCGAGGTAGTCCGATCCTTTGACCGTGTCGAAGGCGTGCCAGAGCCAGTGGTCCTCTTCTTCGTTGCCCAGCGCCGCGCTGATGCCGCCCTGCGCCGCACCGGTATGCGAGCGCAACGGGTGCAGCTTCGAGACGACGGCCACGTCCGCCCCGCCTTCCTTCGCGTAGAGCGCGGACATGAGCCCGGCGCCGCCCGCGCCGACGATCACGACGTCGTGAGAGAATTGCATGGTATTCGTTTTTGGCTTTCAGTATTCAGTTTTCGGTTTTTCGTCGTCGGCTGCCGAAAGGTAAACTGACAACCGAGAACGGACAACCAAAAACTACGGAGCATACCCCCAGCCGGCGACGATCACCGAGTAGACGCCGATCACCAGCAGCACCAGCGCGGCCGTCCACGAGAGCGACGTGGCGATCTTGCGATTGAGCGGGTTGCGGATGTAGTCGGTCAAAATGTTGTTGAGGCCGTAGAAGCCGTGGTGCAGCGCCGCGATCAGGAAGAGAATGTTGAAGCCCTTCCAGAGCACCGCGTAGACCGGGTCGGCCAGGCGCAGCATCAGCACGTCGTAGGAGGTCACCTCCGCGTCGGCGCCGAACTTCGCGCGCACCGCCTTCTGGGCCGCCTCGGAATACTCCGGCCGTTCCCCTTTTTCGGTTACGACCTGCTCGACGACCGAGCGCGTGGTGTCGTCGTAGTGCTGCACCCAGAAGTGGGTGATCAGCAGAAACACCAGAAACGTCCCCGTGATGCGGTGCAGGAACCAGTTCCCGGCGTTCGAGCGACGCGACTTGCCGTATTGGCTCGCCATGAGCTTCGCGGCTGAAAGTTGAAGATTGAAAGTTCTTTGTTTCGAGACCAGGGGTTGCGGGCTGAACAACGTTCCACCTGCAACCAACCGGCGCTACGCGCCGAAGAAATGCTCGATCAGCGCGGCCAGGAGCGGGTAGCCCCCCACGGCAAAGAGCGCCACCGCCACGGCGCCGAGCGTCCAGTACAGCTTGCCCTGGTGCGGGTGCCAGCCCAGAAAGTCGATCAGCACGATGCGCAGGCCATTGAGCGCATGGTAGATCACCGCCCCCAAGAGCAGAAACTCGCCGATGACGTAAAGCGGCCCGTGATATTTGGCGATCAGCGCGTTGTAGGCCGACCGGCTGGTCATCGACCGGAGGCCCCAGACGTGAATCGCCAGGTACCCCACCAGCGCGATTCCGGTGAAGCGGTGCAGCATCCACGCAAACATCTCTTTGTGCACGCGGTAGCGCTGGAAGCGCCCCGGATTTTCCTGCGGGCGCTCGCCGCGCGGTTCGTGCACGCTGGTGCCGCCGGCCGAGGCGCGATCTTTGGACAGACCGGTTTGCTCTTCCGTTTCAGTAGCCATCTGGGGGAACGGGGCTATGCGCGAACGAAGGCGATGCGGCGCGGGCGAGACGCAGGCGACCGGCGCGTCCCCTCGCGCGAAAGGGGCCTTCCATTATAAGAACCAGCCGGCCCGCTGTCTACTGCATCGGTTGGGCAAATTACTTCTCGGAAGGCCACCGTGTTTGCCTGCAGAACAAGATATGTGAACACGAATGCAAGGTTTCAAAAATAACTGAAACCCCGCCGGCATCGGTGCTCTTTGCGTGGTTATCACGAAACGGGATCAATTCGGCCCGCCCACCGATTCCCTTTCACAAGATTAGCTCGTTTTTACCGGCGCAGTTCCCTCGCGGGCGATGATCCCTCGCGGGCGACCGTTTAACTAAACGGTGCGCCACCGGCCTCCGCCGCACGCGGCGGTTCCCCTTTCCCCGCAGAGCGCGCGCCGGATCGTTCCCCGATACGTTTTCCGGCCCGGTGCGCAGGCACGCATCGCCGCGCGCTCTTCGGGCCGTTTCTCTTTTCGCACTTTCTTCCCCACCAATCGCGAGCGCGCTCGCCGGCCCGCCGCCCTTTGATGCAGGTCGTTCTTGCTGCAAAGGCGCCCTGGGCCGCTCCGCGCCGATGCTCGCGCCCGCTGTCCGTGTTTCCCGCGCTCCTTTTGCTACGAACCGTTATGAAACGCTGCCGCTCGGCGGCGGTGGCCGTCGGCTGCGCTACGCGCAGTCCCGTTCGACGGCGACCGCTCGGGCGGTGTGTAGCGCGGCCCGTCTCGCGGCGCGCAGTGCGGCCGGCCCGCCTCATCAGAGCGGCGGTCGCCCC
>PXTX01000041.1:0-10231 GCA_003023275.1 Bacteroidetes bacterium SW_4_67_19
AAGACCGTCAGCGCAACCTTTGGCTCGTAGTACGCGCCGCGGGCGGCTTCTTGCACCTGTCTGGCGTCTTTGCCGTACTCGTCCTCGTAGTGCGCGACGACGCGGTCCATGAACTCCTTCCACAGGCCGTCCAGCGACTCGAAGCTGATGAAGTCGGTGTTGGAGAGGCCGGCCGCGGTGAGCCCGCCGATGCGGTGCGTGCGGTCGGTAAGGGCCACGTGTTGCCCAGAGCGCGCGGCGCTGACGGCGGCGGCGATGCCGGCGGGCGTGGCTCCGACGACGACCACGTCGAACCGTGATTCGCCCGAGCGCTCGGTGCGCGACGGCTCCCTGTCGCTCACGTGCGTATCAGCACGCTGGTGCGGATTGGAAGGGGTCTGCGCCTGTGTCGGGGCGGTGGCGGTGAGGCCGAGGACGGCTCCCACCAGCAGCACTGCCGAACGAAGCGGGACGAAGGAGGTCATGGGAGCGGGGAAATAGTGCGAATAAGCCGTTCATTAGAGGAGAAACCGGGGTGGACTCATTTTCCCGGCGATGATCTTCTCCGGATTCCGGTAGAAGTACTGGTCATGAGGCCCTCGATGCGTACCGGCACCGCAGAGTACAGAGATCGGAGCTGGTTGCCCCGTTCGTTCAGCCCGTCCGGCGCGCTGTGCGTATTGGGAATTAAGAATTTATGACTGGTCTCGGCAACGCGATCGATTTTTATTTTTCAACGACCGATTTTCAATCCGACAAGAGCGCCTTCACGTGCTTCTGGACGCGCCCGCCCTGCGCGCGGCCCCGCAGGCGGTCCATCGCGGTGCCCATCACCCGGCCCATGTCGCTCATCGACGCGGCCCCGGTCTCCTCGATGATCGCTTCGAGTTCGCGGTCCAGTTCCTCGTCGCCGAGGGGCTCCGGCAGATAATCCTCGATGACGGCCAGCTCGGCGCGCTCCTTCTCAGCAAGGTCGTCGCGTCCGGCGTCCTCGTACTGCTGAAGGGCTTCGCGGCGCTGCTTGGCCTGCTTCTGGAGGACCTCCCTCTCGTCCTCCTCGGCAAGCTCGCCACCGGTGCGTGCTTTTTCGGCGAGGGCCGCGCGGAGCGAGCGCAACGCGCGGCGGCGCGCATCGTCTTTTGCGCGCATGGCGGCCTTGAGGTCGTCGGCGATCTGGTCTTCGAGCATGAAGGCTGGAGATGGTAGGAGGTAGATAGTGAATGGTTTTCATTCGGCCGCGCGCTCGCCTGCCGAGACTGCGGCTCGCACTGTCTGCTTCCAACAGAAAAATACCTGACCGCGTGATTAGTATTTTCTTTCTCTTCCAACGTTTTAACGATACCACCAACGGCGAAGTTGACAAGCACCGTGTTGTCGAGCAGGACGGACCCAGCCATTAGGAGCTGCCTGCCTTCCGCGGAAAGGTCGCTGGGCGAAACGTTGCGGGCCGGGTTCATGGCACGGCTGTGGTCGTGATGAAGAGCGACCCCCTGCATTCACTGTTTCTGGCAACGCCTCCCATGCGGAGGGTCGCAGTGGACGGGTTCTGTTGTGAAATCATCTCCTCAAATCGGTATCAGTTGGAATTTGGCGTCGGAGAGCCTGCCGACGAATCCGGGGGCGAAAAGTTCGGCTCGAAGTCCGAAGGGTTGACCCAGCCCGCATCCGATTTTTCGAGATCGCCGCGTAGGTACCGCTCATAGAAGTTGCGCTGCCACGCCCCGCCGACGCGGTATTCCTCGAACACGTCCCCGTCGCCCATTATGCGCGGGTCGCCCTGCTTTTCGAGCTGGGAAACGAGCCGCTTGCGCAGTCGCTTTTTCAGCCCGCGATACATCGGCTCGTCGGCGAGGTTATCGACGTTGGCCGGGTCCGAGGCGATGCGGTACAGCTCCTCCGGCGGGCGCTTCCCGAAGCTCCATTCCCAGAACCGGCGCGCCCCGTCCGGATCGGTGCGCGCGTCGAGCACGGCCGTCTTGGTGGGACTGCCGTCCACGTTGAGGTAGCCGGTTTGCGGCGGACCGGCGGGCCAGCGGTCGGGCTTGAAGTTGCGTACGTAGAAGTAGTCGTCGGTGATGATCCCGCGGGCGGGGTAGCCGGCGTCGTCGGGCCGGCCCACGTCGTGGTGCTCTTTGCCGACGAGCACGCGGTTGCGGTCGGGATTGACTTGCCCCTCCGTCTCCGCGTTGAAGATGCCCGCGAGGCTCCGTCCAGTGACCGGCTTCATGCGCGTGTTCTCGCGGTTTACGCCGGCCACCTCCAGAAACGTCGGCGCGAGGTCGATGAGGCTGACGTGGTCTTCGATTACGCGCCCGGGGTGTTCAATTCCGTTCCCCCACCTCATCGCCAGCGGCAGGTGGGCGGCCCGCTCGTAGGTCTGCCCCTTGACGCGCGGGAAGGGCATCCCGTTGTCGGCGGTGACGACGACGAGCGTGTTGTCGAGTTCGCCGCGCTGCCGAAGGAGGTCGATCATGCGCCCCAGCTGGCGGTCGAAATATTCGATCTCGAAGGCGTAGTCGAGCAGGTCGGTGCGCACCGAGTCGGTGTCGGGCCAGAACGGGAGCACCTGCTCGACGGCGTCACGGCGTTTGCCGCCCTTTCGGATGCCCGAGCCGTACTCGTAACCCCGGTGCGGTTCGTAGGCGCCGTACCAGAAGGCGAACGGCTGCTCGTCCGAGGCGTCGTCGAGGAAGGCGCGGAAGTTGGCCGCGTAGTCGATTTCGGACATCGCGTCGGTGGGCGGGTCGGTGGTGCGCTCCTCGAACGGCACCCCGGCGAGGTAGCGTGGGTCCCCGTTTTCTTTTTTCGCGATGCCCGGCGCCCAGCCTTTGCCGGTGTGCCCGGTGTGGTAGCCGTGCGCGCCGAGCGCTTCGACGTAAGAGGCGAACCGATCCGGCCAGTAGGCCCAGTGGTTGGCCGCCGCCCCGAGCTGCCAGGAGTTGCGCCCCGTCAGAATCGCCGCGCGGGAGGGGGCGCACTTGTTGTTGGGGGCGTACGCGCGGTTGAACAGCAGCCCGTCGCGCGCGACGCGGGTGACGTGCGGCGTCTCGATCCACTCGGGGCCGAGCGGCCTCATGTGCGGAAAGGACACGTCGTCGGCGAGGGCGAAGAGAATGTTCGGCCGCTCCTCGGCAGCAGAGGCGTCTTGCGCCCGCGTTGCCAACGGCTGCAGCGCCGCCCACAGCAACAGCGCGGCCGTCAGCCACGCGGCGGAGGGGGAGAAGCGTTCGGGCGTGCGTCTGTGCATCGGGTTTGTCGACGTGTGTTTTTGTGTTGTGTACGTGATAGGGACACACCGCCCGGTGTGTGCCACGTGCCCCCCCGTGCCTCCCGGCTCGCTCACTCCACCGAGAAGCGGTACTGCCCCGCGCCCACGTCGAACACCGCCGCACCGCGCTCGCCCATCCGCACGAACTCGACCGCTTCGGTGCTCCCGGCTCTTTCCCCGCCGCGCACCAAGACCGTCCCGCTCTCGCGCACGGTCGGCGCCTCGCGGTCCAGCGAATTTCGCCGCGGATCGAATCGTAGTGTCCGCGCGCGTGCTTCAGGTCCCCGACTGGGCGCGGCGCGATGACGATTTCGTCGAAGCCCACCGCGCCGGGGGCCGGGTTGATGCCGGCGAGGGTGCGGTAAAACCACTCGCTGATGGAGCCGAACATGGGGTGGTTATGCGAAGGCCCCGTGCCGCCGCGCCAGAACTCCCAGAGCGTCGTGGCCCCTTCGTCGAGCATCTTGCCCCAGCCCGGGTAGTCGCGCCGGGTCGCCACGTCGTAGGCCACTTCGCTGTGCCCCTGCCGGCGCAGCACGTCGAAGAGCATTTCCGTCCCGAAGATGCCCGTCGAGAGATGCCCGCCGTGCACGTCCTCGATGCCGGCGAGGAGCATGTCGAGGGCCTGCTGCTCCTGCTCGGGCGGCGCCAGGCCGTAGTCGAGCGCGAAGAGCTGACTGGCCTGCGTGTGAAAGCCGAACGCGCCGGTCTGCGGCTTGAAAAACGTCTCCTGAAATGCCGTCTTGATCTCCTCGGCGAGCGCCCCGTACTCCCGCGCGTCATCCGCCTTGCCCAGCCGTTCGGCGAAGCCGGCCAGCAGCCTGGCGTGCTTGTAGTAAAAGGCCGCGCTGGTCAGCTCCACCGGCTTCGGGTCCACGCTGGCGTGGTCGCTGATGCCCTTTTCGATGAGGCCGTCGTCGCCGGCCCGCGCGCGCAGAAACTCGACGGTGCGCTTCGTCGCCGCGTACTGCTCCTCCAGCAGGCGACGGTCGCCGTAGAAGCGCCACATCTTTTCCTGCACCGAGGGGTGCGCCAACTGCCACCCGACCGGCCCGCTCCCGCCGCCGAGGCCCTCGACAGCGATGCCGTTGTAGGGCGCGGTCTCGGGCATCCCCCCGTTGGGGCGCTGGTCGGCAGCGAAGTCGCGCGCGGTCTTGGTGTAGAATCCCCCCATCCCGTAGTTGAACAGGAACGCCTCGGCAGAAGCCACGATGTCGCCGCCGTAGGCGAACTTCTCGCGGTGCGGGCAGTCGCTCTGAATGCCGAACACGTTCGAGAGAAACGTCCACTCGGTCATCTCTTGGATCTTGGTAAACAGGGCGCTCGACGAGGCGAACGATCCCGTTTTATCCAGATCCGCGCTCAGGCGCAGGCCGGTGAAGTCCTCCTTCGTCGGCGGAGGCTGGTCTTCGGGCCAGCCGGTCACCTGCGCGTAGCGGAAGCCGTGAAACGTAAAGTGCGGGCGGAAGGTCTGTGCTCCTTCACCGTCGAGGATGAACGTGTCCTCCTGCCAGGCCGTCGGCGGCGCACCGGGACCGCCGTCCAGGCCCCACCGCTCCTTGATGTGCCCGGCCACCGACGTGAAACCATTCACGAGGCCCTCTTTCGCACCGTCGGTGTGCAACAGTTCTCCGTAAAACAGCTTGATCCTCGTGCCACGCGGCCCGCCCGGGGCGCGCATCTTCACCCAGCCGGCGAAGTTCTGCCCGAAGTCCACGACGAACGTGTCGGGCCGCACCTCGGTGACGGACGTCGGTTCGAGGCGCTTCGTCACCTTGATCGCGGGCTGCGGCTGCCACGCGAGATGCTGTGCCGTCGCTTCCGCGCGGACGGCGTCGTTCCAGCCTTCGGCCTCGAAGCCGGGGCGGGCCCAGCCGGGCTGCTCTTTGCGCGCGTCGTAGTGCTCGCCCAGGTAGACGCCGTTGCGCACGATGGGCCCCTCGCCCACCTGCCAGTCCTCGCCGGAGGCTATCACCTCGCGCGTGCCGTCGGCGTAGTCGACGACGAGCTGCGCGATCAGGCGCGGGCGCCCCACCGTGAGGTGATCGCGCAGGTTGTACTGGCCGAAAAGCTGAAGCGGGCGCGGGTTGTACCAGCCGTTGCCCAGCATGACGCCGAGGGCGTTGTCGCCTTCGCGCAGCTGCCCCGTCACGTCGTAGGTGCTGTAGTAGGTGCGGTGGTCGTAGCTCGTCCAGCCGGGATCGAGGACGCGCTCGCCCACCTTCTCGCCGTTGAGGCGCGCTTCGTAGTAGCCCAGTCCACTGACGTAAAGGCGCGCACGCTCGGGCTGCTTTTCCAGCGAAAACCCTTTGCGAAAGAGCGGCGCGGGGTCGTCTTCGTAAAACTGCTCCGGCCGCTGCGGGAGCGGCTCGGGGCTGGATATCCAGTTGGCCTGCCAGTCGCTTTCCTCGAGCAGGCCCATTTCCCACCAGCGCGCGTCGCTCCACGCCGAGGCATCCCCTTCTTCATTCCACGTGCGCACGCGCCACCAGTAGCGCTCGCCGCTCTGGAGGGCCGGGCCGTCGTAGGGCACCTGAATCGACTGGTCGCTCTCGACTTTGCCGGAGTCCCACACGTCGGCCTCGCCATTGGCGAGCGGCTTCGGACTGCCGGCGACCTGAATCTGGTAGGCGCTCTGCATCGCGCCGCGGCTCGTGTCGCCGACGGCCCACGAGAGACGCGGTTTTTTTACGTCCATGCCCAGCGGGGCCTCGCGGTATTCGCAGCGCAGGCGGTGCGGAGCCTCCAGGCGTTCGTCGGACGGGCCGGAGGAGGAATGCGCCCGCGCACGAAGCGGCCCCCCGATCAGCAACGCTCCGGCGAGGCAGAAAAGCGCGACCGTTCGTGCCGTCGCCGGCGTGGGGATCGTCATTGCGGGAGTTTTCGGGCTTCGTTTTTGGAGGACGTGTTTACCGAGGCGTTCCCTTTAGGGCACGATGGATCGTGCCCCTACGTTTCGCGGAGGGGGCGCTTTTGCGCCGAGGCCGCGCGCGCCCAGCCCGTCGGCCATCGTGGTGGTGCGGTCGGCCGGGGGCGTGCCCAGGAGCGTCACGCCGGTGGCGTGCGGCAGGCGCCCCGTCAACAACGACTGGCGCGACGGTGTGCAGACGGGCGCGTTGGCGTAGGCGCGGTCAAAACGCACGCCGCCGTCAGCCAGCGCGTCGAGGTTCGGCGTGCGGATCTGCTCGTGGCCGTACGGAAGCGAGGCGGATGCTTCGCTTAGCGGTATCGTCAGCGCTCTTGCAGCGCCTCTTCGACAGCGCGCAGGCGTTCTTTGGGCACCGAAAGCGGGACCATCCGCACCGCGCGCCGCAGCGAGAACGCCATCACCTGGCTCAGCCACGGCGAGCGCATCAGCTCGGGCAGGTGCTCGCGCAAGGCGGCGCGGGCGTCGGGATCGGCCAGCAGCGCAGCCACCTTGCTGCCGGCGTTCAGCGTGTCCGGCGCGCGGGTTTTCGGCATCGGCGCGAGGCCGTCCGCCGGGTAGGAAAAGACGTAGCGCCCCGCGCCGGCGTCGAGCGTGAGGCTGCTGTCGGCCGGCTCGATGTTTGACAGGCCCTCCGCCTCCCGTAGCGGCTGCCCGCTCTCGGCGACGGCGTCCGCCGAAAGCGCTCCCGGCAGGCGCACGGTGGCGCGCGTGTTGGGCGGGATCTCGACGGTCAGGCGGAAGCGCTCGCCGTCGGTGCGCTGCCACGACGAGCCGATGCGCCCGCGGATGCTCTCGTAAAAGGCGCGGGCGCGAGTGAGCGTGTCACCGGGCCGCGGCGCAATGCGGATGCGCTCGTATCCGGGCGCGGCGGGCTGGAGGCCGGCGACCGTCCCGTAGAGCCAGTCGCCGACGGCGCCGTAGGCGTAGTGGTTGAACGAGTTCATCGACGGGTCCTGAAACGAGCCGTCGGGCTTGATGCCGTCCCAGCGCTCCCACATCGTCGTCGCGCCTTTCGTGACGGGATACAGCCACGACGGGTAGTCGGTGCGCATCAACAGATCGTAGGCCAGATCGGTCTCGCCGTGGCGGGTGAGGACGTGCGTGAGGTCGGGCGTGCCGAGGAAGCCGGTCGTGAGGTGGAAGCCGCGCACGTCATCGGCAAGGCGGCGGACGGCTTTGTCGCGCTGCGCTTCGGGGAGCAGGTCGAAGGCCAGCGCGAGGACGTAGGCGGTCTGCGTGTCGGAGGTGACGCGCCCGCGCGGCGTGACGAACTCTTGCTGAAAGGCGCGGCGGACGTGCTCGAAGAGCCGCTCGTAGCGCTCGGCGTCCTCTTTTTTCCCGAGCACGCGCGCGCTCTTCGCCATCAGGTGCGCCGAGCGGGCGAAATACGCGGTGGCCACGAGGTCTTTGCTGGTCGTAGCACCGGGGTAGTCGGGGCGGTCGGTGCTGTAGGCGAGCCAGTCGCCGAAGTGCCAGCCGGTGTTCCAGACGTAGGTGTTGCCGCCTTTCCGAGCTTGCTCACGGGCGAAGGCGACCCAGTCGCTCATGCTGTCGTACTGGCGGCGCAGGATGCGCGTGTCGCCGTAGCGCCGGTACAGCACCCACGGCACGATGACGCCCGCGTCGGCCCAGCCGGCGGCCCCGCCCCGCTTGTCGCCGTTGGCCTCCTCGAGCACGTCGGGAACGACCCAGGGAATGCTGCCGCTTTCGTACTGGTCGGCGGCGAGGTCGCGCAGCCACTTGGTGAAAAAGCCGGCCACGCCCATGTTGAACGTCGCCGTCTCGGCGAAGACCTGCGCGTCCCCGGTCCAGCCGAGGCGCTCGTCGCGCTGCGGGCAGTCGGTGGGCACGTCGAGGAAGTTGCCCTTCTGCCCCCAGACGATGTTGTGCTGGAGCCGGTTCACCAGCGGACTGGAGCTTTCGAAGTGGCCCGTCGGCCCCATGTCCGAGTGAAGAACGACGCCTTCGAGGTCGTCTTTCGTCAACTCGCCGGGGTAGCCCTCGACGGCGACGTAGCGGAAGCCGTGAAAGGTAAAGTGCGGCTCGTAGGTGATCGGCTCGTCGCCGAGGATGAGCGTATCCGTCTGCGCGGCGGAGCGCAGGTTCTTGGTGTACAGGTTCCCCTCTTGATCCAGCACCTCGGCGTGGCGCAGCGTCACGGTCGTGCCGGGGGCGCCCTCCGCTTTCAGCCGCACCCAGCCGACCATGTTTTGCCCCAGGTCGGCGACGGTGGTGCCGTCGGGCGTCTCGAAGATGCGCACCGGCTCGAGGGTTTGGATGCGGCGCACGGGCGGGTCGGCGGGGGCGACGAGCCCGTCCTTCGCGTGATCGGCGGGGCGCACGGGCTGCCAGCCGCCGGCGCCCGCGTAGCCGGGCGTACTCCAGCCGTCTCGTTCGCGTCGCGCGTCGTAGGTCTCGCCGAGGTAGATGTCCGAGCGGCGGATGGGGCCGTCGCGGGTGGCGCGCCAGCCCGGGCCGGTGGCGACGGTGCGGGTCGTCCCGTCGGCGTACGTGACGCGCAGCTGCGCCAGGAGCGCCAGCCGCGCGCCGTAGACGTTGCGGCTGGGGCCGAAGCCGATGTAGCCGCGATACCAGCCGTCGCCCAGCACGGCGCCGAGGGCATTGCGGCCCGCCTCGAGCCGGTCGGTCACGTCGAAGGTCTGGTACGGGAGGCGCTGGTGGTAGCTCGTCCAGCCGGGGGTGAAGAGCTGGCGGCTGACGCGCCGGCCGTTGAGGTGCATCGCGTAGAGGCCGTGCGCGGTGGCGTAGAGGCGCGCCCGCTCGATGCCGCCGTGCGCCTCGGCGTCGAGGGTAAACTCGGTGCGCATCGTCGGGCTCGGCTGCGGCGCGGTGGAGTCCGGCGTCCACGGCGGCTCGATCCACTGCGCCGCGCCGTGCGCACGCGCCACCAGTAGCGCTCGCGGCTTTCGAGCGGTGGCCCGTCGTAGACGACGTGCACGGACTGGCCGCTCCTGGTTTTGCCGCTGTCCCACACGTCGGCGTTTCCCCGGGTGAGGCGCTCGGGACTGCTGGCAACTTGAATTTGGTAACTCGATTGCATTGCGCCGCGCGTCGTGTCGCCGACGACCCACGAGAGACGCGGTTTTTTTACGTCGATGCCCAGCGGGGCGGCGCGGTACTCGACGCGCAAGCGGTGCGGGGCCTCCAGGCGTTCGGCGTCGTCGGGTTGGCGTTCGGCGTCGTCGGGTTGCGCCTGGGCGGCAAGCGGCGCCAGCAGCAACAGCAGCAGCAGGGCGGCGCCGACGACCAGCAAACGCCCTTCCACCCCCATGTAGGACTCCCCCACGTATCTGCTTAGCGTAGACATTTGTTAACACCAACGTTTTGTTCTGGGTACGCCAATCATGTTGAACCGGTAGAGACGCGCCAATGGAACGTCTGCCTACGGGTGTTTTTGACCCGAGCTAAACACGTACACGTTCCTCGAGGCCGAACGTTGTTTTCCGACGCAACGCTCGGTTCCTTCTGTCGTCACGCGCCGCGCTCTTCTTCGAGCCACTCCACCACGCGCGGGTCTCGTGCGGCGAGGCGCTTGACCAGCGAAGCGAGCTGGTCGCGGTCCATGCCGTCGAGCAGCGATGCGAGGCGGCTCGTTTCCTGCTGCCGTGCGTCCCGCAGGTGCGCCAGCAGGGCGGCGACGATGTGCTTGCACCAGCTCCCGGCGTGGTACGGGCAGGTGCACTCGGC
The DNA here is from genome assembly GCA_003023275.1 of Bacteroidetes bacterium SW_4_67_19. Taxonomy (GTDB): domain Bacteria; phylum Bacteroidota; class Rhodothermia; order Rhodothermales; family Salinibacteraceae; genus QS-8-64-10. Next base: position 9,885 of record PXTX01000041.1, read on the forward strand.
CTCCTCGACGCCGCCGTCGTCGGTGTATGCGACGGTGACGGTGTACGGCAGCGTCTCGGAGCCCTGCACCTGCGCCTCCAGCTCGCCGTCGTCCGGGTGCACGGTCACGTGCTGCACGGCGTCGTTCTCGAAGTAGCGCTCGCCGCGCTCGAAGGAGCCGCCGGCGGTGCGTTCCCGGATGGCGGCCTCGGTGAGGTTGGGACGGGTGTTGCTCATGGCGATGCGCTGTTGCGTGAAACGGGAGGCTGCTCTCCACGACCGCGCAAGCGGTCTTCGCACTCCGACATCATCGCGCCCCGGCGCCGCGCGCTGCCGTCGCTCCGTCCTCCACGCGCCGCAGGGTAGCG
>PXTX01000041.1:10391-25299 GCA_003023275.1 Bacteroidetes bacterium SW_4_67_19
CGGGGGGGACGCGAGCGTCGCGGCGTCGTTCGCGCGAGACTGGGCGTGAGCGCGGCTCGGCCCCAGCGCGGCAACGAGCAGCAACAGCGCGGCAGCGAGACGGAGCGCGCGGGTGGTCGTGATGCGGAGCACGGCGATGAGAACGATCTTTAAGCGCTCATCTGCAACAAGGTCGCCAAAGCGGACGCACAGATGCAAGGCAGCACGAATGAAAACCTGGCTCCTACTCACGCATCAAAGAGCGACGCGACCGGCAGCGCGAAGCCGTCGAGCCGCCCCGCGCTGCGCTCCGTTCCCGCCGCTGCCCTCGCCCGCAGAAACGCGAACGCCCCACCGGATCGCTCCGGCAGGGCGTTTCCGGGCACGATGTATCGTGCCCTTACGCTTCCGAATGGCGGTTTTGCTCGACGCGAAGCGGCTCAGGATTTCGCTTCGTCTTCCGGTTCGTCCCCGTCCGTGTCTTCTTCCCCCGTCGGCGGCTCCTCCGCTTCCGGGCCCGTGTCGGCGACCTCGTCCGCAGCGGCCGCTTCGTCTTTTGTCTCGGTGCGGTCGGGCACCGGCTCCTTTTGCTCTTCGGGCACGGGGGCCTCGACGGCGGCCTTTTCTTCGCCCCCCAGCGACTCCTGCTGGTCGGTCGTCTCGGTGGTCGAGGTTTCCGGCGCGCCCGACGAGCCTTCTTGCCCGGCGCCGTGCGGCTGCGCGTCCCCCTCGGCGGTGGTCGCCTCGTCAGCGTCGGGTTCTTCCTGCTGGGGCGGCTCTGCACTGCCGGGCTGCGGACCGGCGGGCGTCGAGCGGCTGCGGCTCGAGGACCCGCCGCCTCGGCGCGTGCGCTTGCGGTCGCTACCGGTCCGGGGCTGCACGTCGTTGTAGTCGACCAGCTCGATCATCGCGCGCTCGGCTCCGTCGCCGGTCCGGCGGCCCAGCTTGATGACGCGCGTGTAGCCGCCGGGGCGGTCGCCCACCTCCACGGCCACCTCGTCGAAGAGCTCGCGCACGGCGCCTTTGTCCTGCAGGTGGCGGAAGACCTGGCGCCGGTTGTGCGTGGTGTCTTCTTTGGCGCGCGTGATGAGCGGCTCGACGAAGGGGCGCAGCGCCTTGGCCTTCGGCACGGTCGTCTGGATGCGCTTCTTCTCGATCAGCGCGCGGGACATGGCCTGCAACGTGCGCTTGCGGTGCGCGGGCGAACGCTCCAGCTTGTGGCCTTTCTTCTGGTGTCGCATCGGGTCGGTTTACGGTTTGAAGGTGGCACCCCAAGAGTACTTCCTTCCTCCGGTCGGGGCGAAAGTCGAACGTTTGTCGTTTAGAAAAGCAGGGTTCAAGCCGAAAAACGTTCAACCTTGACCATTTAACGTTCAACGGCGTCGCTACGCCGACGCTTGCTCTTCGACGTACTTCTCGACGTCCATGCCGAACTGGAGGCCGCGGTCGTCGAGCACTTCGATCAGCTCCTGAAGCGACTTCTTGCCGAAGTTGCGGAACTTGAGCATTTCGTTTTCCTCGCGCCGCACCAGGTCGCCGATGTTTTTGATCGAGGCCGCCTTGAGGCAGTTGTGCGAGCGCACCGAGAGGTCCAGCTCGTCGACCGGCTGCGCCAGCAGTTCGCGGATGCGCTGCACCTCGGCGTCGACTTCTTCTTCCTCCGGCTCCGGCTCCGGCTCGCCTTCGAGCTCGACGAAGAGGCCGATGTGGTCGCGCAGGATGGCCGCCGCCTGCGTCAGCGCGTCCTCGGCGCTGATCGAGCCGTCGGTTTCGATCTCGACCTCGAGCTTCTCGTAGGCGATCTTCTGCCCCACGCGCGTGGGCGTCACGTTGTAATTGACGCTCAGGATGGGCGTGAAGATCGAGTCGATGGCGATGACGCCGATGGGGTCGTCGTCGTGCTCGTTTTCTTCGGCGTCGACGTAGCCGCGCCCGCGCCCCAGGCGCAGGTCGATGCTCAGGTCGGCGTCCTCGGCGAGGGTGGCGACGTGATGCTCGGGGTTGAGCACTTCGTAGTCGGCGGTCGCCTCGGCGATGTCGGCGGCCGTCCAAGTGCCCGGCCCCTCCAGGTCGAGGTGGACGCTCGTGTCGTCGAGCTCCTCGGTGTGGAAGCGCACGCCCTTGAGGTTGAGGATGATGTCGGAGACGTCCTCGGTCACGCCCGGCACGGTCGAGAACTCGTGCTGCACGCCGTCGATCTTGAGCGCGGTAATGGCCACGCCCCGAAGCGAGGAGAGCAGCACGCGCCGCAGCGCGTTGCCGATGGTGACGCCGTAGCCGCGTTCGAGCGGCTCGATCTCGAAACGCCCAAAGGTCTCGGAGGCGTCTTCCACCTGCACGCCTTCCGGCATTTGCAGTCCATGATTGGTGTTCATAGAAGCGGCGGATTGCGATGGGAAAAGGAACGGGTGAACAACGGGCGACTGGCCCGCGCCTGCTGCTCACTGACTACGAAAAACCGAAACGGGCTGGGCCCCGAAAACCAAAAAACCGACGCGCTACTTCGAGTACAGCTCCACGATGAGTTGCTCGCGGATGTTTTCGGGAATGTCCTGGCGCGTGGGCATCTCGACGAACTTGCCCTTCATGTCGCGGCGGTCGGTTTCGAGCCACGGGAAGGTGCGGCGGTTACGCTCGGCGTTTTCGCGAAAGACCTCCAGGCGGCGGCTCTTCGGGCGCACCTCCACCATGTCGCCGGGACGCATCTCGTGAGAGGGCCGGTCGGAGCGGCGCTCGTTGACGAGAATGTGTCCGTGGGTGACGAACTGGCGCGCCTGACGCCGCGTGCGCGCAAAGCCCATGCGGTAGACGGTGTTGTCGAGCCGCGACTCGAGAAACGTGAGCAGGTTCTCGCCGGTGACGCCGCGCTTGCCGGCGGCCTTGTCGAAGAGGTTGCGGAATTGCTTCTCCAGCAGGCCGTAGGTGTACTTCGCCTTCTGTTTCTCCTTGAGCTGCTGGGCGTACTCGCTCTCGCGCCGGCGCCGGCGCTGGCCGTGCTGGCCGGGGGGGTAGGGCTTGCGCTCCAGCGCCTTCGACGGGCCGTAGATCGGCTCCTTGAAGCGACGGGCGACTTTCTGCTTGGGTCCTCGGTAGCGTGCCATGTTTCGTTTTCGGTATTCGGTTTTCCGTATTCAGTTTCTGGTGGTGGACGGTTGGTCCCCATCGCGATACGGGAACCGAAAACCGACCCCTGACGACTGTTTTGCTACACCCGCCGTTTTTTGGGGGGGCGGCAGCCGTTGTGCGGCAGCGGCGTCACGTCGCGGATCGTGGCCACGTCCATCCCCTCGGCCGAGAGGGCGCGGATGGCGCTCTCGCGTCCCGAGCCGGGGCCTTTGATGTACACGTCCACGCGCCGCATCCCCAGGTCGTAGGCCTCCTTCGCCGCGTCGCGCCCGGCTACCTGCGCGGCGTAGGGCGTGTTCTTGCGCGTGCCCTTGAAGCCCATCTTCCCCGCGCTCGACCACGACACCGTGTTGCCGTACTGGTCGGTGAGCGTGACGATGATGTTGTTGAAACTGGCCTTGATGTGCGCCTCGCCGTTCTGCTCGACGACGATGTTTTTCTCGCGCACGCGCTTGCCGCGCTCTTTGCCTTTGCCTTCGTCTGCCATGTCTGTTTTTGGTTTTCAGTTATCAATTTTCGGTGGACGGTTGTCAGGTTTCAGCGATCGGCCTTTTAAACCAACAAACTGACGACTGACAACTGACGAACTATTTATTCGTTACGGTGCGCTTTTTGCCCGCGACGGTCTTTCTCTTGCCCTTGCGGGTGCGGGCATTGGTGCGCGTGCGCTGGCCGCGAACGGGCAAGCCCTTGCGGTGGCGCACCCCCCGGTAGCAACCGATGTCCATCAAGCGCTTGATGTTCATCTGTTCCTCGGTGCGCAGCTGGCCCTCGACGGTGTAGTCGTCCTCGATGGTGCGGCGGACCTTCCGCGTCTGCGCCTCGTCCCACTCGCGCGGGCGCAGATCCGGGTTCACGTCCAGCTCTTCGAGAATGTTTTGCGCGCGCGACTGCCCGATGCCGTAGATCTCGGTCAGGGCAATCACGCCGCGTTTGTGGTTCGGCACGTCGACGCCGGAAATGCGGGGCATAAGGGAACGACAGTTGGTTAGTAGAAAATCACTCGGGAAGCCAATCGCTCGGCCCAGGTGAGAGGCCGTCCAGAAAGGAAAAAGCGGGCGTCGAACGCGCGCCGGCGAAGCTGCCGTTCGGCTCCTTGCCCGAACGACTCGCGGACGCCGCGCCGGGCGTGGCCTTCGTTCGGCCAACCGCAGTCTCGTGGAACGCCCCCGTTGACCGCTTGTTCTTCGGCGCGGACGGCGCGCGGCCCCCCACTCGGCGTACGGCGGAAGATTATCCGTTTTTTCAACGGGCACGGCTCGAGCAAAGGGGCTCCCGAACGCGGGTCCGTTTCCGTCTGGGCGTTCACTTGTAGCGGTACACGATGCGTCCTTTCGAAAGGTCGTACGGCGACATCTCGACCTTGACGCGGTCGCCCGGCAGGATCTTGATGTAGTTCATGCGCATCTTGCCGGAGAGCAGACCGAGGATTTCGTGGTCGTTCTCCAGACGCACGCGGAACTGCGCGTTGGGAAGCGCTTCGATCACTTCGCCGTCTTGCTCAATGGCTTCTTCTTTGGCCATAAGAGGCGGAAAAGAGGACGTTTTTCGAAAAAAGCTTCGCAGAAAAAGGGACAGCAGACCGCGCTTCAGGCCGCCGCCGGCTCGCCGGCAACGCGGTACGGCGGCGGAGCGGAGAGGGCTTGCTCGATAGGCTCGAACGTGCTCAAGATTTCAGGTTTCCCGCCTTCGTCGGAGCTTGCCTCGGAACGCACGGCCACCATGTGCTCGTAGTGCGCCGAGGTGCTGCCGTCGGCGGTGCGCACCGTCCAGCCGTCGTCGTCGGTGGTCACGTCGGCGCCGCCGCGGTTGATCATCGGCTCGATGCAGATGACCAGCCCGCCGCGCAGGGGCGCCCCGTCGCCGGGCGTACCGCGATTGGGCACCTGCGGCTCCTCCCACAGCTCGCGCCCCACGCCGTGCCCGCAGAGCGCCTCGACGATGCCGTACCCGGCGCAGTGCCGCTCGACCGCCGCTCCCACGTCGCCGGTGGTCTGGCCGCCGACGGCCTGCTCGATGCCTTCGTGCATCGCCTCGTAGGTCACGCGGCAGAGCCGCCGGGTTTCTTCCGAAATCTCGCCGACGGCGAAGGTGTAGGCGCTGTCGCCGATGTACTTGTTCAAAAGCACCCCGCAGTCCACCGATAGCAAATCGCCCTCCCGGAGCGGCTCCTCGTCGGGAATGCCGTGCACGACCGCGTCGTTGACGGAGGTGCAGAGCGTGGCGGGAAAGGCGTCTCCTCCCCCGCCGGCGCGGTGCCCCTTGAAGGCCGGCTCCGCCCCGTGGTCCCGGATGAACGTCTCGGCAACCGCGTCCAGCTCCGTCGGCGTCACCCCCGGCTCGACGCGGCTCCCCACTTCCGCCAGCGCACGCGAGACCAGCTCCGCGCTCTCGCGCATCAGGTCAATTTCACGCCGGCTCTTGAGTTTGATCATGCCAAAAGGGTTGCCCGGAAGGGTTGCAACGGTACGCCGAAGCGTGCGCCAGATCGATCGCATAAAGCGGCTCGGGAAAAAATGGTGTTGTGGTGTTGATGTGTTATGGGGCTTCTTGCCCAGCTACCGTGGCACCATAACACGAACACACCGAAACACCGCTCACCCCCGTCGCCCGCGCACGCGACTGCCTTTCATGAAGCCGTCGTAGTGGCGCATCAAGAGGTGACTCTCGATCTGCTGGAGCGTGTCGAGCGTCACCTGCACGAGAATGAGCAGACTCGTCCCGCCGTAGAAGTAGGCGAAGCTCTGATTGACGCCCGCCATCATGGCGAAGGCCGGCAGAATCGCCACGAAGCCCAGAAAGATCGACCCCGGCAGCGTGATCTTGGTCAAAATGTTGTCGATGAACTCGCGCGTCTGCCGCCCCTGCTTGACGCCCGGAATGAAGCCGCCCTGCCGCTTGATCGTGTCGGCCATTTCCTGCGGGTTCACCGAGATGGCCGTGTAGAAGTACGTAAAGCCCACGCAGACGAAGAAGAACAGCACCGAATAGCCCCAGCCCGAGGGGTCGCCGAAGAACGCGCCGAAGCTCTGCATCCACGGGCTGTCGGGGAAAAAGGTCGCCACGGTGCCCGGGATGAACATGATCGACTGCGCGAAGATGATCGGCATGACGCCGGCGGCGTTCACGCGCAACGGCAGGTACTGCGTGGTGCCGCCGTACACTTTGCGCCCCACCACGCGCTTCGCATACTGCACCGGAATGCGGCGCATCCCCTGCGAGACCAAGACGATGCCGCACACGATCAGCGACCAGATCCCCATCTCCAGAATCAGCAGAAAGACGTTGCTGTTGAGGTTGGTCGTAAACTCGTTCATCAGGCCCTGCGGCAGAAAGGCGATGATGCCGATGGTAATGACCAGCGAGATGCCGTTGCCGATGCCGTTTTCGCTGATGCGCTCGCCCAGCCACATGACGAAGACCGTGCCGCTGGTCAGCACGATCACCGTCGAGATCATGAAGAAGGTCGAGTTGATGACGATGGCCTGGCCGGTGGCCCCGTACTGCAAGTTGATGGTGTAGCCAATGGACTGCAAGGCCGTGATGCCGACCGTGCCGTAGCGGGTGAGCTGGGTAATCTTGCGGCGCCCCTCTTCGCCCTGGCGCTGGAGCTTCTGAAAGTACGGCACCACCGCCCCCATGAGTTGGATGATAATCGAGGCGGTAATGTAGGGCATGATGCCCAGCGCGAAGATGCCCGCCTGGCTGAAGGCCCCGCCGACGAACATGTCGAGAAAGCCGAGAATGCCGCTGCCTCCGGTCGCCCCGCCCGCTGCCGCCAGCGCATTGGCGTCCACGCCCGGCAGCGTCACGTACGTGCCGAAGCGGTAGATCGCCAGCAAGCCCAGCGTGTAGAGGATGCGGTCGCGCAGCTCCTCGACCTGCCAGATGTTGCGAACGCTCTCTGCCAGTCCGGCCATGTTTCGGTGTTGAGGTGTTCTGGTGTTGAAATATTACGGTGGGAGAGCGAGGCGGCGCAGGCGAACAAGCACGTCAGCACTCGAACACCATAACACTACAGCACCGTGGTGCTCCCGCCGGCGGCTTCTATTTTTTCCTTTGCCGAATCGGAAAAAGCGTGCGCCGACACGTCGAGCGCTTCGTCGATCTCACCGTCGCCCAGAATTTTAACGCGCTCGGGCTTGCGCACGGCCCCGGCGCCTGCGAGCGTCTCCGGCGTGATCTCGTCCCCCGCGTCGAGGCGTCCGTCGGCGATCATGATCGCCAGACGCCCCACGTTGACGATGTGGTTTTCTTGGCGAAAGGGACTGGTGAACCCGTACTTCGGCAGGCGACGGTAGAGCGGCATCTGCCCCCCTTCGAACCAGAGCGGAAGCTTGTGCGAACCGCTGCGGCTTTTCTGCCCTTTCGTGCCCTTCGTGGAGCTGTGCCCGCCCGTCCCGGACCCTGCGCCCCGGCCCTTGCGGCGGTCGGCGTGCGTGGCTCCTTCGGCAGGCGTGAGGTTGGAGAGGTCCATTGCGCTTCGCGCGGTTTACGGTTGAACGTTGAAAGTTTGAAAGTTTTTCTGGCCTCGAAGGGAAAAGCCAGCCTTCAAAGCCACCGCCAGCAGCAAAAGAAGCAGTCCGGCACTCACTTTTCAAACGAGTGGAGCCCCATTCAATCGCAACGCCGCTCGCCCGAAGAAAACGACCCACGAACAAGTGAGCGAAGCGAACGGACGACCCACGAACGAGCGAGCCCATGGCGAGCGGACGAACTACCCTTCAAACACCTTTTTCAGCGGCACGCCGCGGCGCTTGGCCACCTCGGAAGGGTCTTCGAGCTGCGAGAGCGCGTCGATGGTGGCGCCGACCTGGTTGTGTGGGTTGCTCGTCCCGATGCTTTTGGAAAGCACGTCGGTCAGGCCCACGCACTCCAGCACCGCCCGCACGCCGCCGCCCGCGATGACGCCCGTTCCCGGCGAGGCCGGGCGCAGGACGACCTTGCCGCTGTCCTGCTGGCCGGTCACTTCGTGCGGGATCGTGCCCTCGTCGAGCGGAACGCGAATCACGTTTTTCTTCGCGTCGTCGTTGCCCTTCGAGATCGCGCCGGAGACGTCGTTGGCCTTGCCCAGCCCCGCTCCCACGAGGCCGTTTTTGTCGCCAACGACGACGACGGTGTTGAATGAAAAGCGCCGGCCGCCCTTGACGACCTTCGAAACGCGGTTGACGGCCACCAGGTTGTCCACCCAGTTTTTTCCGCCGCCTCCTCGGTTATTGCGTGCCATCTCGGTGTAAGGTTGCAGGTTGAACGTTGAAAGTTTTTCTGTCCGCGAGCGTTGCCGCCGGGAACGGACGCCCGAGGCAACCTCACGTTTTACGTTTCACGTTGTACGCAATACGCAACACTAAAACGTCAGCCCGGCTTCGCGCGCTCCCTCGGCGAGGGCCTTGACGCGGCCGTGGTACGGGTAACCGCTGCGGTCGAAGACGACCTGGCCGATGCCTTCCTCCTGCGCGCGCTCGGCCAGCAGTTCGCCCACGGCGTGGCTCTGCTCAGTGCGCGTGTCTTCCTCGGCTACACCGTCCTCGCGGCTGGAGGCCGCCGCCATCGTGTGCGCGGCGATGTCGTCGATGAGCTGCGCGTAGATGTGCTTGTTGGAGCGGTAGACCGACAGACGCGGCCGGGCCGACGTGCCGTTGATGTCTTTGCGCAGGCCCCGGTGCACGCGGTGGCGACGCTCTTGTTTGCTACTTTTCGGCATGGCGTGTTGGCGTTCTGCAGTCAGCGCTCGGCGTTTCGAGTGAAAACGTTTGGGTAGCAAGAAAAAAGCTGACAGCTGACCGCTGACAGCCGATAGCTCAATCACCGCGCGGCGGTCTTGCCGGCCTTGCGCTCGACGTGTTCGCCGACGTAGCGCACGCCTTTGCCCTTGTACGGCTCCGGCGGGCGCAGGCTGCGTATCTTCGCGGCGACCTGCCCGACGAGCTGCTTGTCGATGCCGTCGACCACGACGACCGGATTGTTGCCACGCTCGGTGCGCGTCGAAAACTCGATCCCCTCCGGCGGCACGAAAAAGATGGGGTGCGAAAAGCCCAGCGCCAATTCGAGCACGCCGTCGGAATCCACGCTGGCCCGGTAGCCGATGCCGCGAATCTCCAACTCTTTCGTGTAGCCTTCGGTGACGCCGACCATCACGTTCGTCAGGAGCGACCGGTAGAGGCCGTGACGCTCGCGCTCGCGCTGCGCTTCGGAGGCGCGGTGGAGCACGACCTGCTCGTCATCGGCCTCCACGGTGAGGTCATCGTCCACCTGAAGGTCGAGTTCGCCTTTCGGGCCGTTCACCGTCACCGTGTTGTCAGAGGTCACGTCTACGGTGACCTCGTCGGCAATGGGAACGGGCGTGTTGCCCATGCGAGCCATGGCGCGTTGCGGGTTGAAAGTTGAAGGTTGAAAAGTTTCTTCTACGCCAGCGCGTTGCTGACTGATGACAAACGCCCCCGTTCCCTCACGCAACATGAATCACGAACCACGAATCACGCAACGCTCAAAATACGTGCGCCACGACTTCGCCGCCGACGCCGACGCGGCGGGCTTCCTTGTCGCTCATCACACCGCGCGAGGTAGAGATGATGGCAATGCCGAGGCCGTTTTTGACGCGCGGCAATTCGTCGGCCCCGGCGTACTCGCGCAGGCCCGGCTTGGAGATGCGCTCAAGCATCCGGATGACCGGCTCCTCGTTTTCGTCGTACTTGAGAAAGATGCGCAGGAACCCCTGCTTGCCGTCCTCGACGTTGAGGTAGTTTTTGACGAAGCCCTTTTCGAGCAGGATCTGCGTCATCGCGCGCTTGAGCTTGGAGGCGGGCACGTCGGCGTAGCGGTGCCCCGCCGCCTGGGCGTTGCGCAGGCGGGCCAGAAAGTCGGCCACAGGATCGGTTACGGCACTCATTGCGATTGTGTGATTGACGAATGGCGATTGGCGATTGGAAGCGGTCCGCAGACATTCGCCAATCGACAATCGGAAATCGAAAGTGACCTCACCAGCTGGCCTTGCGGACGCCGGGAATCTTGCCTTCGAGCGCCATCTCACGGAAGACGATGCGGCTGACGCCGAAGTCGCGCATGTAGCCGCGCGTGCGACCGCTGATGGGGCAACGGTTGTTCAGGCGCGTGGGGCTGGAGTTGCGCGGGAGCTTCTGAAGCTCCACCCACTTGCCTTCTTCCTTGAGGCGGCGCCGCTCGTCTTTGTACTTCTCGTACATGCGGCGGCGCTTTTTCTGGCGAGCGATCTGGCTTTTCTTGGCCATAGCTGGTGCGGTTACAGGTTTGGAGTTACGCTTCGGCCTGTGCGGCGTCTTCTTCTTCGCCCTCGGCCTCTTCCCCTTCCCCGGAGGCCTCGGGGGACTCCGGCTCTTCTTCTTCCTCCTCCTCAAACAGATCGGTCTCCTCGCGGGCCGCCTGCAGGGCGGCCTCGCGTTCGGCGCGTTCGCGCTCCTCCTCGGCAGCGGCTTCATCCTCGCCTTCCTCGCGGCGCACGAACGGCATCCCCAGCGCCTTCAGAAGCTCGTAGGACTCTTCGTCCGTCTCGGCAGTAGTGACGAAGGCGACGTCCATCCCGTGGATGCGGTCGGTCCGATCCACGTCGATCTCCGGGAAGATGATCTGCTCGGGCAGGCCCAGCGTGTAGTTGCCGCGTCCGTCGAAGGAGCGGTCGGGCACGCCCTGAAAGTCGCGCTGGCGCGGGAGGGCGAGCGTGACGAGGCGGTCGAAGAACTCGTACATGCGCGTGTCGCGGAGCGTCACCTTTGCGCCCACGGCGTCGCCCTTGCGAATGTCGAAGCTGGCGACGCTCTTTTTGGCGCGCGTGATCGAGGGATGCTGCCCGGTGATTTTGCGCAGCTCGTCGACGGCGTCGTCGAGGAGCTTCTGGTTCTCCGGCGCGTCGCCAACGCCTTTGTTGATGACGACTTTCTCGAGGCGCGGCACTTCCATGTCGTTGTCGTAGCCGAACTCGTCTTTGAGCGCCGGCACGACCTCGTCGCGGTAGCGCGTTTTCAGTCGGGCGGTCGTTCCGTTTTGCTCGGCCATGGTGCGGTCTTCGGTGCGGTCGTCGGTCGGAGGGACCGGAACGGGCGTCGGCGCAGAGCGCACGCGCCCGCAAAAGCGGCAGTGCAGAAGATGGTAAAGGTCACGGGCGGGCGTCGGTTCCGGCTGGCAGCCCGCTTACCGGACGATTCATTGAGCGCGGGGGAGCGGGCGGGGAAGAAGGCCGCTGGCAGCAGCGCGCGCGACCGGAACGCAACTGCGTTGCTGCTCGGCAACGCTTTCGCTCTGTGATTTTTCCCGTGCTGCCAACCCCCCTCCACTCAAACGTCCAGTTCTTCGCCGGTGGTCTTGGCGTAGCGCACCCAGCGGCCTTTGCCGGTGTCGGGGTCCTCCACGCGCTTGCGGCCCACGCGGGTGGTGTCGCCGTTCGAGTCGATAGGCATGACGTTCGAGACGTGAATGGGCACTTCCTTTTCGATGCGCCCGCCGTCGGGGTTTTGCTGCGACGGCTGCATGTGATGCACGCGCACGTTGACGCCTTCGACAATCACGCGCTCGTCGTCGGGAAACACCTTCAGGATGCGCCCTTCGACGTCTCGGTAGTTGCCCGCGATGACGCGCACGTCGTCGCCTTCTCTGACGTGAAGCTTAGGCATTTTCGATTTTCGATTTTCGAATGGCTGCTAATCGGCAATCGTCATTTACTACGTTTCACCCCGTTAGTCGCCTGCGGCTCGTTTGCCAATCGGAAATCACAAGACTTCCGGAGCGAGGGAAACGATGCGCATGAAGCGTTGCTCGCGCAGCTCGCGCGCGATGGGACCAAAGATGCGCGTGCCCACCGGCTCATCCTGCGGGTTCAGCAACACGGCGGCGTTTTCGTCGAAGCGAATGTAGGAGCCGTCGGAGCGGCGGTGCTCCTTCTGCGCGCGCACGACCACCGCCGGGCTCACGTCGCCCTTCTTGAGCGTGCCGTCGGGAATCGCTTTCTTGACGGAAACCATGATTTTGTCGCCCACACCGGCGTAGCGCGTGCCGCTGCCGCCCATGACGCGAATGCACATCACCTCGCGCGCCCCGCTGTTGTCGGCTACGCTCAGGCGAGACTCTTGCTGAATCATTGTACCGGTTGAAGGTTGAACGTTGGAGGTTTCTCTTCGGGACGAGAAACGTTTACCTTTGGAGGGTAAACGTTTAGCACGCCGAAGGGGCTACGCCGCGCGCTCGAGGATGTCGACGAGACGCCACCGCTTGCGCTTGCTGATCGGGCGCGTTTCCATGATGCGCACGGTGTCGCCCTCGCCGGCCTCGCCGTTTTCGTCGTGCGTCATCTTGCGCGCGGAACGCTTGAGGTACTTCTTGTACATCGGGTGCTTTTTGGAGCGCTCGATACGCACGATGATGGTCTTCTCCATCTTGTCGCTCACGACGACCCCGACGCGCTCATTGCGCAGGTTGCGACTTTCTTCATCAGCCTCCAGCACCTCTTCATCGACGGCGGCCTGCTCGGCGACGACGCCGGCCCCTTCCTCGGCCACATCGAGATCGCCGTTCTCTTCCGGCGCGGTTGCTTCCTCGCCGGCGGGGGCTTCGCCTGCGTCTTCGGCCTGCGCGTCTTCGGCTTGCGCCTGCGCTTCGGGGTCAGTCTGGGGCGTTTGCTCTTCTTGCTCTGCCATGTCGGGAGGAGTCCGTTTTTCAGTGGTCAGTCTTCAGTGGTCAGTCTTCGGATCTCGGCGCTCTCGCGTCTTTATCGCTACGCCACCGCTCCGGTGTTTTGCTTCTCGGTGCGGATCGTCTTGAGGCGCGCGATGGTGCGGCGCTTCTTCTTGAGAATCATTGGGTTGGGCAACTGCGCGATGGCGTGCTCGAAACGCAGTTGTTCGAGATCTTCCTGCTCCTCGCGCAGGCGCTCGTCGATTTCCTCAATGCTGAGCGAGCGGATGTCGTCGGGCTGCATGGCTTCGCGGCTGCAAGGTTGGGTTTGGAGTGCTCTTGCGGCGAGTGACGGTTTCAACGCGAAACCTTCAACTCGCAACGGCGCCGAAGGCGCTATTGCTACTTGCCTTCGCCTTCGGCGTCGTAGCTGGGACGCTCGACGAACTTGGTCTTGATCGGCAACTTGTGGCGCGCGAGGCGGAGCGCTTCTTGCGCCAGATCTTTCGGCGCCCCCCCGCCAACCTCGAAGATCATGCGGCCCGGCTTGACCGGCGCCACAAAGAACTCCGGCGAGCCTTTGCCCTTGCCCATGCGCGTCTCGGCGGGCTTCTGGGTGACGGGCTTGTCCGGGAAGATGCGAACCCAGACCTTGCCGGCGCGCTCAAGCTTGCGGTTGGCCGCCACACGCGCCGCCTCGATCTGGCGGCTGCTGAGGCGTCCCTTCTCGAGCGCCTTGATTCCGAAATCGCCGAAGCTGATGCGCGTGCCCCGGCTGGCGTTGCCCTTGAGGCGCCCGCGCTGCTGCTTGCGGTGTTTGAGACGGCTTGGCTCGAGCATGAGCGGTTTCGGGTTAGGGGTTGGGGGTTTCGGGTGCTCTCGCGCAGCGGGTGGTGAAGACTTTAACTCGAAACCTTCAAACCCGCAACGCAAAACCGCGCCGAAGGCGCTACTGATTGCGGCGGCGAGGCGGGGGCTGCTTCATTTGCTGCCGCTGCTGGGCCTGCACGTTGGGGCTCAGGTCGGGCGTGCCCAGGATTTCGCCCCGGTAGATCCAGGCCTTCACCCCGATGGTGCCGTAAATCGTCAGCGCTGTGGCTTTGGCAAAGTCGATGTCCGCGCGGAGGGTGTGCAGCGGGACGCGGCCTTCGAGATACTCCTCTACGCGGCCCATCTCGGCCCCCCCCAGGCGCCCAGCTACGCGCAGCCGAATGCCCTCGGCCCCGGCGCGCATGGCCGCGCTCATGGCCTGGCGCATGGCGCGGCGAAACGAGATGCGCCCTTCGAGCTGCTCGGCGATATTCTGCGACACGAGGCTGGCGTCCAGCTCCGGGCGCTTGATCTCGGAGATGTTGATCTGGATGTCCTTGTCGGTCAGGCGCTTGAGCTCTTCGCGCAGCTTCTCGACCTCGCTCCCGCCGCGCCCAATGACGACGCCGGGACGCGAGGTGTGCAACGTCAAGATGACGCGCTTGGGCGTGCGTTCGATCACGGCGCGCGAGAGGCCCGCCCGTTCGAGGCGCGCGCCCAGGTAGCGACGAATCTCTTCGTCCTCTACGAGCTTCGCCTGCACATCCTGCTCGTCGTACCAGTTCGAGTCCCACCCCTTGATGACGCCGAGGCGGAAGCCGATCGGGTGTGTTTTCTGTCCCATGTCCGTTGGTCCGTTTTCAGTAATCAGTTTTCGGAGATCGGTCGCGTTGCTTCGCTCGCTCACGCCGCTGCCATATCAGCGTCTTCGCGCTCGTCGGCGGTGGCGATGACGACGGTGAGGTGGCTCGTGCGTTTCTTGTACGGGTGCGCGCGCCCCCGGGCGGCCGGGCGAAAACGCTTGTACGCCTGCCCCTCGTCCACGCGGATTTCTTTGATGAAAAGCTCGTCCGGGTCGACGCGCTCGCCCTGGTCGATCATGTTGTAGACCACATCGCGGAGGGTGCGCTCGATGGGGTCAGTGGCGCGGTGCGGCATGAAGCCCAGCGCGCTGACGGCCTCGGCGACGTTCTTGCCGCGCACGGCGTTGACGACGGCGCGCATCTTCATCGGCGCGTTGCGAATGTGCTTGCGAACAGCGCGGGATTGCATGGCGGCTTCGCGGTTTCGGGGGTGGGGTTGCGAGTTCGGAGTTCTTTGCTCCGACAAGTTACCTGCTGGCGAGGCGGCACGG
>PXTX01000042.1 GCA_003023275.1 Bacteroidetes bacterium SW_4_67_19
GCCAGCCGTCGGTTCCGAAATCGATAGCGTCGGCGTCTGCGGTCATGCCTGAAGGAACCGCGGCCGACCGGAAAAAGATGTGTGAATGGCACGGATCAACGACACTCGGTCACGAGGACACATCGAGACGGTCGGGGACGGGGGCGGGCGTCGTCTCGGAGGCCTGGTCATTGCTCACGGGATGCGCGGGGCGTGATGCGCGAGATTGCTATTTTGCGAACGCTAAAAGAGCATTCGAGCGTCAATACATTCCGAATGGCATGGCCGGTAGAGGATAGCCGCAAGCCGTTCGGACTCCCGTCCTCACGCATCACGCATCACGTATCACGCCCCGCGCTACACCTCACGCAGCAGGTGGCCGTTGAGCGTTCGCTTGACGGTAACGGCTTCTTCGACATCGGTGGTCGCCGCGTCGACTTTGATACGCGGGCGCATCACGTCCTGCTCGATCCAGCGGTAGGTGTCGGTGCCCAGCGGGAAGCATTCGCCCTTCGCGCAGGCGGCCAGCGCGACGACGCCCATCATGCCGATGCCCGCTTCATAGGCGCTGCTCCACACCGGGCGCAGCCCCAGGTCGGTCGCCTTGTCGGCCAGGTAGACCAGCCCCGCGAAGCCGCCCAGCACGGTAGGCTTGAGCACGACGGCGTCGGCGTAGTCGGCGTGCTCGCTCAGGGTAACGAGCGAGACGTTGCGCATCGTCTCATCGAGGGCGAGGGGCAGGCCGGTGTCTTCGGCCAGGGCCGGCAGGGCGTCGGGGGTTTCGAGCGGTTCTTCGAGGTAGTCGATCTCGACCTCCGCGATGCCGTCAGCGAAGCGGCGCGCTTCGTCGGGCGTCCAGGCGCGGTTGGCGTCGAGGCGCAGCGCCACGCCCGGCCCCAGGCGGTCGCCAAGCTTCTCGACAAGCTCGATCTCGTCGTCGAGCGAGCGGCGGCCCACCTTGATCTTGACGGCGCGGAAGCCCTCTTCCTTGACGTCTTTGAGGCGGTCGAGAATGTCGTCCGGCTCGCCGGTAAGCAGGCGGCTCAGCGGCAGCGTCTCGTGCGGGTTCTCCGCCATGAGCCGGGGGACAGGCTCGTCGCGCTGTTCGGCGGCGAGCATCCAGGCGGCCTGTTCGAGGGCAAAGCGCGTCGAGGCGGACAGCTCGGGGTCGTCGAGGAGGCGGCTGAAGTCGTCCCCGCCTTCGAACCACTGGTCGTCGAGTTCGCGCCCGGTGGCGATGCGCTTCAGCTTGAACGCCTCGCGGGTGGCCTGTTGCAGGCGCTCTTCGCTAAAGCCCGGCAGCGGAGCCGCCTCGCCCCAGCCCACGTCGCCGTCGTCGGTGGCCAGGCGCAACAGCAACCCCTCGCGGCGGTAGAGCCGGCGGCGCGGCATCTCGAGCGGCTCGGTGAGCGGCAGCTTGTAGCGAAAAACACCAAAGGAGGAAATGCGCATGGGCGCGCTGATGGAAGGGTGAACGTTGAAGGGTAAAGGTTGAAGGGTTCTCCGGCGGCAGACGGCGTTTCTCGGAAGGGATACGTCCCCGTCTCGGAGAACCCCCGTCCGCGGTCTGCCGTCCGTGGTCCTCAGAGGTTCCAGCCGACGGAGAAGACGAGGCTGTAGGCGACGAGCAGACGCGCGGTGCGGGCCAGGAGCGGGTTCAGCGCGCGCGGGTCATCGTTCGCCTGCCAGAGGCGGCACAGGAGTGGCGCTGCCCCTACCGCCACGCCCACCGCGGCGAGCGCCCAGGCGTGGCCGTCCGTCCAGCCCACCAGCGCGACCGGCACGAGGGCCGCCCCGATCACGCAGGCCGCGTAGAGCCGGCGCCCCGTCGCGCGCCCGAAGCGCACGACGAGCGTTTTCTTGTTTGCCCGCGCGTCTTCCTCGCGGTCGCGCAGGTTGTTGATCAGCAGGATGCCCGTGGCCAGCAGGCCCGGCGCCATCCCCGCCACCAGCACCGGCCCATTCACGGTGAGCGCCTGCACGTAGTAGGTGCCGCCCACCGCCACCGGCCCAAAGAACACCAGCACGAAGAGATCCGCCAGTCCCAGGTATGCCAGCGACCAGCGCCCCGCCGTGTACCACACGCCCGAGGCGATGGAGCACAGCCCGATGGCGAGCACCGGCCAACCGCCGCGCCAGATCAGGTAGAGGCCGCTGGCGAACGCGAGCGCGAACGTCAGGATCGTCGCGCGCCGCATGGCCTTCACGCTGACCCAGCCGGCCTGCGTGGCGCGAGTGGGACCCCGGCGGCTCTCGCGGTCGGCCCCTTTCACGAAATCGAGATAGTCGTTGCTGAAGTTGGTGCCAATCTGGATGAAGACCGCCCCCAGCGCCGCGCACAGCGCCGAGACGGCGTGAAAAGCGCCTGCTTCGACGGCCATCGCCGTGCCGACGACCACCGGCGCCACCGCCGCGCCGAGCGTCTGGGGCCGCGCGGCCTGCACCCACACGCCTACCGCCGACGGGTTTTCGGATGAACGTTCTGGATTCATCTCTGGGCAATGGATTTCCAACCGATACGGATTTCCAGCCGACAAGGTCGTCAATATGTCGTTCGTCCGTCGTCGCTACCGGCAACGGTCGGCCTACTTTTTTGATTGTGCATGTCAACAAAAAATCGGCCCATGTGCGACGGAGGTCCCTTCTGTGCTGCGAATCTTCTTCTAAAAACGCCCGCCCCCGCGCCGCGAAGCGCGCTGGACGCTCGGCGTGGACGTTGTGCCCGGCGAGGCCGATTCGAGCAGGAGGCGCCGGCAGCGCTCCGGCCGCTGGGTCGTCGGCACGGCGATGGCCGTCGAAGCAGGCGCTTTTCACGTCGTCTCGGCGCTGTGCGCGGCGCTGGGGGCGGTCTTCATCCAGATCGGCACCGGCTTTCCAGCCGCTCATGCAACGCGCGGTTTTCGCGGCGATCGGTGCGCACCTCGATGAGGGCCGGTGCGCCGCTGCGGCTTCGCTCGCGGTAGGCGGCGGTGAAGGCCTCGGGCGTGGTAGGCCGCTCGTAGGGAAGGTCGAACATCGCCGCCGCCTGTTCGAAGGACCGTTCGTGCGGCGTCGTGAAATGCGGCTCGAAGACCTCCTCGCGCTCGGCGATGGGCAGGAAGTGGAAGATGCCGCCCCCCCCGTTGTTGAGGGCCACGACGGTGACGGGCCGCTCGCGGAGCAGCGCCAGCGCGCCGAGGTCGTGCAACACGGCCAGGTCGCCGAGGAGCAGCGTGACGGGGCGCTGCTGGTCGCCTTCGGGAGCGATTTCGCAACGCCCCGTACAGACGCCGGCGGCGGTGGCGACGGTCCCGTCGATGCCGCTGGCGCCCCGGTTGGCGAAGACGGGCGTCCGCGGCGCGTCGCCCGTGTCCGCGTCGGGGCGGGCGTAGCGGTTGAAGTCGCGCACGGGCATGCTGCTGCCCAGCACGAACGCGCCGCCGGGGGGGCGGTGCCGGCTCACGAGGCGCGCGACGAGCGGTTCGCTTAGCCCGTCGGCCCCGGCGGCGAAATCGTCGAGGACGCGAGCGACGGCGGCGTTCGCGCGTTTCCACGAGCGCCCCCAGTCGTCCCCCTCGCGTTCTGCCGGGGCGTCCAGCCGTTCGATCAGGGCGTTACAGAACGGGGCCACGTCCGTCTCGACGTGATCGCTCACGCGGTGGTCGGGATCGAGGCGGCGCGCGTCGGGGCGGGCGACGACGCAGGGCGCAGGGCGGTGCTTTTTCAAAAAAAGACGCAAGCGCTTCGAGACCGTGCGCCCGCCCAGGTGGATCACGGCCTCGGGCGCGCAGGCTTCGCGGAAGGCGCCGCTGGCGAGCACGAGGTCGGCGTACGGCGCGGCGGGGCCGGCGGTGCTCCCCTCGGCGGCGAGGCGCAGGCGCGCGGTGGCGTCCGGGACGAGCGGCCAGTCCAGCGCCTCGGTTAGGCGGAGCGCGGCGCGCGCGTCGGCGCCTGAGTCGAGACGGCCGCAGACGACGAGGCCGCGCCGGATGCCGGCGAGCGCGTCGGCCAGCGCGTCGAGCCTTTGTTCCCGTTTCGTCATCCTCGGGAGGGGCGAGGGGTTTGCGAAACATACAGTTGACATGCACGGGGCCGGGCGGCGTTCGGCGCGCGCAGTGGACCGCCTGGTCGGCGGTGGTGAGCACCATCTCGGGGGCGATCTCGTCGGTCGGGGCGGGCAGATCGACGGCCCAGCGCGTGTATTCGCCAAAAATGCCGGGCTGGCCGATGGTCTGGTTGGCTCCGGTGTCGCGCTTTTCGGGGGGGCGGTCGGCGGTGAGGAGGAGCATCGGCACGCCGTCGGTGCTCGCTTCGACGGCGGCAGGCAGCCCGTTGGCCACCGCCGTGCCGCTGGTGGTAATCCAGCCAGCGGGGCGGCCCGTCGCGCGCCCGTAGCCCAGCGCAGCGAAGGCAGCGGCGCGCTCGTCGTAGTGGAGCGTGCTCTGCGCCCGCTCGTGGCGCGCGACCGCCACCACCAGCGGCGTCGAGCGCGAGCCGGGCGCCACGAAAAAGCGCCTCACCCCGCAGCGGACCAACTCCTCGACCAGCAGAGCGGCCCAGTGGGTGTTGAGGTGAGCGGTGGGCATCGTTTGCGGTCGCGTTGCTTCGGTGAGCGCTTTTTGCTTCGGTGAGCGCTTTGCGGGTTGGGGAGCGATCGGGGCGTGATGCGTGAGCGGGGCGTGATGCCCCCAAGAGTACTCCCCCCGCGAGGGGATGACCTGTCGGCCCCTCCTTCCAGTCGGGGCGCGTGAGGAAAATAGCCCCAGTCGCTCGCGCCCCGGAACGGCCAGCAGCATCATTCAGAGCGCCTTGACGCCCGATTTCCTTTTGTGCCCCCCCGCAGACAAGCAGCCTCGCGAATCACGCATCACGTTTCACGAATCACGAAAAAGCGCCGTAAAGTTGCCCAGCTTCTGTTCGAGTTCGTCCCACTCGGCGTCCGGCTCGGAGCCGTCCACCAGACCGGCCCCGGCGAAGAGGTCGAGTCGGCTGCCCGCGCCGCCCGTGCGCCGCACCAGCCCGGAACGGATGCCCACGGCCAGCTCGGCGGCGGGTGCGCCCTCTTCGCTTCGTCCCACCCAGCCGACGGGCGCGGCGTACCAGCCCCGGTCGAAGGGTTCGCGCCGGCGAATGAACCGCTGCGCCGCCGAAGACGGGCGTCCGCTCACGGCGGGCGTCGGGTGGAGAGCGTCCAGCACCTCGGCGGGCGAGACGCCCTCGCGGAGCCGCCCCCGGAAGCGCGCGTAGAGGTGGCGCCCGCGCTGGAGGGTGAGCGGGGCGGCGTCGCGCTCGTCGAGCGACGCGCACAGCGGGCCGAGGGCCTCGCGGACGTAGCGCTGCACGAAGGCATGTTCGCGGCGGTCTTTCTCGCTTTCCAGAAGTTCCTCGCGAAGCGTCGCGTCGGCAGCGGGAGCGGCGGCGCGGGGACGCGTGCCGGCCACGGCTTCGCTCCACACGCGGCGCCGGTGCTGGCGAAAGAGGCGTTCCGGCGACACGCCCAGGAAGGCCCCGGCGCGGCGCGGCTGAAAGAGAAAGGCAAAGCCTTCTGGGGCGAGCGCGCGGAGACGCCCCAGCAGGTGCACCGGGTCGAGCGGCTGCTCGAAATGCAGCGCCGTCCGCCGCGCAAGGACGACTTTTTGCAACGTGCCCCCCTCGATGGCCCGCAGCGCTGCTTCGACCCCCTCGCGCCAGGCGCGGCGCCCGGGGCAGTCGTCCCGGCGCACCGGACGGGGCAACGCAGCGGCGGTTTCTGCTGGGGGCGCGCGTTGCGAACGACGTTCGATCTCGGCCGCGACCTGCTCGGCGTCGTCGCCGGGCGCGAGGTGGCAGGCCAGTCGCCCCGTTCCGTCGTTTCGTCGGTGCAGTTCGAGGCGCGGGAGCACGAACGCGCCGGAACCGAAGTGCTGCCACCCGTCGGCGGCCGTTCGCTCGCGGTCGAAGCGCACGCCGCCGTAGCAGCGCAGTGCGTTCCCCCCCGCCGTCTCCCCGGCGGAGGCGGCATTGCGCAGGCGCGTGCAGAGGCGCGCCGGCGTATCGAAGCGCTCGGCCACCCCGGCAAACGCGCGCGCCTCCTCTCCACGATCCGCCCAGAACCCACGCGGCGCCGGCTGGGCGCGCAGCCAGCGCAGGAGGGCGGCCCCCGGCGCGGTCACCTCGACGCGGCGAAAGCCTCCTTGCTTCCCCGCCCTCGACGCCCGGCGACGCACCGCCCGGGCCAGCGTGCGACGCGCCCCGCCCGCGCTCGCCGCGACGTCCGCTCGGTCGGCGGGATCGGCACTTCGAGACGGCGAGCCGGGAGGCATGGGGCGTGATGCGTGTTGCGTGATGCGTAAGGTAGCCCGTCCGAAAGCGGGGCCCCTTCTGGAAAGGATGTTCAGAACGCCTCGACGCTCGAATGCTTTTTTGTTCACTCGTGGAATGCAGCATTACGCAATACGTTTTACGCAATACGTTTTACGCAATACGCCCTATTCCACCAGCGCCTCGCCTTTTTTCCCCAGGTGCGCCGTACAATTCATCAGCGGGGCGGTGCACGCGCCGTCCGCGTCCCACGTGAGACGGTTGACGCCCGTATTGTCGTGCTCGACGCGGTGCATGTTCATCAGGCCGTACTCCTCCTCCAGCAGCGAAGCGATGAGGATGCGCAGGAACCGCCCGTGCGCGACGGCCAGCACCGTGCCGCCGGCGTGCGCGTCCAGGATGCCCCGCACGACGCGCAACGCCCGCTTCTGCACGTCGAGGACGGACTCGCCGCCTTCGACGGCCCGGTCGAAATGGCCGTCGCGCCAGTCTGCGCGCACGTCGCCGAACGCGCCGTCCATCGCTTCGGAAGTGGGTTCGCCTTCGAAGCAGCCCCAGGAAATTTCTTCGAGGTCTTCGTCGTAGCGCACGTCCAGCCGGGGATGCTGCTCCGCGACGACGCGCACCGTCTGGCGAGCGCGTCGCAGGGGGCTGGCGTAGAGCGCGTCGAGCGGCGCGTCGGCGAAACGGCGGGCCAGCGCCTCGGCCTGCCGGCGCCCCGTGGCGTCGAGCGTGCTGTCGATGCGGCGGCCCTGCACGATGCGCTCGCGGTTATGCGCAGTCTGACCGTGACGCACCAGGTAGAGCGTCGTCCCGGCGCGATCTCGAAGAGTGGTTCCGTTTTCAGAAATGGCGAGTACGCGGGGGAGGGGGGTGAGTATGTGAGTGCGGAGGCGCGACCACCTGCACACCTACCGACCTACAAACCTGTAAACCTACAAGCGTGCTACTGGCTCCAGCGGCGGGCGATGTGATTGCGGAGGCGGTCGAGCTGCGGGAGGGCGACGTCGTGGCGCAGGCCCGCCCGCAGGATGAACGCGCGCAGCACCTGGTCCTCGGGCGGAAGCGGGTAGAGGCGACGCATGGCCGCGCGCAACGGCACGCGCAGAGCGCGGCGCACCAGGCCCCAGCGCAGCAGAAGGAAGCCGGCCAGCCCCACGCCCACAGCCGCGAGCCGCCCCTGCGCAGCCAGAATGCTCAGCACCAGCACGTAAAAGAGGCCTTGCAGCCACGGCTGCTCCATCCAGCCGGCCACCTGCGCGGCGCGGCGGCTTGCCAGCGACGGGCACAGCAGCGTCCACCCGCAGAAGAGCGTCAGCGTCGCCCCCGCCGCGGCCCACGGCGAAAGCAACAGCAGCGCCAGCGGCAGCATCCACGCCGCCAGCGTCATCGGGGAGCGCAGCCACCGCTCCGCGCGCCGCACCAGCTCGGCCAGCGCGACGTGCTGGAGCACGGGACCGGCGTAGTCGCGCAGCATCTCCTCGGTGGCCTGAAACCACACTCCCGACGCCGTAAACAGTCCCTGCGGCGTGCTGACGTACACGCCCTCCTCTTCCGCCTCGGCGAACGCTGATTCCCCAGCGTCTCCATCGGTAAAGGAGGCATCGGCCTGGGACATGGAGGCGAATGTGTTCTCGAAAACACACTGAGGCCTACCACTGGCCACCGGGCGCGGTTTCTGAATGGACAGCCCGCGGCGGTCGTTGGATACCAAACAAACAGCGCTCGTCCTCACGGCCCTGTTGTCTTCGGACGGAGCGGTGGCTGCGCTCCCCGATGACGCTGGCGGCGTGGATGCTGCCGCTGGCGCTGCTGTTGCTTTCGCCGTGGGCCGCGGCGGGGGCGACGTACGGCGTCGCGTTGCCTTCGGAAGAACCGGCGCGGCGGAAGCGGAGCACCGGGTCGCGCGCGCCGGCGGCCTTCAGCACCGGCGTGAGCATCGTCTCCATCGCGCGGGCGGTGTTGTAGCGAGGCTGCCGGCTGTCTCGCAGGTGCTGCTCGCCCTGCGTGCGGAGCGCCTTTTGCGCCAGCCGGAGCGCGTCCTCGCGGGTGCGCGCCCGGCTTTCGTCGTACATGCGCGTCCAGCCGGAGCGCGTGCGGATCTCCATGCGCTTCAGGTTCGGCTCCACGCTGCGCACCGTCACCTCCGGCAGCGTCACCGTCACCGTGTCGCCCGGCCCCACGCGGATGTCTTCGGGCCGCAGCGCGCTCACGTCGAAGCCGTAGCGGACGATTCCCGGTACGCGCGCCTGCGTCTCCGTCGTGCCTACGTTGAGTTCCAGCACGTCGGGCAAGAAGATTTTGTCGTTCGTAATGGTGCTCGTGACGGTCGTCTGGAGCGTCCCCGTGACCAGAAACGACGACGACGCCTCGCGCTGAAGCGTCGCCACGACGGCCTGCTGGACTTTCTTTTCCGAGAGGGCCGGGCGCTGCATCCACCAGAAGGCGGCGATGCCCGCGCCCACGAGCATCAGGATCGAAAGCGCCACCGCCCCGCGCACCAGGCACGACTGCGAAAGAGCACCGGCCTGCCCTCTGGCACGAGCGTTCTCGTCATCGTGAGAAGCGGCTTCGGACATGGCAGCTGGGTGCTGCGTGTTGCTTGCTGGTTTGCGAAGGTGAAAATGCGTTCGAGCGTCAGCGCTTTCTGAACGGCTTTGCCGGTAGAACCAGTACGCAAGCGGTGCGGATTGCTTTCATCACGCATCACGTTTCACGCATCACGCTCAACTGTCCGCCACGAAGTTATAATACCGCAGGGCGGAGGGATACATCTCGACGTCGCGGATCTCCAGCCCCGGCGGCGTGTGGAGACGCGGATCGACGCGCCCGGAGGTATCCGCGCGGATCTGGCCGTAGGAGACGGGGGCGTAAAACTGGTCGGTGCTCTGAGCCTGCTGGAAGTCTTCGACCAGTGTGCGGTAGCGCACGCGAATCGACGAGGGATCGAGCGTGACGGAGCTTTCGGGGCCGCCGGTCACGCGCACGTCGATCGAGCGGATCCCCTCGGTAAACTGGCGCGCCTGTGCGCGGAGCGCGACGCTCTCGGTAAAGCGCGTCACCAGCCCGCCGAGCGTGTCTGAGAGCGCCACGCGGCGGTGCAGCGAGTCGGTGAGGTTCTTGATGCGGATCCGCTCGGTGGGCCACGCCTCGATGTCCTGCACCAGCGAACGCGCCCCCGAGATGCGCACCGAGTCGGGCTGGATGCGCGGCGGGTGCATCAGGTCGTGCGTGGCGGGCGTCCCGACCGTCCCGCGCAGGCGAACCGGCACGGTGCGCACCAGGCGCGCCTCGCGCCTCAGGCTCATCACCGTCGGAGAGACGCTCTTGAGGCGCGCCCCGCCCGGCAGTTTCGCCTGGAGGCGGTTTTCGACGTTGACCTGTTCGCTTTCGACCCCGACGGGCACGCGCGGCTCGCCCCAGTAGAAGCGCAGCAGCGCAGTGCCTGCCCCTTCCACCTCGGCGCTGACGGCCTCGGGCGGCAGGGTGGTGAGCGCCTGCGCGCCCTGGCTGTTTTGCACCGTCGTCGGGATGGTCATTGAGACGGTGTGCGTGTCTTGCAGCGTGAAGGTAAACCACAGCACCGCCGAGATCAGGAAGCATACCACGACGGCGATGGCGCGACGGCGCTTCTCGCCTTCGGGGCGCTCCTTTTCTTCTTCGTTGCGCGTGAAGAGGCTGCGCAGGCGCTCCCAGAAGACCGGGTTTTGCGTGTCGGAATCGGAGGAGGCCACGGCGGGATGCGTGTTGCGTAAAATGTGTTGCGTAAAGCCCTTTCCGGCAACGGCTCCTGCCCGAAGACGCTGCGTTCTTGTTCTGCACCGCTTGCGGTCTCGCCCGTCGCCAACAACGTACGAGACAGCGGGCCTTGCCGGCGATATGCTGATATGCGCGATGCGCGGCGCGTGTTGCGCCCCGGCACGACGTGCTGCGCCCCAACACTACGCCTCCTCTGCAAACCGTTCGCGCAGGTAGCGCGTGATTTCTTTCACCTCGGCCCACGTGTAGAGCCGCAGCGCCGGGATGAGCGGCAGGTACAGCAGCACCAGCCCCCCCCGGTAGGCGATGCGCAGCGCCGTCGGCCAGTCGGTAGAAAGCAGCCCCAGCGCGTAGAGCGCGCCCGTCGCCAGGAGCGCGCGCGCCAGCGTCCCCCACGGGAAGGCCGGCGTTGAAGAGCGCCGCCAGAAAGACGTTGACGGCAATGGTGCCCGTTTTTCCTCCGGCGTAGAGAATGTTGACTATCATGTAATAGACGCCGTAGAAGAGAAAGCCCACGGCGATGGGAAAGACCAGCGTCTCGGCGGCGAGGTACGCCTTGCTGGTAGCCACCAGGCGCGTCAGGTCGTAGGCCGCGAGCGAGAGGACGAGTGCCGCCCAGCTGCTCCAGATGGCATAGTGGCGAAAGGTGCGCCGGTGGAAGTCGGCCTCCTGGATGTCGCCCTCGAGGTCTTTGACGCCGAGAACGTCGAAGGCCGCCCGGAAGCTGCGCACGATCAGCAGGTTGAGAATGGCGCCGAGGC
>PXTX01000043.1 GCA_003023275.1 Bacteroidetes bacterium SW_4_67_19
GGCGCTGCGGCGCGCGAGCGAGAGGCGCTCAGCCTGCGCCCCGGTGACGGGGCCGTGCCGCTCGTCGAGGAGCGCCTGGAGCGGGCCGGTGATGAGCGTGAGCGGCGTGCGAAACTCGTGGCTGACGTTGGCGAAGAAGTGGCTTTTGGCGTCGTCCAGCTCGGCGAGGCGCTCGGCTTGCTCTTCGGTGGTTTCTTTTTCGCGGCGCAGCGCTTCGGTGCGGTCGTCGACGGCCGCTTCCAGCTCGCGCTGCCGCCGGCGCAGGGCGCGCACGCGCCAGCGGTAGGCCGCCGCCGTCAGCGCCCCCAGGCCCAGGACGAGCAGCAGGCGGAACCAAGTCGTTTCGTAGAAATGGGGCGGGATGGCGAAGGCGTAGGACGCGGCCTCGCCGACGGAGGCGCCGGCGGCCCGGTGGCTGCTGCGGGCGCGCACCTCGAAGCGGTAGGCGCCGGGCGGCAGGTCGGTGTAGCGCACGAAGCTGTTCGTCGTGGATTGCCACGCCGTGTCGCGCGGGGGCAGGCGGTATTCGTAGCGCGTGCGCTGCGGGTCGGCGAAGGCCGTCGCCGCGAAGTCGAATCCGACGGTGCGTTCGCTCGCCGAAAAATCGGCCGGGCCGGCGGCGGAGGAAGCGGCGGGAGAAACGGACGTGCTGCCGCGCTCCACGCTCGTCAAAAGCGTGTGCGGGGCCGACGACGCGGAACGGCCCAGCGCCGGCAGGGGCAAAATCGTGATGCCGGTGGGGTGCGCGGCGTAGAGCGAATCGCGATAGATCATCGCGTCGAAGACGCGGGTGGAGAGCAGCCCGTCGGTGCGCGTGAGGCGGCGCAGCAGCGTGCCCTCGTGCTGCCCGGCGATGGCGAGGCCCTGCGTGCTGCCGGCCAGCACGAGGCTGTCGCCGGCGGTCGTGATGTGCTCGAAGCGCCCGCTCGCCAAGCGGCGGACGGAAGCGGACCGTTTCCCCTCGCGCGGGTTCACGCGCACGAGACCCTGTTTCCGAAACGAGAGCCAGACGGCCCCCTGCGCGTCGGCGGCCATCTGGTAGCCACGCGCGCCGGCGAAGCGGTCGGGGAGGCGGGCGATTTCCTCGAAGCGCCACGCGGTGCGGCCGCTGCCGGGGCGGGGCGTGCCGCGCAGCAGCCGCTCCCCAGCGCGCACGACGAGCCGGCCAAGCCGTGAGCCGCGTGAGCGAGCGATGGTCGTCGCCGCTGCTTCCGCTGCTGCTGCTGTCGGTCGGCGCGAGGCGGTAGAGGCCGTCGTTTTTCCAGAAGTACCCGGCGCCGCGCTCGCTGACGCAGCCGCGCATGGCCTCGATTGCCTGGGGCGCGCGGGTTTCCCATTTGCCGCCGCTGCTCTCGCCGCTGCTCCCGTACCGATGCCATCCGCCGGCGCTGAGGGTGTGCACGCCCCCGTCTCGGCTCGTGATGGGCGCGAAGAAGAGGCGCGAGGAGTCGGGGACGAAGCGCTCCACGCCGGGCCGCAGGCGAAACAGGCCCGCCGTCCAGGTGCGCAGCCAGGGGCGGAAGGCGGCGGTCGCGGGTCAGGTCGTAGCGCAGCACGCCGCCGTGCGTCCCGAGGAAGGCGACCCGGCGGCCGTCCTGCTCAAGGAGCCGGATGTGCGCCACCGGGTTTTCGGTGCGCAGGAGCACCCGGAACTGTTCGGTGTCGGGGTCGAAGCGGTAGAGCGTCCCGTCGTTGCAGGCGATCAGCGCCGCGCCGGTTTCGGTGAAGCGAAGCGTTTCCCAGTCTGGCAGCGCGCCGGGCGGGGAGGAGATGAAGCGAACCGAGCCGTCGCGGTGCAGACGCGCGAGCCCGCGCTTCGAGTCGAGGATCCAGTGCGAGCCGTCGGGGGCGACGGCGGCGTCGCGGGCCCCGCGCCCGGCGCCCGCCTTGCTCAGCTCGATCCAGTAGTCGTACGGCTGGCGCTGAAACGACTGCTGCTGCTCGCTGCCGAGCGGGAGCGTCCAGCGGGCCGTGCGCATGAACACGTGCAGGGTTTCGTCGCGCGCGACGATGCGCCGGACGTACTGGTCGGTCGGGACGCTGCGCACGACGCGCCCGCCGCGCAGCTTGGCCAGGCCCTGCCCGCGCACGCTGACCCAGGCGGATCCGTCCGGCCGGGCCAGGATGCTGTTGACGATGCCCGGCCCCACCGGGTCGGGCAGGGCGACGCGGCGAAACGTCTCCCCGTCGAAGACGCCCAGCCCGTCGGCTGTCCCGATCCACAGGCGCCCGTCGCCCGCCTGCGCCAGCGCCCAGATGTCCTCGTGCGGAAGGCCGTCGGCCGTGGTGTGGCGGCGGTAGGGCGTCGTGCCGTTCGCGACCGGCTGCGCCAGCGCCCCGCCGAGGAGCGGCGGCAGCAACGAGAGCAGCAAAAGCAGCGAAACGCTTCGCATAAATAGGCGCTCTTCGGGGAAAAGCGCTCTTCAGGAAAAGAAGGCGGGGGGAGGACCCCTGCGCGGTTGACTCTGCGACGAAGAGTAAAAATATTGTTTCTTCCCCCTTTCGGTCAAGCCGAATGCGCGAGCCCCCGTTCGATCGCTTCCAGCAGGAAGGCCAGGAACTGGCGTTCATCGTGGAAGTCGCTTGTGCTGTCGTCACGCATCACTCGTCACGCATCACCCCGGGCCTCACGCCGCCGGCTCCTCCCAGGCCGCCGCTACGGCCTCGGGCAAGCGCGTCTACGTCGTTCCCCTCGATTTTGCGCGCGCTGTGGGCGAGGTTGTAGGCGGCTTCCATTCAACGTCAACTTTAGCACCCGACCCCCGGGATCCAAAATGGGAAAAACGCTCGTTCTCTCGCCCGAGCGCGTGCGACGCACGATCACGCGCCTTGCTTACGAAGTCGTCGAGCGCCATCGGGGCGCCGAGGAACTGGTCGTCGTCGGCATCCGGCGGCGCGGGGTGGCCCTCGCCGAGGCCGTCGCCGACGAGATCGGCCAGATCGAAGGGCGCGCCCTCCCGGTCAGCGAGCTCGACACGACGCCCTACCGCGACGACCTCTCCGGCGGCGAAGCGCCCGAGGAGCAGTCGGTGATGCGCGCGGAGATCGCCGGGCGCGATGTGCTGCTGGTCGACGACGTCCTCTTTACCGGGCGCACTGCGCGCGCGGCGCTCGACGCGCTGGTCCAGCACGGGCGCCCGCGCACCATCCAGTTGGCCATCCTCGTCGATCGCGGGCACCGCGAGTACCCCATCCGCCCCGACTACGTGGGCCGCTCGCTTCAGACCAAGCCCCGCGAGCGCGTCGTCGTAGATCCCGAAAGTGACTTTGCCGTTTACGTTGACGGTTGATACCGGCTACGGTTCGACAAACAACCGCACCTCGAAGCCCTGGCGCACGCGGGAATCCGGCTTGCGGCTCTGGCGCGCGACCGTCATCTGGCTCACGTCCGCCTGCTTCCGGTCGTCCTCCAGCGAGGGCTGCGCGCCCGAGTCCGCATCGCTCTCGCTGGGGCGCACGACGACCGCGCGCAACTTGCGGCTCAGCAGCTTCTGGCGTGCCTTCTCGACGGTCATGCCCGTCACGTCGGGCACCGTGGCGGTTTGCTCCGCGAGGCCCGGGCTGTACCAGAGCGAGACGGACGCCCCCCGCGGCAGCGAGTCGCCGGCGGCCGGCTTCTGGCGCGTCACTGTGCCTTCGTACGGAGAGGGTATCGTGTCCTCGCGCACCTGCCCGACGGTGAAGCCGAGCGACCGGAGGCGGTTTTTGGCCTCGCGCCGGGAGGCATTGACCACACGCGGCACGGCCACCACGGGCTGGTCGCCGGTGTTGACGGTCAGGTACACGCGCCGGCCCGGCTTCACCGAGCGCCCGCCCCGCGGGCTCTGCTCGATCACCGCCCCGCGCTCGACGTCGGGGTTGAAGGTTTCCTCGAGCGTCTGGGGGCGCAGGTCGCGCTCTTCGAGCCTCACCTCCGGCACCGTCACCGAAACGCCGTAGCGTGTGTACTCCGGCATGATGACGTCGTCGAACAGGAAGTACGCCCCGAAGGCCAGCAACGCCAGCAGCACCAGCCCGCCCCAGAAGTACAGGTTGGTCAGCAGCGTCCAGAGGTAGCGGCCGGTGCGGCGAAGAAACGAAGGCATTCTGAAAGCAGACGGGCAGAGAGGAAGAGAGAACGGAGACGTTGATACAAAAACGAAACGGACCCCTTTGAGGTAGTAGCGTTCGGCTTTTCAGAAGCCCCGTTCTCGCTCTCCTGCCCCGCCCGCTCTTCCCGCGCCGATAGAGGCAAGAGGGCCGATACGGTCAGCCCCAGGAGTCGAACGACGCCCGGGCGGTTCGCCGCGCCGCCGCTGCGTTTCCGGGCAAGGGCGTTTCGTCATGCTGACGGCGATGTTGCTACCGCGCCTTCTGGAGCCACTTTTTGACCAGCCCGTCCATGAAGAGGTGGCTGAGGTAGCCGGTCACCGCCGCGCCGTAGAAAGGCAGCCCTGCCAGCGGTCGCTCCGGGAAAAACAGGTAGGGCAGCACCACCAGCGGCGCGGGCACCAGCAGCATGGCCCACCAGGAGTGCGTCCAACCTCGGTGCGGGCCCAGAGCGGGCAGAATGGCGAACAGCCCCAGGTAGGCGGCCGCCTCGAAGCGCTGCGTGGCAATCAGCACCACGTCGATGAGAAAAAAGATCGTGTAGAAGAAGTTTTGCCCCTTCGAGTCGGTGTCGGTGTCGGGCCAGAGGCCGAACATGAGGCACAGCCCGAAGAGCCCCAGCGGGTAGCCAATCAGCTCGACTTGCGAGTAGCGCGCCGCCAGCGCCTCGACGCTCGCCGCGTACAAAAGCGCGGTGCCGTAGGCGGCAAAAAAGGCCGTCGCGCCGGCCAGATGTCCTTTGTAACCAGCCATTTTGGGCGTGGGGGGGACGGGAGTTTGGGGGGCGGGGATGGAAACGTCGGAAGCGGGACGAAACGTTTCCAATCGTCCCTCGCTCACGCTCCCGTGCTTGCGTGCTCCATCAGATACCGCACCGCCAGGAGGTAGCCGCGCGGCCCCAGGCCGGCGATGACGCCTTCGCACGCGCCGGCAGTGACGAGCTCCCGGCGGAAGTCCTCGCGGGCGTGCACGTTCGAAAGGTGCACCTCGACGACGGGCGGGACGACGGCAGCGACCGCGTCGCGCAGGGCGACGGAGGTGTGCGACAGCCCGCCGGGGTTGATGACGACGCCGCCGGCCTCGTCGGCGTGCGCCCGGTGCAGGCGGTCGATGAGGGCCCCCGCCCCGTTGGCCTGAAAAAACGAGAACGCCACGTCGGGAAACGCCGCGCGCAGGTCGTCTTCGATCTGGGGAAGGGAGGTGCGACCGTAAACGCCCGGCTCGCGTTCCCCCAGCAGGTTCAAGTTCGGCCCGTTGAGAATCGTCAGTTGACGGTTCACGGTTGAACGTTCAAGGTTGAACTCGAGGTTGAACGTATCAAGGTTGAACGTTGCAAGTTTCTCCTTGCAGCAACAGTCAGAGACGGTCTGGTGAACGGGAAACGAGCGAGCGAGATGAGATTTCGCGTCCAGCGCTGGGAGCGTAGCGACCGAGTACTCTCCGGGGTGCGCTGGGAGCGCAGCGACGGGCGCCGTTGAACGCGTCGCCCGACTGTCTCTCAACCTTACACTTTTCACCGTTCACTTTCAACCGCGCGAAGCGCCTTTCCCCCTTCCACTTGCAACCGAAGCCCGTCATACGCCAGATGGATGCCCTCGGGCAGGCGCGGTTCTTCCTCGGCGTGGCGGACGCTGTGGGTGAGGTGCGTGAAGTACGTCGCGCGCGCGCCGATGCGCCGGGCCGCGCGCGTGGCCTCTTCGATGCTGAAGTGCGTGGGGTGATCCCGGCGGTGGAGGGCGTCGATGACGAGCGTGTCCACCTGCCCGTCCAGCTGGTCGAACGAGGCGTCGGGAATGGCGCTCGCGTCGGTCAGGTAGGCGAAGCGACCGACGCCGGCGAGGGCGTCCTCGGTGATTTCGTGCAGCTCCAGGTTGGAGGCGTTGGGGTAGTCGTCGTGGACGAAGACGTGCGGAAACATGCGGCGCAGAACCTTCGCCGTGTGCGGGCGCGCAAAGCAGGGGGCGGGGGCGGCGTTCTGGAAAAAGAAGGGCCGCAGGTCGTCCAGCCCCGTCACGTGGTCGAAGTGGGCGTGCGTGTAGAGCACCGCATCGACGCGCTCGACGCCGTAGCGCAGCGCCTGGCGGCGAAAGTCCGGTCCCGTGTCGATCTGGAGGTGGACGGCGTCGTCGTCGCAGCCGCCCGGCCCGCGGGGGCGCACCACGAGGTGACAGGAAGAGCGCAGCCGCTGGTCGCGCGGGTCGTCGGACGTGCAC
The DNA here is from genome assembly GCA_003023275.1 of Bacteroidetes bacterium SW_4_67_19. Taxonomy (GTDB): domain Bacteria; phylum Bacteroidota; class Rhodothermia; order Rhodothermales; family Salinibacteraceae; genus QS-8-64-10. The sequence continues at coordinate 6,303 of PXTX01000043.1, forward strand.
ACCGCGCAGTCGCAGCCCAGCACGGGTACGCCCGTCGAGGTGCCCGTTCCCAGCAGCGTCGCGCGGACGGTCGGCGCGGGGGGGTCGGCGCGGGCCGGGGCACCTGCCTCCTGTTCGGCAACGCGTTTACTCGGCATGGGCGGGCGCCTCCTCGCCGGTTTGCCCGTCCGGCGCGTTGCCGTCGTGCGTGTCGCGCGCCTCGTCGAGCGCGTTGCGCACGGCCGGAGGCAGGTAGACGGCTTCGACCTCCTCGGCCCGAAAGGCCCGCGCCAGGACGGCGAGGCGGCGCTCCGGCAGGTCGCGCTCGTTGAGCATGACGACCTCCTCCCCGGCCATGCGGCAACGCCCGCCGTCGAAGTTGCCCTTCTCGGTGCGCACGTCCAGCCCCATGCGCTCGGCGGCGTCGGTCAGTTTTTCGAGTCCCGCGGGCCGCCCCCTGCCGCCTGGAGGACGGCCCGAACGGGAGCAACGAAACGCGCGGACGGCCAAGAGGATAGCACGAAAAAGGAGATTGACCTGCGAGGCCCCCCGTCGAGCTGGCTGGGGCGGTAAGTACGAGACCGAAAACGTCACCACACGGAAAGCCCCGCGCGCTCCAGCGCATCATCGAGGGGGCGCTCCAGCGCTTCACCGATTTGCATCTCAAGGACTACGACGCACTCTGGACTTGGAGGAGGGCTTTACGGTGAGCCGGGTAGAGGTCGGCGAGGATACGTGGCTGTCGAGAAAACAGCTCGACGAGGTGGACCTGCCCAGCGAGGGCGTTCTGGTGCCCAGCATTGAGCGCCCGGATGGCTCGCGCGTGGGCGCCCCGCGAGGTCGCTACACCGTCCACGCCGGGGACGCGCTCGTCCCGTACGGCAAACGCGAGGAGTTGACCGAGCTGAAGACCCGCCAGTCCGGCCGGCCGGGCGACGCCGACCGCGCGACCCTGCGGGCCTGGGAACGTGAGGACGGCGCCTGCCGCGTCGCGGTGCACGACGACGGAGCGGGCTTCGATGTGGACGAGGCAATGACCCGGCCGGCGGAAGGCGCAGCGTCGACGCGGACGGGGCTGGGGCTGCGCGAAACCCGCGAGCGCCTGCGTCTTTTGGGGGGGAGCTCGGGATGACCTCCAGCGCCGAGCGCGGCACGACCGCCGAGATCTCGCTTCCCGAACGCGCCGAATCAACCGCCCCGGCGGTGGCTTGAAAGCCGGTGCTCGCAGAAACGAAGTAGCAAACCGACTTCTCCAGAACGATGTCCGCCAACGTCATCATTGTCTTCGCGCTGGTCCTCGTGGCCATCGTGCTGTTTGCCTGGGAACGCGTCTCCTTCGACGTGACGGCCGTCATCATCATGGCCACGCTCATGCTCAGCGGCATCCTCACGCCCGAGGAGGGACTGGCCGGCCTCAGCAACGCGGCCACCGTCACCATCGGGGCGATGTTTATCCTCAGCGAAGGGCTGCGGCGCACCGGCGCGCTCAGCGTCGTGGGCGACTACTTCGCGCAGCTGGCCCAGCGCAACTACTGGGGCGCCGTCGCCGCCATGATGGGCGTGATCGGCGTCGTCTCCGCCTTCATCAACAACACGGCAGCCGTAGCGATCTTTATCCCCGTCGTTATCGGCGTGGCGGCGGACTTGGACGTGAGCGCCTCGAAGCTCCTGATGCCGCTTTCGTTTGCCTCGATGTTCGGCGGGGTGTGCACGCTCATCGGCACCTCCACGAACATCCTCGTCAGCTCCATCGCCGAGAAAAACGGGCTGGAGGGCTTCTCGATGTTCGAGTTCACGCCGCTGGGGATCGTCTTCTTTGCCGTCGGCTTCGCATACCTTTTCCTGGCCGGCATCCGGCTGATCCCCGAGCGGCGCGGCGCCGGCGACCTCACCAGCGACTACGAGATGCGCGAATACCTGACCGACGTGATCGTCGAGCCGGACTTTGCCTACCGGGGCCGCTCGCTGGCGCAGACGCCGCTCACGCACGACCTCGACCTGGACGTGCTGAGCGTCTTTTACCCCGGCGACGAGGGCCGCGGCAAAGCGCGCGCGCCGAAGGTGAGCACCTCCGAGCAACGCATGGGCGAGAGCAAAGCGGAGGCGCGCGCGCAGGCGAAAGGGGGCGAAGGGCAGGCGCGCGAAACCAAAAGCAAGGCCGGCCACCAGTCCACCGCGCCGGGGGAAGAAGCGCCGGAGGAAGAACGCGCCGAGCGGGACGGCCGGCACCGCGAGGGCACCGGCGCCGCGCTCGAAACCGGCGACGTGGTGCGCATCCGCGGCAGCGCGGCGGAGATCGACAAGCTCATCGAACGGGAGGGCGTGCGCCTGCGCCCCACCGAGGAGTGGTACGACATCGACCTGGAGCGCGGCCCCGACGCGCTCGTCGAGGTCGTCGTCGCGCCCGACTCGCCGCTGGCCGGCGAAACGGTCAAGGAGGTCGACTTTCGGGAACGCTTCGGAGCGATTCCGCTGGCGGTGCGCCAGCGCGGGCGGCTGCAGCAGGACCACCTCGGGAGCATTCAGTTCTCCGGCGGCGACGCGGTGCTGCTGACGATGGAACGCGAGCGCATCGGCGAGATCAAGCAGGACGACTCGTTCGTGCTCTCCTCGGAGGTGGACGTACCCAGCTACCGCTGGGGCCGCATCGGGCTGGCGCTGAGCATCCTCGCGGGGGTCGTCGGGCTGGCCGCCTTCGACGTGATGCCCATCGTCGTCACCGCCGTGGCCGGCTGCGCGCTGATGGTCCTCACCGGCTGCCTGACCACGCAGGAAGCCTACGACGCGGTCAACTGGAAGGTGATCTTTCTGTTGGCCGGCGTGTTGCCGCTGGGCACGGCAATGGAAAAGACCGGCGCGGCGGATCTGCTCTCCCAGGCGCTGCTGAGCGGCCTGGGCGGGCTGGGGCCCACGGCCGTGCTGTCGGGGTTTTTCTTGCTGTCGATGACGCTCACCAACGTCGTTTCCAACCAGGCGACCGCGGCGCTCCTGGCGCCCATCGCCATCGAGTCGGCCGCCACGCTGGGGGTGGACGCCCGCCCGCTCCTGGTGGCGATCACCTTCGCCGCTTCGCTGAGCTTCATGACACCGGTCGGCTACCAGACCAACACGATGATCTACGGCCCCGGCCAGTTCAAATTCACCGACTTTGCGAAGGTGGGCACGCCGCTCAACGTGATGTTCTGGATCATCGCCACGCTGCTAATTCCGGTCTTCTGGCCGTTTTGACCCCGTTTTGAGAAAACGCGGTGGCCCTCCGAATGAAAATATGACCCCCGCGTTACGCATGTGGCAGGACGCCGTTCGCCAGCTCCAGACCCTCTTCCCGGTAGCCAGGTGGGGACCGCGCTACGACCGCGCGAAGCTGCGCCGCGACGTGATCGCCGGCCTCACGGTAGGCGTGATGCTGATTCCGCAGGGCGTGGCCTACGCGGCCATTGCCGGGATGCCGCCGATCTACGGCCTGTACGCCTCGGTCGTGCCGCTCTTGGTGTACCCGCTGCTGGGCACCTCGCGGCAGCTTTCCATCGGGCCCATCGCAGTGGACATGGTGATCGTGGCAGCGGGCATGGGCACGCTGGCCGTAGCACCGGGCGACCCGCGCTACGTGACGCTGGTGGTGCTTTTGGCCGCCTTGAACGGCGCGCTCCAGATTGCGCTGGGGGTGCTGCGCCTTGGCTTCGTGGCCGACTTGCTCTCGCGACCCGTCATCACGGGGTTTACCACAGCGGTGGCGCTCGTCATCGCGGCGGGGCAGCTCGGCAACCTGCTGGGCCTCACGCTCCCGCGTACGCAGCATGTACACGTACTCGTCGCAGAGGCGGCCGGGCAGCTCGGAGCCGTGCACCTTCCGACGCTGACGCTGGGCGCGGCCGGCATCGCGGTGCTGCTGGCCCTGCGGCGGTGGGCCCCGTCGCTGCCGGGCGCGCTCGTGGTGGCCATCCTCGGCGCCGGCGCGGTGTGGGCGGGGGGACTGGACGCACGCGGCGTCGAACTGATTGGCACACTGCCGACGGGGCTGCCCAGCTTCTCGGCCCCGCAGGTGCGGTGGACCGACGTGAAGGCGCTCTTCCCAACCGCCCTCACGCTCACGCTCGTGCAGTTTATGAGCGCGGTCTCCCTCGGGCGCGTCTTTGCCAAAAGGCACGGCTACACGATTCGCCCCAACGGCGAGCTTTTGGCCGTCGGCGCGGCCAACCTCGCGGGCAGCTTCTTTCAGGGAATGCCGGTGTGCGGCAGCTTCTCGCGCTCGGCCGTCAATGACCGGGCCGGG
>PXTX01000044.1 GCA_003023275.1 Bacteroidetes bacterium SW_4_67_19
GAGCCAGTTCCCGCCTCCAGCAGGTCGCGGATTTTGTCGACCAGCTCCTGCGTGCTCTGCGAGGGACTGGTGATCTCGACGGCCAGCAGAGGCGGTTCTTCCACGCGCAGCGTGTCGCGCGTCAGGTCCATCGGCCTGTTTGGGTAAAGACAAACGTCCGGTGTGGCGCGCACGCTTTCGAGCTCAAGCGTTAACTCGCTGACGACGTCGTATCGGTCGCGGTGTTGGAGCAACGCCCCAATCAAATTCGCCTGTATTTTTCCGTGGTTCCAACTCGGCGGCGGCTTGCCTCGCTCCTTTTCGTAATCGGAAACGGTTTGTGTCGCAGGCATGGCGCTCCCTCATGCTTGTTCGTGGAAATGATGAGCAGCGCTTCGCAAAAAGGAACCGCCGTCTGCCGTCCACGGTCCGCGGTCCAGAAAAAATCAGTGCGCGTCGAGCCAGTTCGGCCCCGTGTCGATGTCGACGACGACGGGCACGTCCCCCGGCAGCGGGTGCGCCTCGCGCATCTCGGTGCGCACCAGCTCGCGCGCAGCGTCCTCCTCGTCGGGGCGCACCTCGAAGACGAGTTCGTCGTGGACCTGAAGCAACATCCGGCTCTCGAAGTCTTCCGCCCGGAGGCGCTCGTGGATCTGGACCATCGCAATTTTGATCATGTCCGCCTGGGTGCCCTGGATGGGCATGTTGACGGCCGCGCGCTCGGCGAAGGAACGCTGGCGATGGTTCTGCGACGCGAGGCCCGGCAGGTAGCGGCGGCGGCCCTTGAGCGTCTGGGCGTAGCCGTTTTCTTTGGCCTGTTCGACCAACTCGGCCAGCAGGCGCGAGACGGCGGGATACGAGGTGCGGTACTGGTCGATCAGTTCCTCCGCCTCGTCCCGCGTCACGTCGGCCAGGCGCTGCGCGAGGCCCCAGGCGCTCACGCCGTACGGGATGCCGTAGTTGACGGCCTTGGCCTTGCGCCGCTGGTCGCGCGTCACGTCGGACGGGGCGACGCCGAAGACGCGCGCGGCGGCGTCGGTGTGAATGTCGCCCTCCATGCGGAAGGTCTCCAGCATGGCCCCGTCGCCGCTCATGGCCGCCAGGATGCGCAGCTCGATCTGCGCGTAGTCCGCCGCCATCAAGGCCCAGCCGTCCTCCGCCACGAACGCGCGCCGGATGCGCCGGCCCCGCTCGGTGCGCACGGGTACGTTCTGTAAGTTCGGATCCGAACTGGACAAGCGCCCGGTCGCCGTAACCGTCTGGTTGAACGAGGTGTGCAGGCGGCCCGTCTCTTCGTCCACCAGCTCGCCGAGGCTGTCGAGGTAGGTGCCTTTCAGCTTCGCCATCGAGCGGTACTCCAACACCAGCGACGGGATCGGGTGCTCGTCGGAAAGCTCCTGCAAAACGCTCTCTTTCGTGGAGGGATTGCCGGTGGACGTCTTCGAGACGACGCGCAGGTCCTGCTCCTCGAATAACACCTCCGCGAGTTGCTGCGTGGAGTTGACGTTGAACGTGCGGCCCGCGTGCTCGTGGATCTCTTCCTCGACTTCACGCATTTCCGCTTCGAGTTCTTCGGAAATCTCCGCCAGATGCTCCCGGTCGATCTTGACGCCGCGCTCTTCCATCGCGGTGAGGACGCGCACGAGCGGCAGTTCGGCCTCCTCGGCGAGGCCCCAGAGGCCCTCGTCTTCGAGCTTCTGGATGAGCGGATCGACGAGGCGAAAGGCCAGGTCGGCGTCTTCGCAGGCGTAGGGCGCGGCCTCCTCGACGGGGACCTCGCGCATCGAGTCCGCCTCCCGCCCGTCGCCGATCAGCTCGTCGATGGGCCTGGCGCGGTAGGACAGGTGCTTTCTTGCGACCGCGTCGAGGGTCTGCGTGTCCTGCGGGGCGCCGAGGTAGTGCGCGACCATCGTGTCGAAGAGCGGGCCGCCCGTCTCCACCCCGTGGCGCGCCATCACGGTGAGGTCGTACTTGAGGTTGTGACCGATTTTTTCGATGTCCGACGCAAAAGCGGGACGCAATGCGTCCAGGACCTCGTCGGGGGAAGCGGCCTCGCCGGAGGGGAGCGGCGTGGGGACGTAGCGGCCCTGCCCGTCTGCCCACGAAAACGCGATCCCCACCAACTCGGCCTCGCGGGCGTTGGTGGAGGTCGTCTCGGTGTCGAAGGCCCAGCGGTCCGCCCCCAGCAGCTCGTCCGCGAGGGCCTGCACGCCGTCGAGGTCGGTGATCGTCTCGTAATCGACCCGCTCGGCGTCGAAGGTGCGGACTTCTTCGTAGGGGCCGAAGTCGAAGTCGAGACCGGGATCGTCGCCGGCGGCGGCGGGCGCGCCGCCTTTTCTTGTTTTCACCGTTTCTTCTCCGTCGCCGGTGATGCGGTCGAGGAAGGACGAAAACTCCAGCTCCTCGAAGATTTGCTTCAGCACCTCCACGTTCGGTTCCTGCTGGCGCAGGTCGTGCCAGTCGAAGGGCACCGGCACGTCGGTCTTGATGGTGACGAGCTTCTTCGAGAGGCGGGCCTGGTCGGCGTGCTCGGTGAGGCTTTCGCCGCGCTTGCCGCCCACGTCGTCGGCGTGGGCAATGACGCTCTCCACGTCGCCGTACTCGCGCAGCAGCTTCGCGGAGGTCTTCTCCCCGATGAGCGGCACGCCGGGCACATTGTCCGAGGAGTCGCCCCAGAGGGCGAGCTGGTCGGCGAAGCGCGGCGGGGCGAAGCCGTTTTCTTCCTCGAAGGAGTCGGCGGTGATCGTCTCGAAGTCGCGGTCGCCGCGCGCGGGCTTGTAGATGGACACCTGCTCCGAGAGGAGCTGCTGAAAGTCTTTGTCGGCGCTGACGACGACGGCCTCGGCACCGTCCTCCTCGGCGCGGCGGGCGAGCGTGCCGATCACGTCGTCGGCCTCCACGCCCTCTTCTTCGAGAACGGGGATGTCCATCGCGCGCACGATGTCCTTCATGTAGGGCAGGTTGTCGAGCAGCTCCTCGGGCGGCGGGTCGCGGTGGGCTTTGTACTCGGGGTAGAGGTCTTCGCGGAAAGTGCCGGACTCGCTGGGGGCGTCGAAGACGACGGCGATATGCTCCATGTCGTGGTCTTCGATCAGCTTCAGCAGCATGTTGGTGAAGCCGTAGGCCGCCGAGGTGTTTTTGCCCTTCGAGTTGATGAGCGGGCGGCTGATGAAGATGTAGTGCGCTCGGTACGCCAGCGCCATCGCGTCGATGAGGTAGAGCTGTTTTTTCTCGTCGGTGCTGGGGGCCTCGGCGTGGTCGGTTTCAGGCATCGGTTGGGGTTTGTGGATGGTGGGTGGTCCGCTTGCCTGCGGCTCGCTGGATGGTGGATCGTGGATCTTCGGGCTGACGGCGTCGCCGGCTTTGAGCGGAATACGCCATCGGCAAACGCACCATCAACCATCCACAATCGACCATCCACCAATCCTCTACCTGAAAAGCCTCCCGTTTGTTTGTAGCTTGAAGCCGCTCCTTGCAACGAACACCCCAGCAGCATGACCGAAAACGTTCTCGTCACCGGCGGGGCCGGCTTTATCGGCGCGAACTTCCTGTTGCGCATGGTCCCGAAGCACCCGGACGCGCGCTTCGTGTGCCTCGACCGGCTCACCTATGCAGGCAACCCGATGAACCTGCGCGCCATCGAGGACGCGGAGAACTTCCATTTCGTGCAGGGCAACATCTGCGACGCCGACCTGCTGGCGGACCTCTTCGCGGAGCACGGCTTCACCTCGGTCGTCCACTTCGCCGCCGAGAGCCACGTGGACCGTTCCATCGAGACGCCGCTGGCGTTTGCGCGCTCGAACGTGGAAGGCACCGTCGCGCTGCTGGAGGTGGCCCGCCAGGCGTGGCCCGACGATGCGGCGGGTGCAGGCGACCGGCCCCGCTTCGTCCACATCTCCACCGACGAGGTCTTCGGTAGCCTCGGGCCGGAGGGCGCGTTTTCGGAAGAGACGCCCTACGACCCGCGCTCGCCGTACTCCGCCTCGAAGGCCGCCGCCGACCACTTCGCGCGCAGCTACTTTCACACCTACGGGCTGCCGGTCGTC
>PXTX01000045.1 GCA_003023275.1 Bacteroidetes bacterium SW_4_67_19
CACGAGAGGTGAGGATCAAACCTCACTCCCGAGGGTGAAGCCATGACACCAGGTAGACGGGTCATAGAACCTGTCGGTTCGTGCCCGACATACTTCCTGCTCGTTGGACCTGTCGGCCTTGCGGGCCGAGGCTTTGGTACGACGCTCCCTTCGGAGCATCCTGCACGCGAAGCAACAGCTTCGGAAGCGCGGTCGGGAAACGCTTCGACGCTTTCACATTGCCGCTTGCCTACTGGCCCTCCAGGCAAATGCCTGTGTGGTTTTACCACGCTCCCAGGACTTTGGGAGCCAACCGCTTACCACGCCCGAAGAACTGTTTTGTAACACTGAATTAGACCGAGAAGGTTCCGGTGAAAACTCTCGCCTTGAACTCGAATTTTCACTGCTTCGGAGGAGTCCGTGTATCCCCCGGTTAAAACCGGAGGGTCCTGCTGCTCCTTCGCGAATCCTCAATAGTCTAAAAGCGCGCCAGCGCCTGGTCCAGGTTGTCGGCTTCGTGTTCGAGTCGCTCGCGGGCTTCGAGTCCGTCTTTCCACTCGGCGGGGAAGGCATCCCAGCCGTGAAGCGCGCCCAGCAGCGCGCCGGCCATCGCGCCGGTGGTGTCGGCGTCGCCGCCCACGTTGACCGTAGCGAGGAGCGCCGCCTCGATGAGGTGCGGCGTGCGCGCGAACATGCCCACCGCCAGCGGCCACGCCTCGTCGGCTCTCGCGCCGGCCCCGTTGCAGGCGTCGCGCAGGTCGAGCGGCATGACGCCCTGGTGAAGCATCCCCCCGAGGGCGCGCAGGCGCTTCGAGCAGGCGCGGTCGGGCGGGGGGCCGGTCGCCAGTTCGCCCTCGGCCCAGTCGGTGAAGCGGACGAGTTCGTCCCAGAACGCCTCGGCATCGAACGCCTGGGGGCCGGCAGCCTGCGCGGCGCAGCGCACGGCGAAGGCCTGTCCGAGGCCGGCGGTGAGCGCGGCGGGGTGCGCGTGCGTCACCGCCAGCACTGGACGCAGCGCGGCGAGGGCCTTCTTGGGGGACGCCTCCGTCGTAGCCCACCACAGGCCCAGCGGTGCGGCGCGCATGGCCGCGCCGTCGGTGGGACGCTCCGCGTCGCCGGACTTTTTCCACGAGGCCCCATCGCGCAGGCGCTCGACGGCGGCGGTGGTCGTGGGGCCCCAGCGGCGCGCCTCGGGGAGCAGGGGCACGTACGCCTCGGCAGCGCGCGCGGGTACGTCGTCGAGGGACGCGCTCTGCGCCAGCGCGCGGGCGAGCGCGAAGGTCATCTGCGTGTCGTCGGTCCACTGCCCGGCGGCGAGGTCGCCGCGCTGGTCGTCGGTGCGGTATTCCTTGATGCCCTTGTAGTAGGTGCGCACGTTCTGGTGGCTGAGGCCCTCGACGGGCATCCCCAGCGCGTCGCCGACGGCCGTCCCCAGCAGGGCGCCGCGGGTGCGGTTGCGGTCTATTCTTGCGTTCGTTGAAGGCACACCGAGGCGCGTTGCTTGCAAAAAAGACGGGTGGGATGGTAGATAGTGAATGGTAGACAGTGGCTCGCTGGCGAACAAGTTGCTCCGTCTGCCGGTGGAGAACCGTTCACCATGCACCATCTACAAAAATGAATTGGATTGCCGGCGCCTGGGCGGTGTTTCGCAAGGACCTGCAACTGGAGCTGCGCAGCCGGTACGCGCTGAGCACGCTGCTGCTCTTCGTGCTGTCGACGACGCTGGTGGTGCTCTTCGCCGCCGCGCTGGGGCTGGGGCGCGCCTTCGTCCGCGAAGAGGAGCGGGGCACCGTGCTGCTGTTGCGGCTGCACACGCGCCCGTCGATGGTGTACGCGGGCAAGCTGCTGTTCAACGTGCTGCTGATCGGCGTCTTGACGATGGTGACGGCGGCCGCCTTTGGGCTGCTGCTGGGGCTGCCGGTGGGCGCGCCGGGGCTGCTGGCGACGGTGCTGGCGTTGGGCGCGCTGGGGCTGGCGGGCGCGACGACGCTGCTGGCGGCGCTGATCGCGCGCGCTTCGACCGGCGGCGGCGCGCTCCTGACGGTGCTCTTGTTTCCGCTGCTGGCGCCGCTGCTGGTCTCGGTCGTGAGCGCGACGCAGGAGGCACTGGCGGGCGCGTCCTTCGCAGCGGCCGGCGAGGAACTGCTCACGCTCGTCGGCTTCGCGGGCGTGACGATCACCGCCTCGGTGCTGCTGTTCGATTACGTGTGGGAGGAGTGAGCGCGGGAGTGCGGGGGGGCGGGTCGCAGTACCTGTGGCGTGAGCGCTCGCCGGCCCGTTCGCGTCTCGACGGGCTGCCGTTTAGCTCGCTTCGCTCGTCAGTCGCCTCTGGCTCGTGCGCCATCCGCCGTCCTTCAGTGATTAATCGGGGAAAAGGCGCTCGCGCCGCATCGCCCCGGCGAACCGGCGTGCGGGGCGGTGTGTTACAGGCGACAGTTGCTTCGCCTCTTTCTCTCTTCTTCGGCCGATGAACACGCCCGCCGTGCCGGAGCTTTCCGAAAAGGAGCGCCCGCCGCAGGTGCACCGGCGGCGCTACCGCTGGGGGCGAAACGCCGTGGTCGCGTGGCTCACGGCGGTGTTGCTGGGGGCGTTTCTGCTGGACATTCCGCGCATCAACATCCTCGAGCACACGGCGCGTAACCTCTACTTTCACGTGCCGATGTGGTTTACCATGATGGCAGCGTTCGTGGTGGCGGCCTACCACGCGGGCGGTTTTCTGCGCTCGGGGCGCCTCGCGCGGGACACGAGAGCCTTCGAGGCGGCGCGCGTGGGCACCCTCTTCGGCCTCGTGGGGCTGGTGACGGGCATGGTGTGGGCGCGCTTTACGTGGTACCGGGGCACGGGGCTGTGGTGGAACTTCGACCCGAAGCAGACGATGGCCGCCGTGCAACTCTTGATCTTCGGCGCGTACTTCGTGCTGCGCTCCGCCCTCGAAGGGCAGCCGGAAAAGCGCGGGCGCATCAGCGGGGTGTACCTGCTGTTTGCCGTGGCCGTGATGCCGTTTCTGCTGTACGTGCTGCCGCGCCAGATGGAAAGCCTCCACCCCGGCGCCGAGGGCAATCCCGCCTTCAGTGACATTACGGCCCCGATCATGCGCGTGGTGTTTTACCCGTCCGTGATCGGGTTCATCGGTCTCTTCTGGGTGCTCTACACGCAACGCGTGCGGGCGGCGGCGCTGGAGATGCGGGCGCGGCTGCGCGATTCGGCGTTCCGGGGGTAGAGGATTCGGGTCCGAGGTTTTTTGTTGTCTCTTGCGCTCTTTTCATCCATGACGGTTCACATCCTTCTTCCCCAGCAGCAAGCCGATACCAGCGCGGGCGCTTCCACGGCCTACGACTCGGTCTGGGCCGGCGGTGACGAGGCCAACGCTTCGGCCCAGCCGCCGGCCTCGCAGCAAAAAGGCAATGCGCTGGAGCAAACGATGCTCTCGCACGACAAGCTCTACGTCGTGCTGGCGGTGGTGTTGCTCGTGTGGCTGGGCGTGGTCGCCCTCCTCGTTCGCACCGACCGCCGCCTCTCGGCGCTCGAACACCGCCTCGATGACACTTCGTGAGTGTTATGGTGTTGTAGTGTTGACGTGGTATAGCACGTCTCCTGCAACACCGTAACACCTCGACACCATAACCCCCCAACACCATGAACCTGAAAACCACGCTCGGACTCGTTTTGATCGCTGGGTTCCTGGGGCTGCTGTTCGTGAACTTCGGCCAGCAGGTGAGCGGCTACATGAGCTTCGCCGAAGCCGAAGACACCGACCAGACGGCCCACGTGGTGGGCACCTGGGCGGAGGCGCGTCCCACGCGCTACGACCGCGCGCGCAACGTCTTCACCTTTCACATGAAGGACGAAAACGGCAACGTGCGCCGCGTGAACTACAACAATCCCAAGCCGGCCAACTTCGAGGAGGCCGAAAAAATCGTCGTCGAGGGACGGGCCACGAGCGCGGGCGCGTTTCGGGCGCGACACATTCTGGTGAAGTGCCCCTCGAAGCTTGTTTGCGCAAAAGAGCGCGTTTTTCACCGTCCTTCGCCCTTTTTTCTCCTCGTTTCTCGAATGGAAAATCGTTTCTCGAATGGAAAATCCGCTCGCGCCCTGCCCCGGCACGCCCAACTGCGAGCGCGAAAGCCGCGCCTTTCCCGCGCACGCTCCCGGCGCGCTCTTCGAGAAGGCGCAGGACGCCCTCGGCGCACTGGGGCCGGCCCGGCTGACCCTCCGCGACGGCAGCTCTGACGGCAACCTGCGGCGCGTCGACGCCGTCTTTCGCGTCGCCCTGATCTTCAACGACGACGTGGCCGTGGCCGTCACGCCGGGCGAGGAGGGGGGCGCCGTGCTGCACATCCGCAGCGCCAGTCGCGTGGGCAAGAGCGACCTCGGCGTCAACCGCCGGCGCGTGAAGCGGTTCTTTCGGGCGTTGCAGAAGGCCCTTTAGCAAGGCCCCTTAGCGGCGCCGGGCGGGTTACCGAGCCGTGCATGAGTTGTTGACTTCTCCCCCGGCTGAAGCCGGGAGATTCTTCGCGTTCAACACAGCAACTTAATGAAGCTGTCGCTTCGTCAGAGGTTAGCTGCTCCGCGAGTTA
>PXTX01000046.1 GCA_003023275.1 Bacteroidetes bacterium SW_4_67_19
GGTCCGCGAGCACCTCGACGTTGTCCCGTGGAATCGCTCCATCCCACGTGAACGCGTCCTCGGCGAAGTGCTCCTCGATCAGCTCCAGCAGCTCGCCTTTGGCGTGGCCGTAGCCGTAGTCGGGACGCTGGTACTTTTCAGCGATTTCCGCCCGGGTCTGCTCGTCGGCGAAGAGCCGGATGAGCGCGAAGACGGTGTCGCCTTCCGTTTCCATCGGCTCCGAGAGCGGAACGGAGGCCGTTTTGATAGAATAAACTTTTTCTTTGAGCGTTTTTCCTTCGTCAAATATGCCAATCGTGTTGCCATAGCTTTTGGACATTTTTTGCCCGTCCAGGCCCGGCACCGTCGCCACGCTGTCGAGGATGTGCGGTTCGGGAATGGGGAAAAGTGGGGTCCCTTCGTCGCAGTACGCGCGGTTGAAGCGCCCGGCGAGGTCGCGGGCGATTTCGAGGTTTTGCTTCTGGTCGCGCCCGACGGGTACGCGCAGGCTCGCCTCGGGGGGGGCGTCGTAAGCGAGGATGTCGGCCGCCTGCAAGACCGGGTAGTTGAACAGGCCCGCGTTGGGCGTGAGTCCCTGATTGATTTTCTCCTTGTACGCGACCCCTTTTTCGAGACGGCTGGTGGGCAGAAGCGTGAAAAAGATCCACGTCAGCTCCGTGACCTGCGGCACGTCCGATTGCACGAAGAGCGTGGCCTCGTCGGGGTCGAGGCCCAGCGCGAGGTAGTCGAGCGCCACGTCCAGCGTGTGACGGCGCAGCGCCTCGGCGTCCTGCACGGTCGTCAGCGCATGGTAGTTGACGATGAAGTAGAACGCTTCGTCGGCCTGCTCCTGGAGCTGGATGTGCTGGCGGATGGCGCCGAAGTAGTTGCCCAGGTGCAGCTGCCCGGACGGCTGAATGCCGCTGGCGACGACGGTTTGCGTGTCGGCGCTCGCGGTTTCGGACGAGGGAGTAGCCGCGTCGGAGGGGGAAGGCATCGGAGATGGTTTGCTATTGCGTGGGTCGTTGGTCGTCGTTCGTTTTCGGTTGGCCGAGGGCAGCAGTAGAACGAAGACGATCCACGATCCAGCAAACGAAGCGAGCGAACGATCGAGCGAGCGAACGAACTACGATTTCTCGACGCGCGCGGCCATTTCTTTTGCCAGTTCGTCCTCGCCGCGCTCTTCTTTCATTTCGTCTTCTGTTTCCGGTTCGTCCGCGACGGTCGGTTCGGCCTTTTCGGAGGGGCGCGTGGCGTGGAGCGACTCGGAGGGGCGGCGGCGGCCCTCGGTGGCGTCCTTGAGCGCGGAGAGGCGGCGCTTGCTGTTGGTCTGCACCACCTCCAGGATGGCGCGGGTGCGCATCTGGTGCTCGACGTCGCCTTCTGCTTCGATGGCGTCTTGCAGGTCTTCCTCGGCGTCGATCAGGTCGTAAAGCAGGCCGTAGTCGCCTCCGCCGGAAGACATATCGATCTCGTCCGGCTCGATATCGGTGCCGCTGAAGGGCGTGTGCCCGGCACTGAGAATCGTTTCATTGAGCTTGCCCACGTCGTTGCGCGCGGTGCGCGTCTCCTCGGCGAGGTGCTCGGCGAGCCGGCGGTTGTCGAGGCGCTCGACGGCGTGGCGGTAGTAATGGTTGAGCCAGACGTGCTGCTCGAGGATGGGATTCAGGCGCTCGGCCGTCTCGGAGCGGGAGATGGTGCGCCCCATCCGGCCCTTGCGAAAAATTTTGTCGAGAAAGCTCATGCGTGAAGCGCTGGCGAGGGGCGGGGAGAGGAAGGACGCGCGGCAGGCGCTTGTACCGCGCGGCGGGGAGAAGGTTTTTTGTATGGAAGTTTGGACGTATGGACGGGTGGAGGTGTGGACGTCCAGCCGTCCACACGTCCAGACCTAAAACAGTTCTTCCGCCGCGACGCGGACGGCCCGGCGGAGGGCGCGCGCCTTGTTCAGGGTTTCTTCGTACTCGGCCGCCGGGTCGCTGTCGGCGACGATGCCGGCGCCGGCCTGCACGTAGGCGGTGTCGTCCCGAATCACCATCGTGCGAATGGCGATGCAGGTGTCGAGCGCGCCGTCGAAGCCGAGGTGCCCCACCGCGCCGGCGTAGACGCCGCGACGCTCGGGCTCCAGTCGGTCGATGATGCGCATCGCGCGCACCTTCGGCGCTCCGCTGACGGTGCCGGCGGGGAAGGTCGCCTCCAGCGCGCCGACGGCGTCGCGGCCTTCGCGCAGCCGCCCGGCCACTTCGCTGACGAGGTGCATCACGTGCGAGTAGCGTTCGACGAAGGCGTAGCGCTCGACCTCGACGGTCCCGGCGCGGCACACGCGCGAGAGGTCGTTGCGGCCCAGGTCCACCAGCATCAGGTGCTCGGCGCGTTCTTTCTCGTCGGCGCTGAGTTCGGTGGCGAGGGCGCGGTCTTCCTCCTCGGTGTCGCCGCGCGGGCGTGTCCCGGCGATGGGCAAAAGCTCGGCGCGCGCGGTCGTCGGGGGGTCGCTGTCGGCGGGCACGCCGTCGTCGGAGGGTTCGCCCTGGGGAGTGGCGGCGGCGGGCGGCTCCACGCGCACGAGCACCTCGGGACTGGCGCCGGCGAGGGCGAAGTCCTCGAAGTCGAGGTAGAACAGGTACGGCGACGGGTTGACCTGGCGGAGCGCGCGGTACAGGTTGAAGCGGTCGCCGGTGAAGCCCATTTCCAGCCGCTGCGAGAGCACGACCTGAAAGATGTCGCCGGCGCGGATGTGGTCTTTGGCGGTGCGCACGGCGTCTTCGAAGGCCGCGCGCGAGACGTTCGAGCGCGGCGCGTCGTCGCGTTGCTGCCGGTCGTCATCCGCCAGTGCGACGGGAGCGGGCGTGGGGGCGGGGCGGCGCAGGTCGCTTTCGAGCGCGTCGAGGGCGCGTTCGGCCTCGTCGAAGGCGGGGCGCAGGTCGTCGCCGGGTTCCAGAAAGGCATTCGCGATGAGCACGACCTGATGGTGTGCGTGGTCGAAGGCCACGAGCTGGTCGTAGAACGCCCAGACGGCATCGGGGAGGCCGCTGCCATCATCGCCGAGGCCGCCGTCGGGCGCGTCGGGGAGGTCTTCGAGCAGGCGCACCGCATCGTAGCCGAGGTAGCCGACGGCGCCGCCAGTCAGGCGCGGCAAGCCGGGCACGCGCGCGGCGGTATAGTGGCCGGCGAGCAGGCGGAGCGTGTCGAAGATGTTGCCGTCGGTCGCGCCGTCGGGCAGGGCGGCCCCCTCGTCGCGGCGCTCTTCAATCTCGACGCTCGCCCCCTCGGCGCGCACGATACGGTAGGGGTCCTTTCCCAGAAACGAGTAGCGCGCCAGCTTGTCGCCGCCTTCGACGCTTTCGAGCAGGAAGGGAAAGCGCCCGGCCTCGCGGAGCCGCAGGAAGGCGGCCACCGGCGTCATCAGGTCGGCGCTGCGGCGACGCACGAGGGGGACGACCACGCGCCCGCGGGTGCCGTTCTGGCGGCTGCGGTTACGCGCTTCGGCGGCGCGGCGCTGGAAGGCGTCGAAGGGCATGGGCGGGGCGGTTTGGGGTTTGGGGTCGAGGAGTCGGCGCCGGAAAAAGAAGCCGAGCGGCGTCGCTTTCTGAACGGCATTGTCGGTAGGAGAAAGCAAACCGCAAGCGGGCCGGCGTCATTAGATTCGCGCAATAACGTTTCGCGCAATAACGTTTCGCGCAATAAAAAAGCCCGCCGCTTCGCGTCGGAAGCAGCAGGCGGAAGGCGGGGGCGTGATCGAGATTCACGCGCGAACGCTCCGAGGGCCGGCTGCTGCTGGGGCGGAGGGCCACCAGCGCCAGCGGGCGGGGACAGCAGGGGTATGCGGAGCGTCGTGCGTCATTGCGATCACACGATACGGCGGCGCGAGCGGGAAGCGCAAGGCGTCGCGTTTGAAAATGGTGCGGAAGAAGCAGAGCCTCACGAAAGCGGCGACTGGGGGTCCGCGCGCGACCGCTTCTGCACCGTGTTGCCCTCGCG
>PXTX01000047.1 GCA_003023275.1 Bacteroidetes bacterium SW_4_67_19
ACTGCTCGTCCCCGTCGCCGCTTCCCCGAGGCCGCCTTGCTGGCCGTCCTGCTGGCGGCTCCGCTCGCTACCGAACCGCCGGTGGCGCAGGCGCAACCGGCCAGCGTCTCCATCGCCGAGGCGCGCGACCGGGGCGTCGGCGCGAGCGTCACCGTCGACGGGGTCGTCACGCGGGCCTACGGCGACTTCGTACGCCTCCAGGACGAGAGCGGCCCCACTGGCGCGAGCGGGCTCACCATCCGCCAAACTCGCGGCGATTTCTACGACGCCGTCCAGAACGGCACCATCCAGCCGGGCACGCGGCTGACGGTGACGGGCACGCTCTCGCCGTTCAACGGGCTGCTTCAGATCAACGAGGACGACCTCGAGAGTTACTCCGTTGACGGGCAGGGCGACGCGCCGGCGCCCCAGGCGGTGACGCTACCGAAGCTCATCCCCGGCGGGGAAGACTACGAAAGCGAGTTGGTGCGCGTCAAGGCGCTGCGCCTGCCGGAGGCGTCCGGCTCCTTTGAGGAAGGCAACTACGACGCGGTGGGGCCGAGCGGGGCCACCGTTACGCTACGCGTGCAGCGCAGCGACGAGACGGCCCTCGGCGGCACCGAGGCGCCGGGAGAAGCGTTTACCTACACCGGCGTCGTCGGCCAGTTCAACCAGTCGGGGCCCGACCAGGTGCTTCCGAACATCGGCTACCAGCTCATTCCCGTGCGTCTCTCCGACCTCGACACCGGCGCGCAGTCGGTGGCGCTGCGCGGGGGCTACGCGCTCGCCTACGAGACGGGCGGCGACGCGAGCGCCGAGGTGCGCGTGAGCGCCTTCGGGCTGGAGGAGGCCCGCGAGGTCACCGTCAGCGTGAGCGACTCGGGCACAGCGTCCGCTGGCGACGTGAGTGGTCTCGGCGGGGGCGGGAAGACGCTCACGCTCTCCGGCGACGGCACGCAGACGCTTTCGCTCACTGCCGAGAGCGACGGCGACGTCGAGGGCATCGAGCGCCTGGAGCTGGATCTTTCCTCCTCGGACGACGCGGACCTCGTGGAGGGGGGGCGCTTTACGCTCTGGATCCTCGACGACCCGACCGCGCAGTCCACGCTCTACCCCGACCTCGACGGGGCGGCCCTGCGGCGGCAGCTCCGCGAAGACTTCGCCACTGATGCCGACGGCCAGCCGGGCCCTCCGACGCTGGGCTACGACCGCGCGCGCGACTCGCTCTACGCCACCGTCTTCAACGACGGCGGCACGGTGCGCGGCTTCTACACGGGGCTCGAGGCCTCCGTCCCCGAAAGCGCCGACGACGCCAGCGAGGCCGCCGGCGACGACGACCTCAACACCGAGCACCTCTGGCCGCGTAGCGAGGGGCCGGAGTTCGAGCCGTCCAAGAGCAACCTGCACATTCTGGCGCCCACCTGGAGCGAGGCCAACAGCGCGCGTTGCAATTACCCCTACGCCGAGATCGACGACAGCAGCACCGAGCAGTGGTACGGCGCCGACGGATCGGAGGGCATCAGCCAGTCCGACGCCCCCGGCGAGTCGGAGCGGGACGAATACAGCGAAGCCCTCGGCGCTTCGTGCGGCGGCGGCGGCCCCGAGGACGGCGGCCGCTTCGAACCGCGCGAGGGCCGCGAGGGCAACGCCGCGCGCAAGGCGCTCTACTTCCGCCTGGCCTACCCCGACCGCGTGCGCGACTTCGACTTCTTCGAGACGCAGCTGGGCGCGCTGCAAGCGTGGAACGAGCAGGACCCGGTCACCGCCGCCGAGCAGCGCCGCAACGTGCTGATTGCCAGCAGCCAGGGCGACCAGCTGAACCCCTTCCAGCTCGACTCGAGCCTCGCGGAGCGCGCCTTTTCCGACATCACCGACGGCGGGGGCGGCGGGGACCCGGGCGAAGTCGTCCCCATCGCCGAGGCGCGCGAGCAGGCCGACGGCACGCGCGTGACCGTCGAGGGCGTCTTCACCCGCATCGAGGGTTCGAACGCGCGCATTCAGGACCCCAGCGGTCCCACCGGTGCCAGCGGCATCGTCGTGCGCTCTGACGCCCTGACCGAGGCCGTCGCAAACGGCGACGTGCAGAAGGGCGACCGCCTGCGTGTGACCGGGCCGCTCGACAGCTATGCCAACCTCAAGCAGATCAATTTCGAGCAGGGCGACCTGACGTACGAGGTCATCGGGGAAAACGCTGGCCTGCCGCCTGTGCAGGAGGTGACGGTGGCGCAGATCGCTGGGGGCGGGGAGGAGTACGAAAGCGAACTCGTGCGCGCGGACGGGCTCACGATTGACCCGGACGGCGACGACACCTTTCAGAGCGGCGGCAGTGAGGGCAACTACACGGTCACCGGCCCCAACGGCAACACCGTCACGCTGCGCATTCCCGGCGGCTCTTTCTATGGCGGCGAGCCGATCCCCGAAGGAGAGGTGACGTTCGAGGGCGTGGCCGGCCAGTTCAGCTTCGACGACCCCGACAGCGGGTACCAGCTGCTGGCCATCGAAGAGGGCGCGCTCACCTCCGGCGACGACGGGGGCGGCGACGAGACGCTTTCGGTGGACCTCTCGCGCTCCTTCGGCAATCCCGACCAGCCGGGGGGGTACCGCCTCGTAGCGCTTCCCGGCGACGTGGACCGCCCGCTCGCCGAAACCATCGACGGGACCGCCGGTGACGCCTGGCAAGCCTACTGGGACGACGGCTCGGAGGAAGACTTCTTCGTGCCGTGGTCGGAGGAAGACGAGACCTTCGACTTTCGCCCCGGGCGCGGCTTCTGGCTGATTAGCGAAGACCCGTGGACGGTGAGCGCGGAGATCCCCGCCGTCGCGCCCGGCGAGGACGGCACCTACGCCATCGCCCTGCACGAGGGGTGGAACATTATTTCCAACCCGCTGGCGCGGAGCGTGGACTGGGGCGCCGTGGAGTCCGCCAACGGCGATGTGACGCTCCAGCCGCTCTGGCGCTTCTCGGGGAGCTTTTCGATGGTGGATGAGTCGTTCCCCTCGGCGACCGGCGGGGAGGCGTTTTACTTCCTCAACAGCGAGGGGCTCGACGAACTGATCCTCCCGGCCTCCGATGCGCCAGCCGCCGCCCAAGCGGCGCGGGGCGAGGACGCGCAGGGCCGGGAGCAGACCCTCGTGCTGACGACCTATCGCGACGGGCAGCGCACCTCGGCCGCGCGCGTGGGCACCGCTCCCGGCGCCACCGACGCGCTCGACGCGCACGACGTGTACGCGCCGCCGGCCCGCTTCGCGGGAGCGAGTCTGCGCCTGCCGCTCCCCAGCAGCGCGGCTTCTTCGCAAGGAGAACGCCCCCGACGCCTCGCCGGCGAGCGCCGCGCGCCCGGGCAGGAGGGATACGCCTTCGACCTGGTGCTGAACGCCGCGCCCGGCGAAGGGGCCGTGACGGTGCGCGCGGGCGGTCTCGCGGACGCCTTCGACGGCCAGCCCGTGCGTCTCGTCGAAGCGGGCACGGGGGACGCTCACGACCTGCGCGCGAAGCGCTCCGTCGAGATCGCGCCCGGGCAGTCCGGCGAGACGCGCCTGCGCGTGCTCGTCGGCCAGGCGGTGGGCGAAGCGGCGGGCCTGCCCGAGAAGGTGACGCTCGGCGCCGGCTACCCGAACCCGTTTCGCGACGAGGTGACGCTGGAGTACGCCCTTCCCGAGGAAAAGAAGGTGCGCGTGGCCGTCTACGACCTGCTGGGCCGCCGCGTGCGCACCCTCGCCGACGGGCGCCGCGAGGCCGGGTCGCACACGATCACCTGGGAGGGGCGCTCCCACGGCGGCGAGCCGCTCGCCAGCGGCGTCTACTTCGTGCGGATGCGCGCCGGCGACGTGACGCGCTCGGCGAAGCTCGTGCGCGTGCAGTAAGAGCATCCCCATCGGAGATTGTGGATGCGACGGCGGACGACGGGCAGCGGTTTTTTAGCCCCCGAGCGGCCACAACTTTTTGGACGGGCGATCCGACCGAGCGAGACGGACGAAGCGCCGCGCCCGCTCCGTCCACGGAGCCGCCGCGCGACGACGGGACGGGCGTGACCGCCGAGCGCGTGGTGCGCTTCGCGCTGGGGGCGCTCGCGCTGGCGGGGACGGCCTGGGTGCTGTGGTACTTCGCCGGGCTGGTCGTCTACCTGGTGATCGGGGGGCTGCTGGCCTACCTGATGCGCCCGGTCGTGCACCGCGTGCAGGGGCTGGGCGTGGGCCACCTGCCGGCCATCGCCATCGTCTTCGTCGGCCTCTTCGGGCTGCTGGCCGTGCTGATCGCCACGCTGGCTCCCTTCGCCGTGCGCCGGGCCACCGCCCTGTCGCAGCAGGTCTCCGTCGACGCCATCGCCAGCGTCGTGCAGACGCTGGAGGCGCGCCTCCTCGACGAGCTGCCCTTCCTCGAAGAAGGCTTCCTGCTGGAGAGCCTGCGCGGCATCGCCGACACGCTCTTCCGCGACGACCGCCTCCAGCAGACCTTCAGCTCGGCCTTCGGCCTGCTTACCGACGTGGTTTACGCCGTCGTCGTCGTTCCCTTCGTCACGTTTTTCTTTTTGAAAGACGGCACGCGCCTGCGCCACGGTCTCCTGCGCTGGGTGCCCAACCGCTACTTCGAGGTCACGCTCGCCATCCTGGACAAGGTCGAGTCGAGCCTGGGGCGCTACCTGCGCGCGCTGCTGGTGCAGTGCACGGCCGTGGCGACCGTCGCCTCGCTGCTGCTCTCGTTCACCGGCCTCAACTACGCCGTGGCCGTCGGCCTCTTCGCCGGGCTGGCCAACTCGATTCCCTACTTCGGCCCCGCCGTGGGCTTCATCGCCGGCTCGCTCGTGGGCGTGGCCCAGACGGGCGACTTCGCACTCGTCATGCCCATCTTCGTAGCGATGGCCCTCACGCAGCTTTCGGACAATCTCATCTTTCAGCCGTTCATTTTTTCGAAGGCCGCGCAGGCGCATCCCCTGGTGATCCTGTTCGTCGTCTTGATCGGCGCGCAGCTGGCCGGCATCGTCGGGATGCTCGTGGCCATTCCCGTGACGACGGTGCTGCGCGTGGTCTTCAGGGAGGTGTTCTGGAGCATCCGCCACTACCGCATCTTGCGAGCGTGAGCGTTTGACGGTTCGTTTTCGGTTTTTAGAAGGCGCAGAACCGAGAACGGGAACCCGCGAACCGAACGCCGATAGCTAACCGCACCGCGCGGTTTTCATTACTTTCAGTATATTTTGAAACGTACCTTTTTGCGCCGAATTCAACGCATGTCAACCGGCATTTCAGCCGCCCTGTTGTACGTTAAAGAACCGGCCTTTTTGCCCCTCGTTACACCCGGCAACTCCCCCGACGGCCCAGCCTGACGACGCAGTTCCATGGCACAGATTTTCCCGAAAAAGGCCAACATGCTGCCGGTCCTCTCGCTGGTGGGGGCGCTCCTGGGGGGCGTGGTGCTCATCTTCTTGGTCTGGTATTTCTTCTCCCCGGAGTTTACGACGGTGGGCTACCAGCCGGAGCAGCAACTGGGTGGAAAACGCTTCCCACGCCAACGTCCCGCCCACGCAGACCTGCATGAACTGTCACTCGCAGGTTAAGGAGCAGTCCCTGAAGCTACTGAAGGTGCGCCAGAGCTGGGCCACCGGCGAGCCTATCGAGTGGGTCAAAGTGCATCACCTGCCGGACTACGCCAATTTTTCGCACTCGGTCCACGTCAACAGCGGGGTCGGATGCGAGACCTGCCACGGGCGCATCGACCAGATGGAGGTCGTCGCGCAGCAGGAGCCGCTCTCGATGGGCTGGTGTCTGGAGTGTCACCGCGCGCCCGAACTCTACCTGCGCCCCGAAGACGAGATTACCACGATGGGCTACGTGCAGCCGGCGGACTTCGTCGAGCGCAACCTTGCTACGATTCGCCGCGAGGGCATCCAGCCCCCCACCAACTGCTCGGCGTGCCATTATTAGTGCTTGGGACCTGTATTAGTGCTTGGGACCTGGGGTCTTTGGCCGTCGATTGCGGCCGAAGACCCCACGCCCGAAGACCCAAAACCGAAGACCCATCCCCATGATTGAACTCGACGTCATCGACGAAGGCGACGCGCAGGCGGACGTTGACTCCCCGTCCGACGACGGGGACGGCAGCCGTCTCTGGCGCAGCTGGGGAGACCTGCGCGGGGACGAGCACGTCGAAGAGCTTCGGCAGCAGGAGTTTATGCCCGGCGCCAGTGAGCCGCCGACGAAGTCCTCGCGGCGCACGTTCATGAAAATCATGGGCGCCTCGATGGCGATGGCCGGGCTGGCCGCCTGCCGCCGCCCCGAGGAAAAAATCCTGCCCTACGCCCGCAAGCCCGAGGAGCAGATCCCCGGCGTGTCGCGCTACTACGCTACGGCCATGCCCTTTCGCGGCGTCGCGCGCGGCCTGCTGGTGGAGGCGAGTGACGGGCGCCCCACCAAAGTCGAGGGCAATCCCGAGCACCCGCTCACCCGCGGCGCCACCAGCGGCTTCGCGCAGGCCTCGGTGCTGAACCTCTACGACCCGTGGCGTTCCAAGACCGTGCGCCACAACGGCTCAGACGTGGAGCGCGGCGAGTTGATGCGCCGCCTCGGCCAGTTCGCCGGCGACGACACGCGCCTGGCGGTCTTGATGGAAGAGACGTCGTCCCCCGCCGTCGCCCGGATGCGCGAGCGGCTCCGCGAGACCTACCCGCAGCTTCGGTGGGTCGAGTACGCGCCCGACGGCGACGACCCGTCGCGGCAGGGCATCGAGCAGGCCACCGACAGCGCCGCGCGCCCGCTCTACCGCTTCGACCGGGCCGAGGTGATCGCCAGCCTCGACGCGGACTTCCTCGCCCCCACCCGGCGCAACTACGTCTCCAACACGCGCACCTTCGCCGAGAGCCGCCGCCTGGCGGACCCCTCCGACGAGATGAGCCGCCTGTACTGCGCCGAGAGCGGCTTCTCGCTCACCGGCGGGCAGGCCGACCACCGCCTCGCCCTGTCGCCCACGAAGGTCGCCGCCTTCGCGCAGGCGCTCGCCCGTCAGATGGGCGCCGGCGGAAGCAGTGTGAGCGGCAGCGGCGCCCTCACCGAGCGCGAACGCGCCTTCGTCGAAGAGCTGGCCGCCGACCTCCAGAGCGCCGGCGAGCGCGGCGTGGTGGTCGCCGGCGAGACGCAGCCGCCGGCGGTGCACGCCCTGGCAATGCGCCTCAACCGCCAGCTCGGGGCCGTCGGCACTACCGTGCACCTGATGGACACGGGGGAACCGAGCTACACGCCGCTCTCGCAGGAGCTTCGCGCGCTCATCGACGACATGAAGGGCGGGCGCGTCGACGCCCTCGCCATGATCGGCGCGAACCCGCTCTACGACCTGCCCGCCTCGATGGACTTTCGCGAGGCGATGAGCAGCGTCGGCACCACGCTTCACGCGGGCCTGCACCGCAACGAAACGGCGCAGGCGGCCAACTGGCACGTCCCCCGCGCGCACTACCTCGAACGCTGGGGTGACGCGCGCGCCTACGACGGCACGGTCAGCGTCACGCAACCCCTGATTCAGCCGCTCTACGAGGACGCCTTCTCCGACCTCGAACTCTTGAACGCCCTGGCGACCGGGCGCAGCCAGAACGGCTACGACCTGCTTCTGGCGCAGTATCAGGAGCGCCTCGGCACGGGCGGCGGGGAGAACTTCGACGAGCAGTGGCGGCGCATCCTGCACCGTGGCTACATCCCCGGCACGCAGTACCCCGGCGCGCCCGAGCGCGATGAAGAAGCGCGGGCCGACGACGAAGGCGCCTCCATCGCGGGCCTCTCGTTCGACGCCTCCGTCGGCGGCGACACCGCGCCTGCCACGGGCGGCGACGGCGCGGCGCAACAGCCCCAGCTCGCCGTCGCCGACACGTCCGCCGCTCCTGCGCAGCCGGATACGTCCGCGGCCTTTTCCGCGCAATCGCAACAACCGTCCCCCTTCGCCGGCGCCAGCGACGAGGGCTACGAGGTCGTCATCCAGTCCGACCCGATGCTCCTGGACGGGCGCTTTTCGAACAACGCCTGGATGCAGGAGACGCCCGACCCGATCACGAAGCTGGTGTGGGACAACGTGGCCGTGATGAGCAGCCGCACCGCCGCCGAGCTGGGGCTGGGGGTCGACTACGACGCCGGCGCGTACGCGGCCGACGTGGTGCGCCTCACCGCTCCGGACGGCAACGGCCGCATCGAGCTGCCCGTCTGGATTCAGCCCGGCTTCCCCGACGGCGCCATCGGGCTGCAGGGCGGCTACGGGCGCGACCTCGACGCTGCAGACGTGGGCGAAGAGAAGGGCTGGTTCCGCAATCTCACCGACGCCTACGAAAGCATCTACAACGGGGCGGCGCTGGCCAACGGCGTCGGCACGCGCGTCACGCCGCTTCAGGACAGCCGGCTGCGGCGCGTCTTGACGGGCGTGCAGGCGGAAAAGGTGGAGGGCGCGCGCTACACGCTCGCCTCCACGCAGGAGCACGGCTCGATGGAGGGGCGGCCCATCGTGCGGCGCGCCTCGATGGAGGACTACCGCGCCAACCCCGACTTTGCCGAGGACGCCGTCCACACCCTGCCCGGCGGCGAGCCGTGGGACGAGGATCCGACGCTCTGGGAGGAAGATCATCCCGCCGACACGCTGGCCTAGCTGCAACGCCTGCATGGTGGCCTGCCAGAGCGAAAACAACGTGCAGGTCGTCGGCAAGGAGCAGGTCGCCCGGGGCCGCGAGATGCACTGGCTGCGCATCGACCGCTACTACGCGCTCCCCGGGCAGGGCAGCGGAGGCCACGGCGGGGGCGGCGAAGACCACGGCGGGGGCGGCGAAGCTCACGACACCGGTGGCGGCGAGTCGCACGGCGGCAGCAGCGAAGGCGGCGGGGCCCACAGCGGAGAGGAAAGCGGCCAGTCGCACGGCGGCGTAGCCGTTCAAGACACCGCGCAGGCCGAGGGCGTCGGCGACGTAGACATGGAGGAAGGCGCCTTCGATGACGAGGTGCTCCAGAACGCCCACGAGGTGGACATGGTCATGCAGCCGGTCATGTGCCAGCACTGCGAAAACGCTCCCTGCGAGAGCGTCTGCCCGGTCGCCGCGACGGTGCACTCCCCCGACGGGATGAACCAGATGATCTACAACCGCTGCATCGGGACGCGCTACTGCTCGAACAACTG
>PXTX01000048.1 GCA_003023275.1 Bacteroidetes bacterium SW_4_67_19
CTTCGTTTTCGACGAGGGCGAGCGCCTCGGCCCCGCTGGTGGCCTGCTCGACGGCGTGGCCCTTGAGGTGAAGCAGTTTGCGCAGGACCGTGCGCACGCGCTTTTCGTCGTCGACGACGAGCACGCGGGCCGGTCGGGCGGTGGGGGCGCTGTCGCCGGTGTCGTCGCTCGTCCCGACGTCGTCTTCGTCGGCCGGGGGAAAGCAGAGCGTAAAGCGCGTGCCTTCGCCCGGGGCGGAGTCGACCCGGATTTCGCCGTCGTGCTCCTGGACGATGCCGTAGCTGACAGCCAGCCCCATGCCGCTGCCGCGCCCGCCCTTGGTGGTGAACATCGGCTCGAAGATGTGTTCGCGCACGTCGGCGCTCATGCCGGCGCCGGTGTCTTCGACGACGGCGTACACCCCGCGCTCGTCGTCGTGGCCGGTGCGGAGGCGCAGGCGCCCGCCGCCGGGCATGGCCTGCACGGCGTTGAGAATGAGGTTAACGAAGACCTCGCGCAGTTCGGTGGCTGCGCCGCGCATCGGCGGCACGTCGCGCAGGTCGCGCTCCAGTTCGATGGTGATGCCCTGGCGGCGCGGTTCGTTGTACCAGTAGGGGCGCGTCAGCGTCAGGCACCCTTCGATCAGGTCCACGAGGTCGAGCGTCTCGAAGCTGGACTGCCCCTCGCGGCGGCTGTATCGCTGAATTTTTTCCACCAGCGTGGCTCCGTCGACGGCGACTTCCTCGATGGTGTCGAGGGACGCGCGCAGCGTATCGGCGACGCCCATCGTCATGCGGCCCAGGGCCTCCATGCGATGACGCTGCGTCTGGCTGGGCGTCCAGGAGTCGGGCTCGGCCATGATCTCGCCGGTTACGGTCACGGCCCGCACGTGCCGTTCCCCGTCGGCGCACCTCCCCTGGTTCTCGCTTGCTCGGGCGCCGGCTTCGTCACTGCTCACGTCCGCGTATTCCTCTGCGTATTCCCCGGTGCGGTTCTCGGGGAGGTAGACCGGCACGAACTGCATTAAGAGCGGCAGCGGCTCGTCGCGGTCCGGCAGGTGCACGCGGCAGAGGTGGTTCGTCACCAGCGAGCCGCCCACGGCGCGGTTGAGGGCGGTGGTCAGCTCGCGGCGGTCTTCTTCTTGAAGGCGCGTCCACGGATTGTCTTCGTTGCGTCCGAAGACGGTTTGCCAGGCGTCGTTGCAACTGATCGGAGTGCCGCCCGGGGTGCAGGTGGCTGCCAGCACGTCGGCTTCCACGTGCGGGAGCGAGCCGGGCGCGGCGCCGGGGGAAGCGTCGGGCATGGGAAGCGGGGCGAAAGAAGCAGGAAAACTGCGCGGCGGCTGAGGCGTTTCCGTCGTCGCGTGAGCGATGAAAAGAATCGAAGAAACGAGAGCAAGAGACGCACGGCTGGACCGGGGGCTTTCCGCTCCAGCCTTCCTCTCGTAACAATATAGCGTCATTTGTCAAAAAGCAACATAACGCATAGTCATGTGGCACGAAAACGTTCTGGGCACGGTCGGGCAGACGCCGCTGGTGCGGTTGCGCGAGCTGACCGCCGGGCTGCCCTGCCCGGTGCTGGCGAAGGTGGAGTTTTTCAACCCCGGCGGTTCGGTGAAAGACCGCATCGGCCAGTACATGATCGAGCGCGCCGAGGAGGCGGGCGACCTCCAGCCCGGCGGCACCATCGTGGAGGGGACCAGCGGCAACACCGGGGCGGGGCTGGCCCTCGCGGCCATCGCCAGGGGCTACCGCTGCATCTTCACCACCACCGACAAGCAGAGCGAGGAGAAGGCCGACGTGTTGCGCGCCCTGGGGGCGGAGGTGCGCGTGTGCCCGACCAACGTGGAACCGGACGATCCGCGCTCCTACTACTCCGTCGCCAGGCGGCTGGCCGCGGAACTGCCCAATGCCGTGTACCTCAACCAGTACGACAACCCGGCCAACACGGAAGCGCACTACGAGACGACCGGCCCGGAGCTGTGGGAACAGACCGAGGGCCGCATCACGCACTTCATCAGCGGGGCCGGCACCGGGGGGACCATCAGCGGGGTGGCGAAGTTTTTGAAAGAAAAGAAGGACGACGTGAGCGTGGTAGGGGTGGACCCAAGGGGGTCGGTGTACCACAAGTATTTCCACACCGGCGAGTTTGACGAAGGCGAAATTTACCCGTACTTCACCGAGGGCGTCGGGGAAGACATCCTGGCGGAAAACATGGACTTCTCGCTCGTGGACGACTACGTGCAAGTCGGCGACAAGGAGGCGATGCAGATGACGCGGCGGCTGGCGCAACGCGAGGGGCTGTTCATCGGGCAGAGCAGCGGGATGGCAATGGCGGGGGCGCTCGGGTGGCTCCACGCCCACCGCGAGGCGCTCGATGAAGACGACGTGGTGGTGGTGCTCTTCCCCGACAGCGGCTTTCGCTACCTCTCGAAGACCTACGACGACGACTGGATGCGCGACCACGATTTCCTGGAGCCGACGCCGCAGGTCACCGTCGGCGAGGTGCTGCGGATGCGCCGGCAGGGGCAGCCGGTCGTGGCGGTGGGGCCGGAGGACACCCTCGGCGACGCCATCGGCCAGATGACCGACCAGGGCCTCTCGCAGCTCCCGGTGATCAACCGGGGCGCGGATGGGGAAGCCGAGGTCGTCGGCAGCCTCACGGAGGCGCGCATCCTGCACCTGATGATCGAAAGCCCCGAGACGCGCGACGAACTGGTGCGCGAGGCCATGGAGGCGCC
Source organism: Bacteroidetes bacterium SW_4_67_19 (assembly GCA_003023275.1). Classification (GTDB taxonomy): domain Bacteria; phylum Bacteroidota; class Rhodothermia; order Rhodothermales; family Salinibacteraceae; genus QS-8-64-10. The sequence goes on from PXTX01000048.1 coordinate 2,720, forward strand.
TTTTCCCGTGGTGCCGCGCTCGATGGACCTGGGCCTGCTGTCGACGTACCTCGAAGAAGAGGCCGGCGCCGTGCTGGTCGCGCCCAACGAGGCTCCGTCCGGAGACGGCGTTTCCAGTGGGGGCGCGCACTCCGCCGGCTACGAAATCATCACCAAAAGCGACCTCATCACCGCGCTCTCGCAAGCCGGGTAGTTCGTTGGCCGTGGTTCGTTGGCCGTGTTTTGGTGAACGAACGCGCTCGCCTCTCATTCACGTCTTTGCCGTTTGCCGAACGAGCGTTTGCTGGAAAGATCTCCCCCCCCCGCCCTCCCGCATCCCTGCACCACCCCAGAAATGGCCGACTTCGACGATTCGCTTCCCCCGGGCGCTTTTCCCCAGCAGGAGGGCGCCGCCCCCGAGGACGAACAGCTCAACCTCGAAATGGACGAGGAGACGGCCGAGGGCACCTACGCCAACCTCGTCATGATCGCCCACTCGCCCGAGGAGTTCATTCTCGACTTCATTCGCATGGTGCCGGGCGTGCAGAAGGCCCGGGTCAAGAGCCGCATCATCGTCACGCCCCAGCACGCGGTGCGCCTGATGAACGCGCTGGCCGAGAACGTCGAGCGCTACGAGCAGGCGCACGGCCCGATCCGCGAGCCGGGCGAGCCGGGGGGCGGCTTCGACGGCGGAGGAGGGAGCGGCGGCCTTCCGCCGATGGGCTTCGGCGGCGGGGCGGAGGCATAGCACTCGCGTTGCTCGTGCGGTTGCGGGTTGCAAGTTGAAGGTTGAAAGTCCTTCAACCAGAAACCCGCAACCCGAAACCGCGCAGCTACTTTCGCGCTCGCCAGAGCATGAGCAGCGCGACGACCGCGAAGACGGCGTGTGGCAGCCAGGCGGTCACCAGCGGCGAGAGGTCGCCGGCGTAGCCGAACGGTTCGGTGAGCTTCTGGAGCGCCAGGTACACGAACGCCACCAGCAGCCCCAGCGCGATGCGGGTGGTCTGCCCGCCGCGCCGCCGCTGCGCCGCCAGCGGCACGCTGATTAAGAGCAAGATCAGGTTGGCCAGCGGGTAGCTGTACTTGGTGTAGTAGGCCACCAGCGGACGGCCCAGCTCGCCCGCGCCGGTGCGCCGCAACGCCGCCACGTAGTCGGCCGCTTCGGTGATGGTCATGGCCTGCACGTCGCGCCCGGTGCGCGCGAAGTTGCGCGGGTAGATCTGGAGCGTCGTGTCCGCCGTTTCGGTGCGCCGCACCGTCATGCGCGCCGCGCTCGTCGTGCCCGCCGCCGTGCCTGCCGGGAAGGAGCGCTGCGTGACGTCTTCGAGGCGCCAGACGCCCAGCGAGTCGATCCATTCCATGCTCTGCGCATCGGTGCGCGCGACGAGGCGCTGCCGGTCGGAGAAGCGCTGGATCGAGACGCGGTGGGCCGTCTGATCGTCTTCGTCGTAGTAGCCGACGGTGACGATCTGACCGGGGCGGTTCTGCTGGTGCACGTCACTGACGGCGGTGCGCGACTGGCCGCCGAGGTACTCGCTCTCGAATGCCAGCACGGCGCGGTTGGTGCGCGGCACGATCCAGCCGTTGAAGTAGAACATGCTGCCGGTCAAGAGGAGCCCCAGCACGAGGTGCGGCGCCATCAGGCGATAGAGCGAGACGCCGCTGGTCTGGAGGGCGGCCAGTTCGAGGTTCTGCGCGAGCTTGCCGGTGATGTAGATGCTCGACAGAAAGAACGCCAGCGGCGAGATGAGCTTGACGATCTGCGGGACGTAGTTGGGGTAGTACGTGCCGAAGACCTGGACCATCGTGGCGCCCTGGTCGGCGAAGTCGTCGCTGTACTCCACGTAATGCAGCACCACGAAAAACAGAATCAGCGCGCCGACGAAAAAGAGAAACCCGACCAGCAGGCGAGCGGCCACGTGCAGGTTGAAGCGAGAAGGGCGCACAGCGCGGTTGCGGGGGGCGGGTTGAAGGTTGAAGGTTCGCGGGGCGAGCAACGTCTTGCGTCATGCGCTGTCGCTTCACAACGATTTGCCTTCCGCAAAGTTGGCTCTCGCGTGCCGGTTTCCTACCTTGCCGAACGTTACGCCCGCCGGTCGCCGCGTGCGCTGATCCGTATCGGGGGGGCAGAAACTGTCCTTGCGAAATACGCTTTACGCAATACGCTGTTGCGCAATACGCTCCGTTGGCAAAGGCGTCCGGCTTCTCGAAAACGCACCGACGCTCGCCCATCACCCACAACGACCCCTCCCGAAAATGAAACTCCACGAATACCAGGCCAAAGACATTCTCTCCGAGCACGGCGTGGCCGTCCAGCCCGGCCGCGTGGCGCGCACGCCCGACGAGGCCGAGGACGTCGCCCGAGGACTCGAAGCCGACGGCGCGACGCTGTTCGTCGTCAAGGCGCAGATTCACGCCGGCGGGCGCGGCAAGGGCGGCGGCGTCAAGCTGGCCGAGTCGGTCGAAGAAGCCCGCGCGTATGCCGAAGAGATTCTGGGGATGCAACTCGTCACCCATCAGACCGGCCCGGAAGGGCAGCAGGTGCGAGCCGTCCTCGTCGCCGAGGGGGCCGACATCGCCCAGGAATACTACCTCGGTGTCACGCTCGACCGGCAGACGAGCCGGCCGGTCATCATGGCCTCCGCCGAGGGCGGGGTCGAGATCGAGACCGTCGCCGAAGAATCGCCCGAAAAGATCCTGCGCGAGCCGGTGGACCCCTCCATCGGGCTTCAGCCGTTCCAGGCGCGGCGCATCGCCTTCGGCCTCGGCTTCGAGGGAGAGCAGGTGAAGCAGGCCGCCCAGTTCGTCATGGCGCTCTACCGGGCGTACGACGCCATCGACAGCTCGCTGGCGGAAATCAACCCGCTCGTCTTGACCGAGGAGGGCGACGTGGTGGCCGTCGACGCCAAGATCAACATCGACGACAACGCGCTCTTTCGCCACGAGGACCTCGCCGAGCTGCGCGACATTCACGAAGAAGACCCCACCGAGGTGGAGGCGGGCAAGCACGGCCTCAGCTACATCACGCTCGACGGCAACGTCGGCTGCATGGTCAACGGCGCGGGGCTGGCGATGGCGACGATGGACATCATCAAGCTGGCGGGCGGGGAGCCGGCCAACTTCCTCGATGTGGGCGGCTCCGCCAGCGCCGAGACGGTCGAGGCGGGCTTCCGCATCATCCTCGGCGACGAAAACGTCGAGGCGATCCTCGTCAACATCTTCGGCGGGATCGTGCGGTGCGACCGCGTGGCCAACGGCGTCATCGAGGCGGCCAAAAATGTCGGCATCGACGTGCCGCTGATCGTGCGCCTTCAGGGGACCAACGCCGAAGAGGGCCAGCAGCTGCTCGACGAGAGCGACCTCGACATCGAGACGGCCGTGCTCCTGAAGGAGGCCGCCGACAAGGTCACCCAGGCGCTGGGCGCGACGGTGGAAGGGGGGACGGTGAACGGTTGAAGGGGAAAGGGGTGCCTCTGCGGACGAGAAACGTTCACTCTTCCACGTTCATCCTTTCTCTAACTGGTCTTCGGGGCCTTCTTCGAGGGTTTGCAGGTGCGGCACCACGCCCTCCACGCCGGCCATCTGGCGGATGAATGACAGCAGCAGCTCGCGGTCGAGTTCGTGGCGCACGGTGCCGTAGACGGTCACCACGCCGCCTTGAACGTAGAAGTGCAGGCCCTGCACGTCGGCGACTTCGAGATCCTGCTCGAAGGTGTCGCGGAAGCGGCGACCCAGCGCGCGGTCCTTGAGCGTCTGCCGGTCGTCGGGGGCGCGGCGCAGGCGCTTGCGGGCGCGGCCCAGCCGGCTGCTTGCGCGAGCGAACTGCTGTTGCACACGGCGCGAGAAGGTGTGGAGCGTGTCGGCGATCATGCACAGGGACGAGGCGCAAGCCCCGGCCGGTTTGGGTGGGAGGCCATGAGAAGAAAAGCAGGGGCCCAGCGCAAAAGCAGGCCCGGCTCTAAAACTGCGGCTCTTATATCGCAGGGGCCGACGGCAGTTTCCCTGGGGACCGCTCGAATGTTAAGCCCATGCTATGCAGATGCAAAGATTGGGTGTGGGCGTGATGCGTGTTGCGTGATGTGCTACCGCTGGGTCGCCTGCCGCGCCGCTCCTCGAAGCGCGCCGGTGAAGCGGCCCTTGATGTCCTCGCGCGGAATCCGCAGGTTCAGCAGGTCGCTCAGCACGCCGCTCTTGACGTAGAGGTTGAACCCGTAGGACTGGCGCGGCCCGATGGGCGTCCAGTTGAAGGTCATCTGCCAGCACTGAAAGTCGCGTGTAATGTTGAGGCGCGGCGGGACGATCTCGCCCTGGTTAAAGTCGTAGCCGCCCACGCCCGAGACGCGCCACTTCGGCGTGATGTTGAAGCTGAAGTCGGTGTTGACAATAAAGCGGTTCTGTTCAAACTCGCCCCGGTTTCTGAACGAGTAGGTAAAGTCCAGCGAGAGCGACCAGGGGATGGCAAAGTTGGCGTACTGGCCGACGCCCTGGCGCCGCGAAGAGCGGCCCGGCGCGTTGCGCGACGTGCGGTCGGGCGCCTGCGCGGCCCCTCCGGTAGACCGGTCGAGGCCGGCGCGCGCTCCGCCGAACGAGGAGCGGCCGGAGTTACCGCCTCCGCGGCGGCCTCCACGGCGCCCCCGGCCCCGGCCGCATCGCCCGCCTCGGCGTCCCTCGGCGTCGCCGCCCTCGAAGTCGGTGCTGAGGGAGACGCGAAACTGGCTCAGGCGGGCGGGAAACAGCCCCGGCTCGTTGAGCACGAGACGGTTGCGCTGGACGCCGGTCTCGTCGTAGACGTAGGGCGAAAACGTCATGCTCGCGCGGGCGCTCACGTCGAACTTCTTGCGCAGCACGGGGAAGCGCGCGCTCACGTCCACGTCGCTGAGGCGCAGCGAGTCGGCGGCAAAGTTGTAGCTGGAGCGCGCGTCGAGCCTCAGGAGGCGCAGGGTCTCCTCTTCCTTCGCGCCGGTGGAGTCGACGCTGATCTGCTTGGTCTCGAAGGTATTGTCGATGCTAAAGCTGAGGTTGCGCTGCGCCCTAGAGCCGCGTATATCGTTGCCGTCGGTAATGTCGTAGCGCACCTCTTCGTCGGTTTCCGGGTCGGTGTAGGTGCGCGTGCGCCCGAAGAAGTCGGCGTAGTAGTCGGGCGCGTAGTTGAACGAGAGGCGCGGCTCGACGGTGTGGCGCAGGTCCTGGAGCGGCCCCAGGCGAAAGGGGAAAAACCCGTAGAAGCGCGTGCTGGAACTGACGCCGAGGTCGAACTCGCGCGCGGCGAAGAAGCCCGGCTCGTTGCGCGTAACGACTTCGCGTTCGGTCTGCGGGTCCACGCCGTAGCTCAGCGAGTCCTCGCCGGGGTCGACCACCTGGGTGCGGCTGCGCACCACCTTGCGCTTGGTGCGCGGGTACCACTCCTCGCGGTAGTTGAAGTTCGGGGTGAAGTTAAAGTCGTAGCGTGGGATGTGAAACGACGCGCTGATAGGGATGCGGTGCTCGGCGCGGAAGTCGAAACGCTGCTCTTCCTCGCCGGTGGCGCGGGCGTAGGCGTCCTGCGAAAAGAGCGCGTCGTACCAGGAGATGCCGACGGCGCTCGAATCGCCCCGGTTGACGAGCGTCGTATCCGGGAGCGGATCGAACGAAAAGTCATTTTCGAGCGAGCCGTCGTAGCTGGTGGTGATCTTTTCGTACCAGCGCTCCTCGCCGCCGACGCCGCGCCGCTCGCGCGCGAACGGCTTGAAGCGGTTCTGGTCGAAGGAAAAAGAGGGCAACGTCAGGTTGGCTTCCCCGGTGCGCAGGTTCTGGTCCTGGCTCATCTGCACGTCGATGCGCTGGTTGCCGTCGTTCCAGCGCTTGCGAAAGTTGATGCTCGAAGACGTCTTCTGGGTGACGTTGTCGCGGTAGTTGTCGGAGATCTGGCGGCGGTAGCTCTCAGAGGCCAGGTCCACGCGGGCCGTCAGCGAGGAGGCGTTCGGCGCCCCGGCAGGAGCGAACTGCTGGTCGTGCGACCACTGAATTTGCGCCTCGGTCCGGTTGAGGTAGTCGCGGTCGACGACGTCGCCGGCAATGGCGCGCACGTAGTTCACCCGCAGGTCGCCGCTGTAGTGGTAGCGGCGGTCGTAGCGGAAGGTCGGCGAGAGGGCCCAGCTGCCGCGCGACCAGAGGCTGCCGGTCAACTGGAGGTCCATGTAATCGCTAATCGGCCAGTAGTAGCCGAAGTCGCGCAGGTAAAAACCGCGCCGGTTGTCGCGCCCGTAGTTGGGGGGAATGATGCCGCCGTGGCGTCCGGGGGTGGCCGGCAGAAAGGCAAACGGCAAAATGAGCGGCATCGGGATGTTGTAGATGAACAGCTGAATCGGCCCGGTGTAGGCCCATTTGCCCTTCACTTTCATCTTGTTGGCGCGCAGCGAGTACGAGGGCGTTTCCCCGCGCGGGCAGTCGCAGGTGGTGTAGCGCCCGCCGCGAATGTAGAGCGTGGAGTCCTCGGCCACGCGCACCGCATCGCCCTGAATGAACGCCTGCTTCGCTCGCGTGCGTGCCTTGACGATGCGCCCGCGCCGGGTATTCAGGTCGAAGGAAAGCTCGCGCCCGGTGAAGGGTTTTCCCTGGCCGCGCTTGAAGCGAGGCACCGCCCCCGAGTCGGCGCGCATCCCCTCCGGCGGCCCCACCGCGCGCAGCTTGTTCTGGCTGAAGAGCATCTGCACCTCGTAGGCGCTGAGCGTGGCCTTCTGCTGCTTGACCTCGGCCCGGCCGTAGAGGGTGCCCACGTCCCCGTCGTCGCCGCTCCCGAAGACGACCACCAGCGAGTCGCTCGCCGAGAACTGAACGGCGTTTTTCGGGGCCTGCGAAGGACCTGCCCCGGCACCTCCCGCGCCGGCCCGGCCGCCCGGGCGGAGCGAGTCGGGAGGCGTGCGGCCCGGGCGGAGCGAATCAGCGCGCGTCGTGTCGGCCGGGGCGGGGTCGGTCCTCGCGGTATCGGCCCGGGCGGAGTCGGGGCGCGTTTCTTGCGCCTGCGCGACGGGGGAGAGCGCGGCCCCCAGCAGCACGACCCCCAGCGCCAAGCCGGCGGCATGTACGAATACAGAACGGAGGCGAACGCGCATGACAGACCCGCTCGGGCGGCGGGGTCGCATCACGGGAAGATCACTTTTGGAGCCGGCGGGCGCGAGAGATGAAAGAAAGCGCCCACCGTGAGAGCGGAGCACGCCCTCGGGGCGAGAGGAGGCTACACATTTGTAAAACACACCCCCGCGCGCAGAGTTCACACGACGCCCGCTTTCCAGAAGACGGGGGCGCAGCGTGAACAAACCACCGGGGCACTGGCGTTAGATCTGCTCCGCTTTAATAGCTCCCCACGCGCGCCGGCCTCGAACCGGAAATGCCTTCCGGGGCGCGCGGCCTTCGAGGCATTCGCCATGCCCGAGTTCTCTCCCGACGTTTCGGCCTCCGATTCTTCCGCTTCGGCGGACGAGCCTGCCATTGTGGACGTGGAAGACGTAGACGAAGAGGCAGAAGACGCGCTCCCTGCACGCGCCACCGACCGCGAAGAGCAGGTGCTCGGCGGCATCGGTGTGGCGCCGGGCATTGCCATCGGCCCGGCCTGCCTCTACGCCGCCGACGCCCCCGAGGTGAACCCGCGCTCGCTGGAGGAGGACGCCATCGAGAAGGAGGTGCAGCGCTTCGAGGAAGCCGTCGAGCGCGCCGAGCACGAACTGGAGACGGTCATCTCTATCACGCATCAGAAGCTGGGCGAAGACAGCGCAGGCATCTTCGAGGCGCAGCGCCTGATGCTGCGCGACGAGGCGCTCTACGGGGCGGTCGTCGAACGCATCCGCTCGGACGCCGTGAACGCGGGTTTTGCCATCGAAGCGGTCCTGCGGCACCACCGCCAGCGCATGGAGGCCGGCCCCAACGAGTACCTGCGCGAGCGCGCCGCCGACCTTTCCGACGTGCAGAATCGCCTGATTCGCCACCTGCGGCGCGAGCACCTGCTGGCCAGCGTCAAGCCGGGCAGCATCGTCTTTGCCGAAAACTTCAGCGCCGCCGACGTGGTGCTGTTCAGCCGGCGGCGCCTGCGCGGCTTTGCCATCGACCACGGCGGGTCTACCTCGCACGTCTCCATCATCGCGCGCGCGCTGGGTCTGCCCACCGTCGCCGGCTTGGGAAAAGCCACCGACGCGGTGGAGAGCGGCGCCCCGGTGGTGCTCGACGGGTTGCGTGGAGAAGTCATCGCGCGCCCGTCGGAGGCGCACCGCGAGCGCTACCATGCCCGCCGCGAGCGCTACAAGCGCCAGCAGGCCGAGCAGAAAGACCTCGCCAGCCTCCCTTCCCAAACCGCCGACGGGACGCACGTCAAGCTCAGCGCCAACGTCGAGTTCAGTCAGGAGGTGGCTCTTCTCGAAGAGTATGGCGCCGAAGGGATTGGCCTCTTTCGCACCGAGGTGCTGTTGATGATGCGCGGCGACGTGACGCTCTCGGCGGAAAGCACCTTCGAGACCTACAAAGACGTGGTCGAGCGCACCGCGCCGCAGACGACCACGCTGCGGCTGCTGGACCTGGGCGGCGACAAGCTCCTGCCGCTGGCGCACCGCGAGGAAAATCCGTTTCTCGGCTGGCGCGGCATTCGCGTGCTCCTCGACAAGCCGGACCTGCTCAAGACGCAGCTGCGCGCCATTTTGCGCGCCAGCGCCTTCGGCCCGGTGCGCATCCTCGCGCCGATGATTACGCACATGGACGAGGTGCGCCAATTGCGCGCCGCTCTCGACGAGGTCAAAAGCGAGTTGCGCGCCGAGGACCGCCGCTTCGACGCCGACGTGCCGCTCGGCATTATGGTGGAGGTGCCCGCCGTGGCGCTGCGGGCGGGCGTCTTCGCCGAGGAAGTCGACTTTTTCTCCATTGGCACCAACGACTTGACGCAGTACGTCCTGGCGACCGACCGGGGCAACGACCTGGTGGCGCACGAGTACAGCGAGTTTCACCCGGCGGTGCTGGCGCTGATCAAGCGCACCGCCAGCGCGGCGCAGGCGGCGGGCATCCCGATCAGCGTGTGCGGGGAGGTAGCCGGCGACGCGCGTGCCACGCCGCTCCTGATAGGGCTGGGCGTGGACGAGCTGAGCGCCTCGCCGACGTTTCTGCCTGAGATCAAGCACGTCGTGCGTGCGGTGAACCGCTCGGAGATGCGCGCGCTGGCCGGCAGCGCCCTCTCGATGCACACCGCCGACGAGGTGACCGAGCTGGTCAACGACTGGATGCGCCGATGCGCCGCTGACATCATGCGCTTTCTGGACCCGGAAGCCGAGGTGGATGAGATCGCCGAGGACACCGCAGCCGCTGAGACGGCGACGCTGGAAGCCACTCGCACCCCCGCTACGCCCGATAGCGACGTGACCGTCGAGGATGTGGGGGCGGACGTGCCCGAGCCGGCCGGCGGGACGGAAGAAGTCGGGTAGTGTTACGGTGTTGGAGTGTTACGGTGTTTGGGTGCTTTGGTGTCTCGGCCTGAAAAGCTGACAGCTGAGCGCTGACGGCTGATCGCTCATTCCGCCTGGAGCAGCCGCTGGATCACGTCGACGGGAGTGACGCCGTCGGCTTCGGCGTTGAAGCTGGTGACGATGCGGTGGCGCAGGACCGGGACGGCCATGCGACGCACGTCGTCGATCAGCGGGGTGGCGCGTCCGTCGAGGGCGGCCAGCGCCTTGGCCCCCAGGATGAGGTACTGCGACGCGCGCGGCCCGGCTCCGTAACTGAGATACTCATCGACGAAGTCTGGAGCCGCCTCATGCTCGGGCGTTGCCTCGCGGCCCGGGCGCGTGCGACTGACGAGGCGCACGGCCTGCTCGATCACGTTGTCGGGGACGGGAATCTGACGCACGAGGCGCTGGTAGCGCAGGACCTCATCGGCGTCGAGCACGGGCTGGGCCTCGGCTTCGTGGCCGGCGGTGGTGGCGCGCACCACGTCCACCTCTTCGCCAAAGGACGGGTAATCGAGCCACAGGTTGAGCATGAAGCGGTCGAGCTGGGCCTCCGGCAGGGGGTAGGTGCCTTCCTGCTCGATGGGGTTCTGCGTGGCGAGCACGAAAAACGGCGGGTCGAGGTCGAAGGTGTTGCCGGCGGCGGTGACGTGGCGTTCCTGCATCGCCTCCAGCAGCGCCGCCTGCGTCTTGGGCGGCGTGCGGTTGATCTCGTCGGCGAGAACGACGTTGGCGAAGACCGGCCCGCGCGCGAAGCGAAAGCTGCGCCCCCCGCCGCTCCCGTTGGGTCCCTGCTCCTGGATGATCTCCGTGCCCGTAATGTCGGAGGGCATCAGGTCGGGGGTGAACTGGATGCGGCTGAACTCCAGCGAGAGGGCGGAGGCGAGCGTGCGCACCAGCAGCGTCTTGGCCAGTCCCGGCACACCGACCAGCAGCACGTGCCCGCGCGCAAAGAGGCCCACGCAGACCCGCTCGATGATGTCTTCCTGCCCGACGATCACCTTGCCGATCTCGCTGCGCAGGCGGTCGTAAGCGCCCGACAGTTCGTCGAGCGTTTCGAGCTGGTCGGCGGCAAGGTTGCCGTCGTCGGGGGTGGGCGCGTCGGGAGCAGAGGCGTCGCTGCGGGAAGCAGGCGCGTCGGGCATGAGGGGGGCGTGATTCGTGATGCGTGGTTCGTGATGCGTGATTCGTGATGCGTGATTCGTGAGCAACGGTGTTAATTGTCAAGAGGAAGACGTGTGAAGATCCGGGTTCCACTTCGTTCCGTTTTTGACCATCGTATTCAGAATGACCAACAGTTTCCGCGCGGCGGCGACCAGGGCCACCTTCTTGGCTTTCCCTCGATCGAGGAGCCGATGATAAAACTCACTGATCTTATCGTTGAAGCGCGTGGCCGAGAGCGCGGCCATGTAGAGCGCGGAGCGTACCGCTGCCCTTCCCCCCCAGGTGGTGCGCTTGCCGCGGTGTTGACCACTGTCTTGATTGAGCGGGGCCACGCCGACGAGCTTGGCAATCTCCTGCCGGTTGGCCTGGCCCAACTCCGGCAGCTCGGCGAGGAGCACGCGCGCGGTGGCCTCTCCGACGCCGGGCACGCTCTGCAGCAGCGCTTCTTCTTCGCGCCACACCGGACTAGCCTTGATGGCTTCGTCGAGGCGTTTCTCGACCTGCTCGAGACGCTCTTCGAGAAAGGAGATGTGCGCCTGCACGTCCGAACGCACCGCTTCGGAAGGGACCGATTGAAGGCGGTTCTTCTCGGCGGTCTTCATCTTCTGGATCTGGCGTCTGCGCGTCACAAGCGCCGCCAGCGCCTGCTGGTCGGCCGATTCGAGCGGGCGTACCTCCGGACGCATACGCTCGGCGAAGAGCGCCAAAATGCGCGCGTCGATCTCGTCGGTTTTCGCCAAGCGGCTGGTGGCCCGGGCGAAGTCTCTTACCGTGCGCGGGTTCACCACGGCCACCGGCAGACCGCGAGCCGCCAGGGCGGCGGCGGCGGGGCGTTCGTAGCCGCCGGTGGCTTCGAGAACAACCCGTTCGGGGTCGGTCTCGGCCAGGCGATCAGCCAGGGCTTCGTGCCCGGAGGCCGTGTTCTCAAAGCGGCTCGTCTGCACCTCTTCCGAATCGGGGAAGCGCACGGCGAGGTCGAGATGGGCTTTGGCAACGTCAATGCCAACGCAAGTTGTAGTAGAAGACATAGTGCAAAAAAGCAAAAAAGTGAAGGGAGACAGTGCCTTGCGAATGTGGGTCGTCGTCGCAGCGGCCCCGCCTTGCAAAGATGCGAACTCGTCGCTTCGCTTAGGTAGGAAGGAAGCGCCGGTTCGGGCAACGGTTCGGGCTCATCGGCGACAGAAGAAGAGGCGGCGCTCCTGCTCACGCACGGTTTTGGAAAACCCAGGCTGCTTCGAGCTACCACCTCTATGGCTCATGATCTCATAGCGTAGTCAAACATACAAGGCTGCCGGCTTGCGAGCGTAGAAAAAGAAGAGGCGAACGTCAACGTTTTCTGAATGGC